>JBILUL010000096.1:0-18571 GCA_044371005.1 Phycisphaerales bacterium | reverse complement strand
TGAGCGTACATCAAACTTGCCCAGAGGCAATGTTTGGTCGGCGCACGGTTCGGCTGTCCTGCTTGGTACGGCGGAGCTCCGGAATCGGGAGGAAGGTGGAAAGGCGATGTCCGCCATGCCACAATACCCCCCCTTGCCATCGAGCCGCCCTAACGTCGCCCCTCAAGCGGTGTGACGGGCCCGGCTCGGGTGCGATCGTGCCGCGGTGCGGCTGACCGGCGTGGCGGGTCGGTTGGGTGTGCAGACCGTTCTGGTCGTGCACCATGAGTGCGAACGGCGTGGTATGAACCACACCGTGTGTACGTGCGTTGTGTTGAGCAGTGTGTCGGAGTCTTCAACCTTGTCTTCGATCAAGTTCGGCGGATTCATCCGGGTTCGCGCGGTCTTGGCATCTGGAAAGGGTGCATGAAAGCGGATTACATCACCTACAAGCAGGCAACGAGTGTCAGCATCGGCGGTCTGGTGCTTCAGACACTCATTGCCTCGACGTTCCTGATCTTCGGACTTCTCTCCCGCGACACCGCGGCGGTCACCGCCTCGATTTTCGCGTGGGTGGGCGTCGCCGCATGGCTCTGCCTTGCCATCGTCTATGACCAGCACCGGCGCGAGCGGGTGGAGGCCATCGAATCCGATGCAATGGCAACCTCCGAACTCGCGGGGACTTCGGTCTTCAGCAGTTCCGCGGACGAGTTCCGCCCTGCTGCGAAGCGGCTGGCGATGCTGTACAAGTTCTTCGTGCCGGCCGTCTCGGTCATCATCGGCATCGGCCTTGCCGGCCTGGGCCTCATGCGAGTGCTCAACGCCAAGGAAACCCTGGCGCTGGACCAGTTCACACCCCTTGGCATGCGCGGGTGGGCGATGGGTCTTGGCCTTGGCATCGGTGCCCTCGGGTTCGTCTTCGCCCGATACGCGGCGGGCCACGCCCGTCACGCTCCGTGGGCCAACCTTCGCGCAGGTGCCTCGTTCGCCATCGGCTCCGCACTGCTGGGCCTGGCGATCGGCATCGCGGCCTTCCTGTCCCTCATGAAGAACGACACCGGTGTTCGCTACATGCAGGTGATCGCACCCGCGTTCATCTTCCTGGTGGGCCTCGAGACGATCTTCCACTTCGTGCTTGGCATGTACCGTCCTCGTCGCTCCGGCGAGATGCCCCGTCCGGCGTTTGACTCGCGTCTTCTGGGTCTCTTGGCCGCTCCCGACCAGATCGCCCGCTCGATCAGCGATGCAATCAACTACCAGCTGGGTTTCGATGTCACCAGCGGCTGGTTCTACAAGCTGCTGAGCCGAGCCCTGGTGCCGCTCTTCTTCTTCGGACTCATCGTCGTGTGGCTGCTCTCAGCGGTCGCTGTGATCCGTCCCCACCAGCGCGGTCTGATCCTCCGGTTCGGTTCAGTCTCGAAGGCCGATGTGGCCCCGGGCGTTCACTTCAAGTGGCCCTGGCCGATCGAAACGGTCTACATCCCCGAGTACTTCACCCGCAATGCGACTAACGGCCGCCTCACGGTGACGGATGAAACGGTCACCGGTCTGCGTCGCATCGAACTGGGCACCTCGCCCCCGGCAACTCCCGAGCCGATCCTCTGGACGAACGATCACGCCGGCGAAGAGGTCTATCAACTCGTGCGGACCGCTCGCCGGGCCAACGTGGCCGACTCCAAGGAAGACCTCTCCGACTTCTCGATGGTGTCGGCAGAGATTCCGCTGCAGTATGTCGTCAGCGATGTGCTGCTCTTTGATGAACTCGGCCCCGCGGCTCAGCGTGATGACATTCTCAAGGCCGTCGCCCAGCGCGAGCTGGTCCGGTTCTTCCAGAAGGTCACGCTCGATGATGTGCTGGGCGGGGAGCGTGTCAAGCTCTCCAGCCAGATGCTCGATCAGGTGCAGGCCGCGTTCGATCGGCTGAACATCGGTGCCGATGGAAAGCCCCGCGGCGCTGGTGTGAAGGTGCTGCACCTTGGCATCGTCGGAGCGCACCCGCCCCGGACGGTCGCGACGGCCTTCGAAACGCCGGTGCAGGCCGACCAGAAGCGCGAAGCCAACATCGAGGCGGCGCACGCCGACGGCGTGAAGGCCCTGACCGAAGTCGCCGGCGATGTCGCCACCGCCAAGAAGATCGTCGAAGCACTCAACACGCTCGATGACCTGCGTGACAAGAAGGCAACCGCCGAACAGATCCGCGATCAGGAGTTCGTGGTGCAGAAGCTGCTCGAAAGTGCAGGCGGGTCCGCCGCGGCGGCACTCTCCAAGGCACAGGCCGAGCGATGGAGCCGCCACATGAGCATCCGCGGCATGGCGGCCCGTCAGCAGGGGCGTGTCGCACTCTTCAACGCGGCCCCGAACCTCTACAAGGCACGCGAGTACTTCGGCACCCTTCAGGACATCATGAAGGATGCACGAGTCTACATCACGCCCGAGAAGGGCCTGATGCTCGACTACGACCTCAAGGACAAGGACTTCGGTCAGGACATCTTCAAGAACAACACCATCGGGGACCCCTTGAACTGACCGTCCTCCCCCACCACCGCTTTCAACGACTCAACGCAGGAATGAAGCTCGACCGACTGATCTGACCGCTTCTTCTCTGCTCCGACACACTGACTCACCTCACCACTCGCGGAGTTCCTCCCCGTGCGCAAGACTCTGATCTATCTCGTCACTTCCGTCTTTCTGGTCGCATTGCTCGCCTTTGCATGTACCTTCACCGTCCGCTTCACCGAAGCGGCCGTGGTCACGACCCTCGGCAAAGCCGATGAGAACGATGTGATCAAGAACCCTGGACTGCGGTTCAAGGTTCCCTACTTCCAGTCCGTCACCAAGTACGACACGCGCGTCCGCGTGCTGAGCACCCGCCTCGAGACGCTCAACACCGCCGACAACCGGCAGGTGGTCATCGAGACCTTCTGCACCTGGCGCGTGAGCGATCCGCTCAAGTTCTTCCAGCGCTTCAGCAACGCCGGGTCCACGGCCGAGGAGCACTACAAGGCTGCTGAAGGCTCGCTCAAGGGCAACATCCGCGCCGCCGGCGCCCTGGTCAGCAAGTACCGCATCGACCAGCTCTTCACGGCCACGACGGGCGCCAGCGTCACCCCGCTCAATGAACTCGAAGAGAACATGAAGAAGGCGTTCGAGTCCTCCAACGACTCGACAGGCCTGAAGCTCGATGACTACGGCATCGCGGCGGTGGATGTGGGCATCACCCGCATCGTCCTTCCCGAAGAGACCACCAAGGCCGTCTTCGAACGCATGAAGGTCACCCGTGAAGGCATCGCCAAGGCCACCGAGAGCGAAGGCAACTCACGGGCCCAGAGCCTGCGTGCCGAGGCCGAGAGCCAGGCCCGCAAGATCAGCGATTTCGCAGAGCGTCTTGCCCAGGAGATCCGCAACCGCGGCGACCTCGAAGCAGCCCCCTACTTCGCTCAGATGAACACCAATCCTGACCTTGCGGTCTTCATCGAGAACATGGACTTCATCCGTCAGAGCTTCGGCAAGCGGACGACGCTCGTCCTCTCGGGCTCGATGCCCGGCGTGAACCTGCTCTTCCCCAACGCCCTCGAGCGTCTCAAGAGCGGACAGATCCCCAGCCCCACCGAGGGCAACTGGCTGAGCGACTCGATGCAGCGTTCCACCGGCGGCGCGACCAAGGACAAGGAGACCACTCGATGAGTCTTCGGACCAGTCAGATACTCCGTGATCCCGCGCCCGCTGATGGTCAGGGTTCTTCGGGCATTCCTGCAGCACCCCGCCGCAGCGGGTCGGTCGCACTCCGCGAGGCGGCCGGAACGGTCGGCAACGACTCGTCGGTCTTCGATCCGGCAAACCAGTCGCTTGCCGACTCACTCAAGGTGATGCTCGGGCTGCTTCAGGTCGGCATGTTCGTCCTCGGCGGCTGGTACGCGCTCAGCGGCCTCAACTCGGTGCAGGAAGGCAAGCAGGCCATCCGCCTGCTCTTCGGCAGCAAGCAGGGCGAAGCGCTCGATCCGGGCCTTCAGTTGAGCGCTCCCTATCCGCTGGGTGAACTCATCGAAGTGGATCGCGGCCTCAACGACGTCGTGATCGACAAGGACTTCTGGGTCTTTGTTCCCGACGGAACCGCCGAGGGAACCAGCGTCGAGAAGCTGATGCCCACGCAGTCGCTCAAGCCCGACCAGGGCGGCAGCGGCTCGGTGCTCACGGCCGATGGCAACATCGCTCACACCAAGTGGAAGGTCGGCTATCGCCGCGACGACATCAGCAAGTACGCGCAGAACGTGCTCCCCACCGATGAGATCGCCCTGGTCCGCGCCGCCGTCAAGCGCGGCGTCGTTCAGGCCTGCGCCACCGTCACCATCGATGAACTTCTCAAGCAGTCCGCTTCGCAGACGGCTTCGGTCGCGGCACGCGCCAAGGCCGTGGCCCAGCGCACGCTTGATTCCTTCCAGAGCGGCCTGGTGATCGACCAGCTCACGCTCGATCAGACGATTGCGCCGCTGTGGGTGCGCAGCGACTTCGCCAAGGTGCAGTCTGCCTCGGCTGATGCAGCCAAGGTGGTCGATCAGGCCAAGAGCGAGGGCGACAACGCCCTGAACTCGATCGCAGGTCAGGCTGTTCCCTACCTCCTCAAGGCCATCGAGGCATTCGAGGCCGCCATCAACCGCAAGGATGAAAAGGCCCAGACCGAGTGGCTCGCCATCATCGACAAGCTCCTGCTTGGCGAAGAGGTTGAGATGGACGGCCAGAAGGTCCCCGTCCGCATCAGCGGCCAGATCACGACGATGCTGGCCGAGGCCAAGCGTGATCGTGCCGCGGCGGTGACGACTGCGAAGACCGCGCTTGACCGCTTCAACGCCAAGCTCACGCAGTTCACACAGAACCCAAGCGTGATGGTCCAGCAGGAATGGTCCGGTGCCGTCACGGCCTTCATGAGCCGCGACAGCGTGCAGACTGTTTACGTTCCTGAGAATCTCGCCGCGATCCGCCTGCTGCTCAACGCCGACCCGGATCTGGGTCGCGCCATGGATCGGGCGCAGAAGGAACGTGAAGGCAAGAAGGCCGAGGATCGTCGCATGGAAGAGCTCCGCAAGGAACGCTTCAAGACGCAGACCGGAACGACTCAGGAATCGATCTGACCCAGTAGTGCCCGTTCACTCCAGCAAGAAGTCCACCCAATGTCCGACTCACTTGTCGTCTGCCAGCAGGTCAGCAAGATCTTCAAGGATTTCTGGATGCGTGACCGCGCCCGCGCGGTCAACAGCCTCTCCTTCGACATCCGCCCCCGCGAGATCTTCGGCCTGCTGGGTCCCAACGGGTCCGGCAAGAGCACGACCATCAAGATGATCCTGGGACTCCTGCGCCCCAGCTCTGGTCGCATCGCGCTCTTCGGAAAGAGCCCCACGGACGTCGAGATCAAGCGCCGCATCGGCTACCTCCCCGAAGAGTCGTACCTCTACGGCTTCCTCAACGCCCGCGAAACGCTCGAGTACTACGGCAAGCTGTTCGAGATCGATCATCGCACGCGCACCCGCCGCGTCGATGAACTGCTCGACATGCTCGGTCTGACCAACGCCCAGTTCCGGCCCGTCCGCGAGTATTCCAAGGGCATGCAGCGCCGCATCGGCATCGCCCAGGCCCTGATCAATGACCCCGATCTGCTCATCCTCGATGAGCCCACGACCGGCCTTGACCCCATCGGTACCAAGCAGATCAAGGACCTGATCATCGAACTGGGCCGCCGCGGCAAGACCGTCCTGCTTTCCAGCCACCTCCTCGCCGACGTCGAAGACTGCGTCGATCGCCTGGTCATCCTCTACGGCGGTCAGAAGCGAGCCGAAGGCACCTGCGATGAACTGCTCGTCACCCAGTCCCGCACCAGCATCGAAGCCGACACGCTCGATGACGAAACGGTGGCTGAGATCGACCGACTCATCCGCCAGCGTTCGCAGGGCTCGAAGGCCATCACCCGCGTCACCAAGCCCCGCCAGTCGCTCGAAGCTCTCTTCATCGACATCGTCGAACAGGCTCGCGCCGAGATCACCACCTCCGGTGCCATGTCCGGCGGTCAGACCGCTTCGTTCCTCAAGGCCGAGGAACCCTCAGGCGATCAGTTGATCAGCATGCTCACGGCCAAGGACGCGCCCGCCGCGGCATCGGCTCCAGCCCAGCCTGCCGCGGCCGCGACCGGCCCCGATACCAGCGTGATCGGCTCGCTGATTCAGGCTACGACCGCGCCCATCGCCCCGTCCCCCGCCCCGGCATCCGCGGGCTCGCACAAGGCCCCAGCCGCCAAGGCACCGGTTCAGGAAATCGACACCTCGGTGATCGGGAACCTGCTGGGCGGACCGGCTCAGGACGCTTCGGATGATGCACACGGAGGCAAGCGGTGAACATTCGCTCCTGGCCGGGCCGACTCAACCGACTGCAGCAGTCGCGCCTCTTCAAGATCATCGCCTCGGTGCTGGTGGTCCTGATCACCATCGGCACATCGATTGCCTACACGGTCGCCGTGTCCTCGCGAGTCTCCACGAGCAAGGTGACCGCAGAGGACATGCCCGAGCCCGGAGCTGACGCCGCCCCAGGCAATGAACAACCCACCAGCTCCGGCGAAGCCGCGGTTGCAGCATCGGTGAAGCCACCCGTGCTCTCATCCACGGGCCAGATCGTCAACGACATCCTCGGTGCCAAGCAGTCGAGCACCGGCTTCGTCGTCGGGGCCTTGATCGCAATGTCGATCAGCCTCGTGATCATCTGGCTGGGCCTTGGGCTCACGTACCTCGCACTCGCCATCGTCGGCGGCTCGCTCGCCTGGTTCTTCGCCCTGATCGGCCGCGGCCGCGACCTGAGCATCGCCTCCGGCGGCCTCTTTGCACTCATCGCCACCTTCACGGCGCTCATTCAGCTCTCCCGCCTCCTCCTCTCGGGCTCGCACCCGGTCTTTGCCATCGCCCGCAATGTGATCAACGAAGCGGTCCGCATGAAGGTCTCGATGATCTTCATCGTGCTCATGGTCTTCGGCCTTGCGACGCTGCCGCTGATCCTGGACCCGACCCAGCCACTTCGCTACCGCGTGCAGTCATTCCTGCAGTTCGCGACCGCGGGCTCCTTCTGGATCACCGCATTGCTCGTCGTCACCTTCTCGGTGGCAACGGTCGCCACCGAACAGCGCGACAAGCTGATCTGGCAGACCATGACCAAGCCCGTCGCGGCGTGGCAGTACGTGCTGGGCAAGTGGCTGGGCATGAGCATCCTGGCCGCGTCGCTGCTCCTGGTCAGCGGGTCGGGCATCTTCTTCTTCACCGAATATCTTCGAACGCAGCCCGCCATCGGCGAGAGCGAGGCGTACGTCATGAAGGGCGGCCGCGGCCTGACCGAGGACCGGCTCATCCTTGAGACGCAGGTGCTGACGGCACGGACGACCGTACACCCCACGCCCCGCGCCGCCGAAGCGCAGTTCGAGGAAAACGTCGAAGCCATGGTCGATGCCGAGATGAAGAAGCTCGACATCAGCGTCGGCACGCCCGAAGAAGTTCGGTTCAAGCGCGACTACTTGCGGCAGACCATCTCCGACAGTCTCCGCAAGTCATATCAGCTCGAAGACCGCGTGATCGCCCCCGGCGAGCAGCGGATCTTCCGGTTTGACGGGATGAACGCCGCGGCAACCAGCGGTCGCCCGATCATCCTCCGCTTCAAGCTCAACTCCGGCGCCAACCGCCCGGATGCAACCTACCGGATCACACTCCAGTTCATGGGCTCTCCCCCGGAAGTCATCCCGATTGCACTGGGGCAGTATCACTCCATCCCGCTCACCAACCGCATTCTCGACAAGAGCGGAATGGCCGAACTGAGCATCACCAACGGCGACATCAATACACGCCTGGTGAATCCCGAGGCGCTCAACTTCAGCCCCGACGGCATGGAACTCTCGTACAGCTCTGGCGGCTTCCGCGCCAACTTCTTCCGCTGCCTTGGCGTCCTGTGGATCAAACTCGCGTTCCTCTCGATCCTGGCAATCTGGGCGAGCACGTTCCTTTCCTTCTCAGTAGCCTCCCTGGTGAGCATGACGCTCTTTGTCTCCGCCGAAGCCGCGGGCTTCGTGCGCAGTGCCCTGGACAACTACGCGACTGAAGATCAGAAGGGCAACATCCTCATTCTGCAGACCGTGACCTCCAAGATCGCCGGGGTTGTCTCACAGGTCTTCGGGGTCTACGCGGACCTGCGGCCGACCGCGCGTCTGGTTGAGGGGCTTGAACTCTCCGGAACCGACCTTGCCACCGGCGGGCTGGTGCTGGCAGGAACGAGTGCGATCCTCTTCATGCTGTCGGTGTACATCTTCCGACGTCGCGAACTGGCGATTTACTCGGGCAACTGACGCTCGATCAGGGCCTCTTGATGCACCCTGACTTTCACCGGCGGACAGAGTGCTGCACAGGCTGCGGCCGAGCTCTCGCGTGGTCTATCCTTTTGCGTGGGGCGACTTCCTCCCAGTGATCCGGACGATCGCCGCAGAACGTGGCGACAGCAGACGATGGCGGCCATCAACCGCCTGCGACGTTATTCCGTCGAGTTGCCCCGCGCCATCCGCGAGCGCGACCGGGTCGCCCATCAACGTCTCGATGTCAGCGTTCCTCCCGAAGTCGCTTCCAGTTCGCTGGCGGCCACGTGGCTCGGCCATGCATCAGTTCTGCTGCGGGTAGGTGATCAGTGGGTCCTCACCGATCCCGTTTTCTCCCCCCGGATTGGCATCCCGATCGGGCCCATCACGATCGGGCTGGGAAGACTGGCACCCGCACCCGACCCGGCGGCACTGCCGCGGCCCGACATCATCCTGCTCTCGCACGCGCACTTTGATCACCTCGACAAGCCCTCGCTGCGAGCCCTGGCCCATCCTTCCACTCGCGTGATCACGGCGGCGGGCACCGCACGCCTCGTTCCACGCGGCTTCGGTCAGGTTGATGAACTCGGCTGGGACCGCGAACTCTCCGCCAACGGTTTGCAGCTTCGCGCCATGCAGCCCCGACACTGGGGCGCGCGGATGACCGTAGATGCACATCGGGGATACAACGCGTACGTACTCGACAGTCTCCACCGCCGCGTGCTCTTTGCGGGAGACACGGCACTGACCGATCGCTTCCGTACGCTCGCGAGCGAGCCGCGGCGGACCGATCTGGCGATCTTCGGCATCGGCGCCTACGACCCGTGGATTCATAATCACGCCTCGCCCGAACAGGTCTGGACGATGTTCCAGGAGTCCGGTGCCGAACACCTGCTGCCGATGCACCATTCGACCTTCAAACTCAGTGATGAGCCCAAGGACGAGCCGCTCCATCGCCTCTTCGCCGCGGCGGGCACCACGGCCGGCGTGATCGTGGGTCACCAGCTCGGACAGCCTTGGGCCCGTCCCTGAGCCACGCAGGGCTCGCACTTTCAGATGAAGAGGCCGGCGATCGCACCAGTCATCCAGCAGGCCAGAGCACCTGCCACCATGGCACGCGGCGCAATCGCCGCGAAATCGCCGCGGCGTGACGGTGCCATCGCAGAGAAACCACCGATCTGAATCGCAATCGATGGCAGATTCGCAAACCCGCACAGCGCATAGGTCGCGATCTGACAAGAACGCGTGTCCATGGTCCCGTTGGCGATGTGCTTGCCCAGATCAAGATACGCGACGAACTCCGTGGCGATCACCTGCTGGCCAAGCACAGCACCGAAGAAGCCGCAATCCTTGGCAGGTACTCCCATGCACCAGGCCAGCGGCTTGAAGACCATGCCCAGGATCGCCTGAAACGTGAGGGGCTCATACTTCAGCCAGACGCACATCGCAGCCAGAGGCCAGTTGAGCATCGCGATCAGCGCAACGAACGCCACAAGCATCGCCGCGACATTCGCGGCCAGCCGCATGCCCTCGGTTGCCCCCGCCGCGGCGGCATCGACGACATTGCGCGCCTTCACCTGCTCATCGTTCTTCAGACTACCCATTTCCTCGCTGGGCGGCGTCTCCGTCTCGGGAAGCATGATCTTGGCCATCACGAACCCGGCCGGCGCCGACATGAGGCTGGCGGTCATCAGGTGCTTGGCGAAGAGGACCTTGCCCTCATCGGTGTCGCCGCCGAGGATACCCACATACGCGGCAAGCACGCTCCCGGCAATCGTGGCGAACCCACCGGTCATGATGGCCATGATCTGCGATCTGGTCATGCTGGCGATGAACGGCTTGACGGTGAGCGGGGCTTCAGTCTGCCCCAGGAAGATGTTCGCGGCTCCGGAGAGCGCTTCGGCTCCGGTCACGCCCAGTGTGCGGCGCAGGACCCAGGCCAATGCCGCGACGATGGGCTGCATGATCCCCAGGTAATAGAGCACGCTCATGAACGACGCGAAGAAGATGATGACCGGGAGGACCTTGATGGCAAAGACAAAGCCCCAGGGTTTGCTGGCATCCGCGAGATTGCCGAAGAGAAAGACCGTGCCCTCATCGGCGAAGGAGATCACGCGTGTGACGCCTTGTGCAAGAGCCTGAAAGAGCTCGACGACCGGAGTGAATGAAAGACACGCCCACGCGATGACCAGCTGCATGGCAAGGCCAGCGATGACAATGCGCGGATTGATGCGCCGGCGGTTGCTTGAGAAGGCAAAGGCAAGAGCCAGCAGCACCAGAACACCCAGCAAGCCACGGAATTGGTCCATAGCGGCGATTATTGCCGTCCCAACGGGTCAGAACGGGGCGGGCGAGTGAAACTCCACTCGCGCCAGTGTCGCTGGGTCGAGGAATGAGAGGTAGCCAGCGTGCAGCATGAGCCGTTCGGCCCGCTCCGGGTCGCCGTAGAGCACATCGCCCAGAATCGGAGCCCCGAGCCCGCCCTGCACCTTCATGGTCGCAGCATGCAGCCGAAGTTGATGAGCCCTTCCGGTCACTGGTTCGAGCCGCACGCGGGTGCGATCAATCTCACGGGCCAGCACGCGATAGCGGGTGCATGCATTTCGCCCGTGGATGTGATCGATCATCTGCCATGGCCGGTTGGCGACATCGGGTCGCATCGGCAGGTTGATTTCCCCTTCATCCTGCTCGAGAATGCCATCCAGCAACGCCCAATAGGCCTTTTCAGGGATTCGCTGCTCAAACTGCCCGCTCAGGTGTCGCTGCGCATCGGCAGTAAGGCCGAAGACCAGCAGGCCCGACGTCTCCATGTCCAGCCGGTGGACGACCAGTGGCCCATCGCTGCGAGGAAACATCGCCCGAACTCGCAACGCGGCACAATCCTGCTTGTGGGGCCCCTTGCCAGGCACGCTGAGAAGGCCAGATGGCTTCTCAATGACGGCAAAGTCATCGGTGGCGTGGACGATGTGAAGTGGTTCAGCCTGCACGGGGTGGATCATTGCCCTCTGACAGCGACGCCGCCGGAGGTGACGCGCTGGGTCCCTGGTACGCCCAAGCCGTGCCGCATTCCGGGCAGACCGGTGCTCCGAGGCAGCCGCGCATGTCGAATCCGCAGGCCCGACACCGCCCCAGCGACCGACGCTGGAAGCGGCGGCCCAACGGCAACAGCACCACCACCGGCCCCAGCACGATGAACCCCGCGCTCAGGCCGATGATGAGGGCCCAGAATGACCCGTCGGCACAGTGACACGATGTCCGCTTGCGGACCATGATGTCGACGGGAATGGTGGCGACAACTTCGATCACGGTGCCGATGAACAGACGCGAGGCGAGGCGAGAGATGTAGGTGTCCGGCTCGTGCGTTCCCTTGAACGCAAGCATCAGGGGCGTGAAGAGGATCCAACTCAGGGCCATCGCACCAGCCCCCGCCAGAATGATGAGGCCGCCATCAATCTCAGGCGCCGCGGGATTCAGGTACTGAAAGCACAGATTGAGTGCATCGCCAGCGACGCTCACCATGCCCCCCACCAGTGCCGCGGCGATGAACGCAGCGATGCCGACACTCATCAGTAGCGGCACGCCATCCCGGCAAAACAGCCTCATGAGGAACGCAATGCCCACGCCCAGCACGACAGAAGCACCAACCATCAGGTAGAATGCGTTCTCGTTATCGTCGAGCCAGTCAAGGCCGATGGCATCGAAGAACGATGTCATGCACAGTGCCGTGACGAGCGGCACGGCAATCACGGAGCCCACCCCGAGACCAGAGACCAGGCTTCTGAGCCATGAGGGCTGCCCATGAGCGCGCCGCGAGGGAAACACAGGCACCACCAACGCCATCTGCACGAAGGCCATCAGAACACCAACGGCAATGGTCATCCCCCAGAGTTCGCGATCCGTCACCCATGCAACGATGTCGGGTGGATCTGGAAGCGTAATCGACACCCCTAACGCGATCATCAGCACGATGGGTTGAACAAGTGCGTATGCGATCACCCATGCAAGCCGTGCCGCGCCGACTCGTCCGGCGGCAGCAATTGGCCGATACGCTTGCTGACCGTCTTGTTCGCGATCACCCACCTGGGTTGTTCCTGGTTCGTTCATTCCCGCATCCTCACCACCTGCTACGGGTGGGCTCCCAGACTCGCTTCAGCCATGCCTACGCACTTTGCCAATCCACTGCAGCCTGCCCGAGTCGTCCAGCGTTGCCTCAACGCGGCCTGCGGCGCAGAGTATCCGGTCACCGAGACGCTCGTGGCCTGCCGCGGCTGCGGCGAGTTGCTCGACGTCGTCTACGAGTGGCCCAGCAGCTTTCCCACCAACTACTGGCAGGTCGTCGAGGACCGTGCCCTGACCAAGGGAGCCCGCGCGGGAGCTGGAGCCTTCCCCACCAGCGACTCAGCCTTGGACTTTTCCGGCGTGTGGCGGTTCCGTGACCTGCTCCCATTCTGCAATGATCCGCGCCAGATCGTGACGATCGGCGAAGGCCGCACCAACCTCCAGAGGGCGGATGTGCTCGCGGGCGAAGTGGGCATGGATGTCGGCGGTGGCGGACGCGTCTACCTGCAGTACGAGGGGTTCAACCCATCAGGCAGCTTCAAGGACAACGGCATGGCCGCGGCGTTCACCCACGCCCGCATGGTGGGCGCCACGCGCGTCGCCTGCGCTTCCACCGGCAACACCTCCGCCGCACTCGCCGTCTACGGCGCACTCACAGGCACGCGCTGCTTCGTCTTCATCGGTGATGGCAAGATCGCCTACGGCAAGCTCAGTCAGGCCCTCGAGTACGGCGCCACCACGCTCCAGGTCGCGGGCGACTTTGATGCGTGTCTCGCGCGTGTTCGCGAGATCGCGGAGAACAGACCAGAGGCAGGCGTTTACCTCATGAACTCGGTCAATCCCTTCCGCCTCGAAGGGCAGAAGACGATCATGTACCGGATTCTCGAAGGACTCGACTGGCGCATTCCTGACTGGATCGTCGTACCCGGCGGCAATCTTGGCAACTGCTCGGCCTTTGGCAAAGCCTTCCTCGAACTCAAGTCGCTTGGAATCATCGACCGCCTGCCGCGGCTTGCCATCATCCAGGCTGAAGGATCGCGCACGCTCGACCGCGTCTACAACGAGCTGGGTGTGCGCTGGACTCCCGCCACCTGCGGCACGCCCGCACGCTGCAAGGGATGCACCTGTGCGGATGCATCGAAACTCTGTCTCAGCGGCACCTACGACGCTGCGAAGGTGAAGGCGGAATACGCACGGATGGATGCCGCGAACGAACGGGCCCACACCGTGGCCACCGCGATCGAGATCAACCGGCCCGTGAATCTCCCCAAGGCGCTGCGGGCGCTTCACGCGATGAATGGCGTTGTGCGCAGCGTGAGCGATGATGAGATCGTGGAGCACAAGGCACTCGTTGGCCGCTACGGATTCGGATGCGAGCCCGCATCAGGCGCGTCGGTGGCCGGCGTGCGGTTGCTGCGTCGCGAGGGGATCATCGGCCCTCGCGAGACGGTGGCCTGTGTGCTGACGGGCCATGTGCTCAAGGACCCGGATGTGACGGTCGGGTACCACACCGGCCTCAACATGAAGGCCAATACCGTGGACCTTGGAGCGTGCACGCCCCGGGGCCGCATCAGCAACCCGCCCATCAAGGTCGCCGACGACATCGAGGCTATTCTCAAGGCCATGGGCGTCTGAGTGCCCTCGGTGAGCCTTCGTCGACACTTCCATGCAGTCCGGATCGATCATTCTCATCGGCCTTCGCGCGAGCGGAAAAAGCACCGCCGCGGCGATCGTCGCATCGAATCTGGGTTGCCCCGCACTCGACCTAGATGAAATCGTCGCACAACGCGAAGGCGTCGCCAACGCCGCGGCGTTGATCCAGCGCAGTGGCATCGATGCATTCCGGATTGCCGAATCAGCAGCCCTTGAAGCACTGCTCGCCCAACCGATGCGTTGCGTGCTTGCCCTTGGCGGCGGGACTCCCACCGCGCCCGGTGCGGCGGCACTGCTGCGAACCGCCGCGGCAGATGGCACCAGGGTCATCTACCTGCGAGCGACACCCCAGACCCTTCGCGCACGTCTCGCGCTCACCAATCTCGCGGCACGGCCGTCATTGACGGGGGCGGGAACACTGGATGAAGTCGACACACTCTTTGCAGCTCGCGACGGGCTGTATCGGGAACTGGCCACGTCCATCATCCAGGTCGATGGGCTCAGCGCAGCACAAGCCGCGGCGGCCATCGTGCGTGCCTGATTGCAGGCTCATGACATCACTTGGAATCCTGCGCAGTTCACCGGTGAATGGTGAACCAGGCGTCATTCATCAGCGGCACGCACGGCGCGGCAGAACGCTTCGATGAGTGCAGGATCCTTCACGCCGCGTTCACGTTCGACGCCGCTGGAGACATCGACCGCATACGGGCGGATGATGCGGATGGCCTCACCGACGTTCTGTGGGGTCAGGCCGCCAGCGAGGATGATTGGCTTGGTGATGGGGTCGGTGAACGCAGCGAGTGCGTTCCAGTCCAGTGCGGCCCCCGAACCCGCGGCGGTCCCATCCACCAGGATCGCCAGCACATCCTCGCTGTCCTCCCACTTGCTCAGTTCCTCGGCGATGGTCGCCGGGTCGAATCGGACGGCCTTGAAGACATCGGGCCCCAGTGCTTTAACGAGCTTTTCATTCTCGTCGCCGTGGAGCTGCGTGTAGGTGGTCGGGCAGATCTGCTCCATGTCAGCGAAGGCATCGATGTCGGGGTCGGCAACGACGGCAACGCTGGCCATGAAGGGGGGCAGGCCCGACATGAGAGCAAAGGCGGTTTCAGGGTCCACATAACGGGGCGAGGAGGGGACGAAGACGAATCCGACGGCGTCTGCACCTGCGTCCGCCGCGGCATAGAGGGCATCGTCATCCTTGATTCCGCAGATCTTGATTCGAGTCCTGGCCATAGTCGTCTACGGTACGGTCCTCCCCCCGCTTTTTTCGCCAACTGCGCACGATTCAAGCCGCGCCCGGCGTTGCCTACGGCCCGTCCTCTTCTATGATTGCGCGAACCGACGCCCCGCCACGAGGACGGCCTGTTCAGGCCGTATTCAGCAAACTCGGACGGGTTTTGTTCGGAACCAACCTGAACAAGGGCAACCACATGCTGACTGTTGTGGCACCCGGAAGGAAGCTCGAGATGGCGACGTACTCCAAGGGTCTTGAAGGTGTCATCGCAACCGATACGAAGATGTCCTTTATCGATGGCGAAAAGGGCGTCCTTGAATACGTGGGCATCCCCATCGGCGAGCTGGCGACGTACTCGACCTTTGAAGAGACGGTCTTCCTGCTGTGGAATGGCCATCTGCCCAGCAAGGCAGAACTGGCGGACTTCAACGCAAAGATTCGCGGGCTCTACAACCTGCCCGAAGTGATCGAGAAGATGCTGCTGCAGCTTCCCAAGGATGCGCAGCCGATGCATGCGATCCGCACGCTGGTTTCGGCGATGGGCATGATTGATCCCAAGCCCAACGCGAACGACATCCCGTCAATCCGCGAGAAGGCCATCAAGCTGCTGGCCGTGGCACCGACCATGCTGGCCTACTTCCATCGCTACCGCACGGGCAAGGCGCTTGTGAAGCCCGATGCGTCGCTGGGTCTTGCCGAGAACTTCCTGTACATGCTCAATGGTGTGAAGCCCACGAGCACGATGGCCAAGGCTCTGGATGTCTGCCTGGTGCTGCACACCGATCACGGCCTCAACAACTCGACCTTCTCGGCTCGCGTCATCATCTCGACGATGAGCGACATCTACTCGGCGATCACCGGTGCAATCGGTTCGCTGCGTGGCCCGCTGCATGGCGGTGCCAACGAAGGCGTAATGGTGATGCTCAACGAGATTCCTTCGGTGGAAGCGGCCGAGGCATACGTCCTCGACAAGCTGGCCCGCAAGGACAAGATCATGGGCTTCGGTCACCGCGTCTACAAGGCGTACGACCCCCGCGCCACGCACCTCAAGGTGCTCGCCAAGGAACTCGCCAACGACACGGGCAACATGAGCCTGTACGAGAAGTCCAGCGCGATTGAGAAGGTCATGGCCACCGCCGTTGCGGCCAAGGGCATCTACCCCAACGTCGACTTCTACTCGGCGACCACTTACCACTGCATCGGCCTGCCCCTCGATCTCTTCACGCCGATGTTCGTCGTCGGCCGCATCGGCGGCTGGTCGGCCCACATCATCGAACAGCTCTCCGACAATCGCCTCTATCGCCCCGATGTGGACTACAAGGGTCCCCACGCCGTCGCGTACACGCCGATGGACAAGCGGTAAGAGGCGGAAGTTCCAAAGTTCCAAAGTTCCAAAGTTCCAAAGTGCAAGAGTGCAGCTGAGCGGTATGGGTGATTCACTGGTGCTGGCCAGTTGATTCCCGAACCACTCTGCTGCACTTCTTCGCTTTTGCACCCTTGAACGCTCGCGCCTGCGCACTTCGGAACTTGGGCACTTGCGCACTTCTGCCCCCCCATCGCTTGACACCTGCCCCGGACCCCCCAACGCTATGGAATGGGAAACATGCCGGCCTCGTCGTTCTCCCCCCACTCCAAGATCCTGTTTGATGGCATCACGTTTGACGACGTGCTGCTGTTGCCGCGTCGATCGGGCGTGATGCCCTCCGAGGCCGACACTTCGACGCAGCTCACCCGCACCATCCGCCTGAACATCCCACTGCTCTCCGCGCCGATGGACACGGTCACCGAATCGGCACTGGCCATCGCGCTCGCCCAGGACGGCGGCATGGGCATCATCCACAAGAACCTCTCGGTCGAGGCTCAGGCACGCGAGGTCGCGAAGGTGAAGCGTTCGGCCAACGGCATCATCGTTGACCCGCTCACACTTGGTCCCACCGACACCGTCGCTCGCGCCAAGGAACTGATGCGTCAGCACAATGTCTCGGGTTTCCCCGTGACCGAAGACGGCGCAACGACACTGCGAGGCAAGGGCCGCGTGCTGGGCATCGTGACCCGCCGCGACCTCAAGTTCGTCGAAACCGATCAGACCACCGTGGGTGAAGTGATGACCACCAAGGGCATCATCACCGCACCCGCGGGCACGACACTCACCCAGGCCGAGCAGATCGCCAACCGCAACAAGGTCGAGAAGATCATCCTCGTCGATGATCGCTTCAATCTCGCGGGCCTGATCACGATGAAGGACATCGATCGCCTCAGCCAGTTCCCGCGGGCCTGCACCGATTCGCGTGGTCGGCTCCGCTGTGGTGCGGCGGTGGGCGTGGATCAGTACGAGCGTGCCGCGGCACTGCTCGGCGCCGAACTCGATGTGCTCGTCGTTGATACCGCCCACGGTCACAGCGAAAACGTGCTTCGCACCGTGCGGACCATCAAGGAAATGCCCGAAGTCCGTCAACGCGGCGTGCAGATCATCGCGGGCAACATCGCCACCGGCGAAGCCGCTCGCGACCTCATCGAAGCCGGCGCCGATGCGGTGAAGGTCGGCATCGGCCCGGGCAGCATCTGCACGACGCGCGTCGTCACGGGTGTGGGCGTGCCCCAGATCACCGCCGTCATGAACGTCGTGAAGGCCGTGAGCGAAATGGGTGATGCAGCAGTTCCGGTGATTGCCGATGGCGGCATCCGCCACAGCGGTGATATCCCCAAGGCGATCGCCGCGGGCGCGCACTCGGTCATGATGGGCTCGATGTTCGCCGGGCTCGAAGAAAGCCCGGGCGAAGTGGTGATCACCCACGGCCGCCGCTACAAGAGCTACCGGGGCATGGGCAGCGAAGGCGCGATGAACGCCGGCAGTGCCGACCGCTACCGGCAGTCTGAAAAGCTCGGCAAGGACGGCAAGCAGACGCAGAAGTTCGTGCCCGAGGGCGTGGAAGGCCTTGTCCCCTTCCGCGGCTCACTGGCCGACTTCGTCTATCAGCTCGTCGGCGGTCTTCGCAGCTCGATGGGCTACTGCGGCTGTCGCACGATCGAAGAGATGCGGGCCAATGCGACCTTCTGCCGCGTGAGCGGTGCGACGGTGGTTGAGAATCACCCGCACGACATCATGATCACGAAGGAAAGCTCGAACTACATGCTTGGTCGACCCAACGCCTGATCATGCGATGCTGGAATGGGACGGTCAGGAGGCATTGCCCGCTGAATCTTCGCCCGCTTCGGGCGCACGACTGTTGCCGGTGGCGCGGCGAGCCGCCTTGGGCGAGCAAGCCACCGGACAGCGGCCA
>JBILUL010000246.1:0-5253 GCA_044371005.1 Phycisphaerales bacterium | reverse complement strand
GGGCCGATCGCATCAAGACGGTGGATGTGAATCTGGTGGGTGATGGAAGCCGCGAGGTGGTGGTGGGGTATGTGCAGGAATCTCCGGTCTGGAAGGCCAGCTACCGCCTTGTCCTGCCTGAGTCGCCGGCGGAACTCGAAGGGTCCGACCCCGCCGCCGCGGCACGCATGAAGGACAAACTTGCCATGCAGGGCTGGGCCATCATCGAAAACACCACCGATGAGGATTGGAACGGCATCGACCTTTCGCTCGTCTCAGGCCAGCCCGTCAGCTTCCGGATGGATCTCTACCAACCGCTCTACGCGACGCGACCCATGGTGGATGTTCCAACGGTGCCCGGCGCCATGCCCCGGATCTTCGAGGGGGGCATTTCCATTGGTTCTGCATCCAAGGACATGGACGGCGCCGCTGTGGCGGATCGTGGCCCTGGCGGAACGGGTGGAGAGGGCGGCAATGCTCCCCGCAAGGCTCGTATGGAACGAGCAAGCGCAGGGCGTCCCGCCGCTCCCGCCGCGGGCGATCCGGGCAACTCGCTTGAACTCCGGTCGATGGCTGCCAGCTATAGCGACATGGTCTCCTACGGAGCGCAGTCCCAGGCCCGTGCTTCGGAGTCGGGCGAGATCTTTGAGTACCGCCTTGACCACCCGATCACCATCGAGCGTCAGCGGTCAGCCATGCTGCCGATCATCGCCGATGAACTCTCCGGACGGCGCGTGAGCATCTACATGGCCAGCGAGGCGGGCAAGCATCCGATGCGCGGCATCGAACTCCGCAACGACTCGGGACTCCAGCTCCTCCCCGGCCCGATCGCGGTCTATGACAACGGCACGTACGCTGGCGACTCGCAGATCGGGCATGTTCCCGCCGGTGACAAGCGACTGCTCGCCTACAGCGTCGACCTCGAAGTTGATGCTCGCGCCGAATCAAATCAGACTTCCAATGTGCAGAAAATCCGCATCGTCCGCGGCTTGCTTGAGATGACCTCGCTCACACGCCACGCGAGCACCTATGTCTTTGCCAACAAGGATGCCAAACGCCCGCGCACGGTGATCCTCGAGCACCCCAAGGACACGAGCTGGGAACTCAAGCAGCCCGCCAAGCCCTACGAGACGACGGATTCACTCTACCGCTTCGCCCTCGATGTGCCGGCAGGCAAATCGGCCACGCTCGATGTCGTACGAGAACGCGTGGAGGCTCAGACGCTCGAAGTCGTCTCAACTGGTGTTGAGGCCCTGATGGCCTATCGCAAGTCCGGAGCAAAGATCTCCGACAAGACCATTGAATCCGTCATGTACGCGGCGGAGCTCGCGGCGGCCATCCGCGACATCGAGGCTCGTGCCGCGCGACTCATCAAGGAACGAGGCGAGATCGATGGCGATCAGGCCCGCATCCGGCAGAACATGTCGAGCATCGATCGCGCAAGCCCCCTCTACGCAACCTATCTGCAGAAGCTCACGCAGCAGGAAGCACGCATGGATGCCATCGGAACGGAACAGCAGAAAGCCGCGGCGGAACTGGCCTCAGCACAGGAGGCTCTCGCTGGCTACCTGCAGAAGCTCAACGTCGAGTAAGGTCGGCTCACAGCTCGCGCCGAGGGCAAACGCATTCTCCAAGCTCGCCCCCTTCTTCCACTCTGGAACTCCTGGCCGAGCTCTCATTCGCTGGCGTCTGGCATCCTGTCCATCCTGTCCATCCATGTTCCACTCTTTCCGGAAGATCAACATGGATAGACAGGATGGACAGGATGAGACAAAAGGTTGAGAGCGGTTGGTTGAGTGTGGGTGGGCGCACAACTCGGTTCCATCACGAATGCTGGAACTCTCCTTCTTCAGCCCGCGAGGGCTCGATCGTTGATAGCCGGGGCGTGTCGTCGGCTTTGCGACGACACCCCCGGACAGCGATTGAGAAAGACAGTGACCCCGACGGGGTCATCTTCGTGTGGACACATGCGTGGGGTAGCCACGAGCAGCCCTGCGGGCTGCAAGAAAACACGAAATGTGTGCCGCGTTCCGGGGGTGTCGCTCGCAGAGCCTCGCTCCACGCCCCGGCTACTCGATGCCAGGCCTTCGGCCTGAAGAACTCCATGCCAAACCAAGGAGTATGCGACGTAAGAACTTCGTGGAGTTCGTAGAAGGTCTGCACGCAGTGGGGGGGATCAACCTGTAGCTGCGGCATCGCCCTTTGCGCACCTTGGACAGCTCACGCCCTTCACATACAGGGGCGACTGCTGTTCCTGTGGCGATAGAAATGCGTGGCAGGCAAAGCACTGCTTGAGCACGCTCTCCTCGAGCGCGGGGCCGACGGCAACTCGCTCATCGAAGACGAAGCACTCGCCGTTGTAGTGGGCGCCGCCGCACTCTTCGAAGTACTTGAGAATGCCGCCATCGAGCTGGTAGACATCCTCGAAGCCCTCTCGCTCGAGGAAGGGAGCGGCCTTCTCGCAGCGGATGCCGCCGGTACAGAAGGTAACGACGGTCTGCTTCTTCAGTGATTCGGGCAGGAGCCGCGTGGCTTGCGGGAATGCACGGAAGTCATCGACGTTGATGGCCAGCGCATTGGCGAAGGTGCCCACTTCAATCTCGTAGTTGTTGCGAGTATCCAGCAGCGTGATCGCCCGACCTTCATCGAGCCATTGTTTCAGCACGCGGGCCGAGACGCGCCGTGAGGTGTGCTCGCAGGGGTCGATGCCATCAACACCAAAGGCGATGATCTCGCGCTTGAGCTTTACGAAGAGGTGCTCAAAGGGCTGGCGTGCGCTGGTGCTCTCCTTGACCTCAAGGTCGGCAAGCCCGGGCAGGCCGCGGACCAGTGCAATCAGGGCTTCAACGGCGGGCCGCTCACCCGCCATGAACAGATTGATGCCCTCGGTGCTGAGCAGGATGGTCCCTTTGAGGCCCCGTTCCTGAGCGAAGGTGCGCAGTGTGACCTGAAGGTCGGGCAGGCCGGTCAGCCGCACGAACTTGTACGCCGCGATGTTGAGAATGGGACCCATGGAGCCGAGCCTGGCGGCACACGCTGCGGTGCAGAATCAGACGGCCGACGCGTACTTGGTGAAGGTCGCGCGGAAGGGCTTGGGTTCAATGCCCAGCTCGGCCCGCACCTTATCCAGCGACGCTGTTGCATCCTGAGCAGCCATCCGCGCCATGCCCGCATCAAAGGGCAGTGCCGACCCGAAGCCCAGCTTGCCAGCAACCGTCGCACCGATCGCAGCGACTTCAGCCGGAATGCCCCAGGGCTCGAGCTTGCCCGCGTGCATCGCATCACGCATGAAACGGATCATCGTCGGCCACTCGAGGACTTCGCTGCCCACGAGGTTGTAGACTTCGCCGATGGTCTCGGGCTTGGCGAGGCTCGCGACGAATGCCGCGGCGACATCCTCGACCGCCACAGGCTGCACCTTGGGGTCAATCTGCGTCACCGAGCCCATCGGCACCCGCTTGTCTTCAACGCTCCGCTGGAAGTAGGGTGCGAAGAAGTAGGGGGGGATCTGGCCGGTGAGCATGTCCTTGATCAGGTGGACAAACTCGCCATCGGGCCCATGCACCAGACCCGGGCGGACAATCGTCCACTCAAGGGTCGAGAGACGCACGATGTTCTCAGCTTCGAACTTGGTCTTCTGATACTCGCTCACGCCGTTGGGCGTGACACCCAGGGCTGACATCTGAATGTAGCGGCGAACGCCACCTTCAAGGCACCCTGCCACAAGCGTGCGAGTGGCTTCAACGTGCGACTTGCGGAAGGTCACAGCTTTGCCGGTGGCAACGTTGCGGGTTTCCTTGATGATGCCCACCAGGTTGATGCAGGCCTGGCATCCCTTGAGCAACTCAGCCACGCGAGCCGAATCACCCGCATCGCCAGCAACCATGTGCAGCTTGCCCTGGCCAGTTCCCGGCAGCACGCGGCGAGCCTTCTCGCGGTCACGGATCAGCGCACGAACCGTGTAACCCCGTTCGAGCAACGCCGCGACAACCGCCCGGCCAATGAAGCCCGTGGCGCCAGTGACGGCAACGGTGGTGATCGGTGAGGTTCCAGAGTCGGTGGCGGGGGTGGTCATGGCTTGATTACCGGTCGTTCCAGAGCAGGGGGCGGGGGTACCCCCAAGCGTACGCAGGCGATTCCCGGGCGGGTGCGGGTTCTACCCTTCCCTCCCCGGGGGCTGGCGACTCGCCACTCACTTTCGACCTTCGCGGTGGCCGCCCAAGGCTGCCGGCCCCATCTCTCCGCCAGCGTCTCGATCTGTCCACGATTTGCTCCCATACTCCCAGTGCTCGAAGCCCGCTCCATCAGCTTTGCCCATGCGAGGAACCGCCCGGTTCTGGACTCCATATCGCATGCCTTCGAACCCGGTCAACTGACCGCGATCCTGGGACCCAACGGGGCAGGCAAGACCACGCTACTGCGAGTGCTCCTGGGCACTTTGTCACCGTCCTCAGGCCAGGTACTGCTGGGCGGAACGCCCGTCTCTTCGCTTTCGCCGGTGCAACGGGCCGCCCGACTCGCCTATGTCCCCCAGCGGGCAGATGTGCTCTTTCCCTACACACTGCGAGAGATGCTCGCGATGGGTGTCTGGGCTCAGGGGACTTCACGCCAGAGCACCGAGTTGATTGATCAGGCACTGAGCGAGGTCTCCCTGCTCGACGCGGCGGATCGCTCCTTCGCCACATTGAGCGCGGGACAGCAGCAGCGAGCCGTCGTCGCTCGTGCAACCCTCCAGCTCGGGCCCGGAGATCTTCGCGGGTCGGTTCTTCTGGCCGATGAGCCAGTCGCTGCGATGGATCCGCGGTTTGCTCAGAGCACGATGCAGCACTTTCAGCGACTCGCGGCACGAGGCGCCAGCGTGGTGGTGGTGCTGCATGATCTTCAACTCGCCGCGGCGTGCGCCACGCACATTCTCATGCTCTCCGCCGCGGGTCGCGTCGAATCATGCGGCGTGATCGAGTCGGCGATGACTTCGTCCACCCTCGCCCTGCTCTACGGAACCGAGTTCTCCTGCGTGACTTCCGCTGCGGGTGCTCGTTCGTTCATCGCCGAGGTCAAGCCGGTTGCTCGGGCCGAGCGACTGGTGTGAAGCAAGCACAAGATCGCAGAGCTGGTTCTGTATGGCACGTAGTTGCCGCTTTGGGCAACTGCGTGCTTCCTAGCCAGCGTGTTGATGTTCTACGACGCGTTCACTAGGCCCGAGCCCTCGGTGGCCCTGCCGCGCGATTGGTATGAAGCACGCACCAGACCGCCAAGCCGGTCTGGTACGTGCCA
>JBILUL010000245.1:0-5289 GCA_044371005.1 Phycisphaerales bacterium | reverse complement strand
GTGCCTGGCTCCAGTATGGTTCCCACCATCGATCGGCGTTCCGCAGGATTCAACTCCGCGATCCGCTGCTGGCCATGGCAGGCCAGACACCGCTTGTCCGCTTCATCCGCCGCGGCGGTGCGAGCGGGGGTAGTGTTGGGCAGTGGCGCTGGCGGTGACTGCGCGCACACACCCGCTGCCAACCCGCAGAGGGTTGTCACCGCAAGGAACCACCCACACGCTCTTGAGCCAAGGAGTCGTTGTATTGATGTAGTCGAAGAAGGAGGAGCGGATTCTGGATGGCTGCTGAAAGTTGCCATGCGCGACTCTGGTGTCGCGGCATCACAGATACGAACAGCATGCGACCACTCTGCCGCTGCTGCAGCCTGCCGCGATTCGGTTTGTGCTTGTCACCACTTCGCTGTGGCATCAAGCATCACTCCAACATACTGCAACTGCTGTGCCGAAGTTTTTCAGCCAGTTGTTGCCGGTAAGCGATGGAATGGCAGCGACTTGGCTGCCCGAAACCCACGCGGCTTCTCGGAAATGGGAGCAGTGGGTATCGATTCGCTCCCAAGGACCGAGTGTGTCTGGCTTGTTGGGGTCGCGTGCGAGCGTGTCCGGCACGCCGCGGCATCGGTCGGGCTTTCGCGCCAGGCGACGCTCCATGGCCCATCCCTCAGGTCAGGGCATCGGCTTGGCCTTGAGCGTCCGGGCGTCGTCGAGGATTGGCTTGAGGAAGTCGACATTCGAGAATGAGCGGCCAGCCTTGGTGTTGGCGCTGAACCGCACGACGGTCACGCCCAGTTCGGGAACGATGTAGAGTCGCTGCTTTCCCAACCCCGCCGCCATGTACACTGTCAGCGGCTTGCCATCAGCTCCTTCGTCGGCCAGTTGTCTGGAGCTTTGCAGTTCCTGTTCCAGCGCTGCATCTCGGACACGTTGGCGAAGCCGTTCGCGAATGGTCCCTTCCGCTGCGTCCTGGGACTGAGCCCGCTGCGTTGAGTCGTCCTCGGCCATCGCGCCGGTGGGGAGCCACCAGGTCAGGCCATAGCCGCGATTGGCTTTGCTTGGCTTGAAGCACTCTGCCAGGTGCTCCCATCCGATGACCTGCTTCATCGACCCATCGGGCTGCGCGATCTGTCCATGCAGGCGGATGAACTCGCCGTACTTGGCCCATTCCCGAGCGGTGAGCAGGGCACCGCCAGGCAAGTTCAGATTCCCGGCTTGATCCTTGCCCCAGAATCCTGAGAGGTTGCCCACATCTTCCTCGCGGGCACCTCTTGCGCCGAAGCGAAGACCAATCGGGTCAAGCACGCGGCGAGTCATGTACTGCGTGTAGGTCGTATCCGGAAACGACGGGTCCTTCGCATTTCGTGCCTTGATCTTGGCTTCGAGGAACGCTCCGAAGGCGTAGTAATGCGACGGGCCATACTCGAACTTGGTGCCGGGCGCATGATGGATCTTCACTTCGAGAGCCGCGGCGAATCGGTCCGAAGCCAATTGTGACCGATCGGCCGGCGCTTTGCCCGCGGGACGCAGCATCCCGAAACTGCCCTGCAAGGTGGCTTCGGATGGATCAAGCCCGCTCGAAAGATTGAGCAGGTGGCGAACGGTGATCTTGCTCTTGTTGGGATCAGACTTCCATGATGTGATCGTGTCGCTGACGAGTTCATCCCAGGTGATCAGACCATCTTCCACCGCCGCCGCGGCGACTGAGCCCGCAAAACTCTTGGTCCCGCTCGCCAGCGGGTGCGGACGCTGTGCCGTCCATCCATTGTCGTAGCGTTCAAAGACCATCTTGCCATCGATCAACACAAGCACGGCGTGACCGCCGAGTTTCGTCGAGTAGTCCGCGGCATTGGTGAAGCCCGTCGGCACCGGCTCTGGTGCTGCCGGCTGAACTGCCGCGGCGTTCTGTGCCGATGCTGGCAATCCCATGATCATCGTGGCGGCAAGCAGGGCGGCAAGGCGGCAGGTGTGAACCAAGGGCAATCCTCCGAATTGGGGCTCATCAACGTGTCGGGCTCAACGTTCCGGCGAAGAGTCTATTGCCCCTGACCCATGTGTCGTGGTATTGGAGTGCGGGGCGTGCGGTGGGGGGAGCCTGCAGGGAGTCCGAAAAGCGACAATGGGCCGCGGCGATTCGCCGCGGCCCATATGGATTTCGTTCATGCGATCAACCGACTTCACCCGGATCACTGCTTGCGAACCAGATCGAACGAGAACTCGTTGTCGACCTTTCCGGAGGCGTAGTGCTTCCAGGTCTGCTTGACGTGGTTCTTGTCGACGAAGGTGAGGGTGAGGCCACCCATGTACTGCTCGTCGGCGGTGCTGAGGTTGCTCACGCTGTCGAAGTTGAAGGCGATGGCGTTGCCTTCGGCCTTGGTGGCTCGCATTCGGGGTTGGTTCCCGGCGGCGCAGAAATGGGTGACGACGCAGGTGGGGCCATCCATGTGATACACGTTGGTCATTTCATGATCCTGGCCGGGGAACATGATCTCGCGCACGACCGAGCCGGCGGAGGAGGTCTTGAAGACGATGACGCCTGGCTTGCCATCGGGGCCCGTGACAATCCACTCGCCTTCGAGGCTCTTGACCTGGCCGAGCAGGGCGTTGGTCTGCGATTCCGTGGCTTTGCCAGCGACGGTGGCCTTTCCACCCTTGGTCGATGCGCAGCCGGCCAGCGGCAGCAGTGCCGCGCAGGCGATGGCGAGGGTGGGGAGAACGAAGTGGGGGAGACGGGTCGACATTGGGTGTTTCCTTCCAGGTTCCTGCCGCGGCGTTCGCCGGTTCGGATGGGCCCACGAGGGCCGGTTGGGCGAAGCATTGGCAGAGTGAAGGATACAGCACCCGAACAAATCCGTCACCAAGGGAAGCGTGTGGGGCCTCCCGTTCGTGAACCGAACAGGTTTCCCGATTGGGAGTGGAGTATGGGTATTGGGGAATCTACCCTTGTGGGCCCCGGCCGGTGAAACCGTTTCATCGCTGGGGCAGCATCACCGAAGAGAGAACTTCACGATGAGCACTTCTGCCCTTGATCGCCTCGACATGTCAGCCCACCGTTGCTTCACGAATCTTTCATCTGCCGAACTGGTGGAGCGGGCGGTCGCCGCGGGAGAGGGAACTCTGGCCAGCAATGGCGCCCTGGTCTGCCTGACGGGCGACCGCACGGGCCGCAGCCCCAAGGACAAGCACCTCGAAGATGTGGCCTCCATCCACGACAAGATCTGGTGGGGCAAGGTGAACACGCCGCTGACTCCCGAGCAGTTTGATGGGGCCATGGAGATTGCTGTCAACTACCTGAACAGCCGTCCCAAGGTCTTCAAGTTCGAGGGCTATGCCGGTGCAGACCCCAAGTATCGTCTCGGCGTGCAGGTGGTGACCGAGCAGGCCTGGCACAGTCTGTTCGCGCAGACGCTCTTCATCCGCCAGGGCACCAAAGCCGCGGGCGCACCGGTTCCGTTCAAGAAGGACTGGACGATCCTCAACGCAGGCAAGATGCGTCTGACGGCCGAGCAGCAGGCCAAGCTGGGCTACAAGGCTCCGGTGCTGATTGCGCAGAGCCTCACGCGCAAGTGCGTCGTGATCATCGGTACCGAATACGCCGGTGAGATGAAGAAGAGCATCTTCTACGCGATGAACTTCGACATGCCGGAAGTGGGCGTCTTCCCGATGCACTGCTCCTGCAACGTCGACAAGCAGACCGGCGAGAACCCCGCGCTCTTCTTCGGGCTTTCGGGCACGGGCAAGACGACGCTCTCAGCCGACCCCAAGCGTGCGCTCATCGGTGACGACGAACACGGCTGGAGCGATCAGGGTGTCTTCAACTTTGAAGGTGGTTGCTACGCCAAGTGCATCAAGCTCAGCAAGGAAGGCGAGCCCCAGATCTGGGACGCCATCCGCTTCGGCAGCGTGCTCGAGAACACGGTGATCGATCCGGTGACGCGACTCCCCGATTACGACTCGGCCAAGCTCACGGAAAACACTCGCGTCACCTATCCCGTCGATTTCATCGATGGCGCGGTGATCCCCAGCGTCTGCGGTCATCCCAGGAACGTCGTCTTCCTCACGGCTGATGCGTACGGCGTGATGCCTCCTGTCTCGAAGCTCACGAGCGAGCAGGCGATGTACTACTTCATCAACGGCTACACCAGCAAGCTGGCCGGAACCGAAGCGGGCGTGACTGAGCCTCAGCCCAACTTCTCGCCCTGCTTCGGCGGCGTCTTCCTCCCCCGCGCGCCGATCACCTACGCCAATCAGCTGGCTGACAAGATCAAGCAGCACGGCACCAACGTGTGGCTGCTCAACACCGGCTGGACCGGCGGTCCCTACGGCACCGGCAGCCGCTTCAAGCTCGCGTACACGCGTGCGTTCGTCACGGCGATCCTCGATGGTTCGCTGGCCAAGGCCGAGTACCAGACCGACCCGATCTTCGGGCTGCATCTGCCCAAGGCCGTTCCGGGCGTACCCAGCGAAGTGCTGCTGCCCCGCAACACCTGGAAGGATGGCGCGGCCTACGACGCGCAGGCGACGAAGCTTGCCAAGCAGTTCCGCGACAACGACAAGACCTTCGAGATGCCCGAGGCCGTTCGTGCCGCGGGCCCGAAGATCTGAACCAGCCTCATTCTCTGATTCGATTCAACACCACCCGCAGCGATGCGGGTGGTGTTGTTTTTGGCCATTCACACAGCACCAAGTGCCTGAGTCAGTGCCCCGAGCAACTCGCCGCTGCCGCCGCGCAGCGACACGTCGACACGCCCGGAGGCGGCCGTGGCATCCTTGTTGATCTCGACGGTCTTCGCGCCGGCCTCATTCGCAATCTGCACAAAGCCCGCGGCGGGATACACCTGGCTGCTCGTCCCGATCGTGAAGAACAGATCACACTTGGGCACTCGATCAAACGCCAGCAGCAACGCTTCTTCCGGCAACGCTTCACCGAACCAGACGACATTGGGTCGCAGCAACGCACCCTTCGAGTACGGTGATGCGGGCGGGAAGGTGGCCATTGGTTCAGGTGATGGTTCGAAGAGCTCGCCAGTGTCGGTGCAACGCCACTCGATGATGGACCCGTGGAGTTCGACGACGTTCTGGCTGCCGGCGCGTTGGTGGAGGCGGTCGACGTTCTGCGTGAAGAGCAGGAACTCTCCGCCGCGGCGTGTGATGAAGCGTTCCAGCGCTGCAAGCGCGAGATGACCCTGATTTGGCTGCGCATTCAGACACCCGATGCGTCGATGGTCGTACCAACGCGTGACCGTGGCCGGATCGGCTTCGAAGGCTTCGGGCGTTGCGAGCTTGGCAGGATCGAAC
>JBILUL010000009.1:0-62295 GCA_044371005.1 Phycisphaerales bacterium | reverse complement strand
ACGTCTGCACAGATCTCGCCATTGTGCCGCCGTTCCGCACTCGCGTCGGGCTCCTGGAGTTTCCAATCTTCCTGGAGGATGGCGGCTACCTGCTGCAGAGGCACCCTCTGCACGTCGAAGACAGGCTGTTGGGGTTGCTCATGGCTCCTGGGCTGAAAGTTCTGACGATTCATCCGATGCACTTCGCCCTGAACACTCCCGAGTTCGACTTCATGAGAACGATCAAGAGGTCAGCGAGTCGTGAGGAGTGGATGGCGATGACAGCGACACACATTCAGCGTCTGCAATGGAACGGGAGGGGTGTTCGGGACCTTATTGTCGACGTGCTCTCCTGCGGCATTTCGACGACCACTCTCGGAACGGTTGCTCAGGCAGAGACGAGGCTTGCGTAGCCCGAGTACAGGTTGGCTTGGATGGCAAAGTCGTATCGGTCGACATCAAGGCACATTGCAAGGTCGGCTGCTGGATACTCATCGGAAGGTCCGCCGACAAGGTATCGCCCCGATTCCTCTCGCAACTCGCGATTGTACGGTGACAGATCAAACGCCTCCCCGCGGATGGCCGCGGCAATGCACCGGGAGCATAAGCGATCCTCAATCGCCGGTGTACGGCCTTCGTGACCGGTTGCCACGATAGTCACAGAGCAAGGGCGCAAATGATGAATGTAACGAGCGGTAGCACGAACATTGCCAAATGCGGCCGCCAGCACACAGGAGGATCGCGTTGCAAGCAAAACTCCGCGAGTGCCAGCGCTGGTTCGGTGGATTATCGTCCGCCCACCCAGATCGACCATCGCCGCGCGGGAAGGTGAGTTTGGGAGGTCATAAGCCAGAGTTGCTCCGATCTCCGGCTTCCCGAGGAGTATCGCGTTGGAGTGCCTGCTGGCCAACCAAGAAGCAGTCGCACTGTCAGCTACGACGAAGTAGTCTGCTGGAGATTGGGCAAGGACAACACATGCCGTTGCAAATGCCCGGAAGGCGTCAACCACGACGACGATGTCTTGGGCATCTGAAAAGCCTCGATGCAGCGAAGCGTGCTTGATCATAATGCGGTGCGGCATGGGCGACTCCGTCTGGTGCTTCCAATCACAGTTCGGAGAGACTTGGAGACATGCCCTCACTTTCTGCGCCGGGTCCAGTGAGGGTCTTTGGGAAACTGCCATTGTCCTCGTTTCAGCACCAGTTACAGAGTGAGTCTTGAACGTCATCCGGCCATGTACTCCCGAGCATCGCACGCAGCAGACTCTCTGGGGCATAGGTTGTCCACGCCACCGTGACATCGCTCGTCATTGTAGTGACCACGGCACGATTCCACCTTACGGCGAGCATCGCCCAAGGACATGAGAACCCTTCTATTCCCACACTCGGCACGCAGCCGACTATGTTGTGCCTCATCTAGCCCTCTACTGTGGCATTTCCGGGGCGACTGAGGTCAAGCCATTCGCTGCTCGTGTACGCCCACTGGTCCATGAACCCTCCGGCAGACTCGCTGCCGTTGTCCGATCTTCCCCGGAAGGCATCTCCCGCTTGACCTGATCCAGAATCCTGACAACACGCCCCCGCCGCCTCTGATCCAGCTCGATCGCCAGCCTCACGCGGCTGAAATCTCCACCAAGGGTCAAGAGGCGTATCTATCGCCCACAGAACAGTCGGTCAGCCACGAAGTCCATTCTCCAGCTCTCGTTCACGCGGGTAACCACCATGGGCCTGTGGGTGATTGCTCGCGATTTCGCTTCGCTAGTGCAGTTCCGGCAGTGCGACTTCGCGGCGGTACTGGGAGATCAACCCGCGGTGGCCGTGGAGAGCGGGAGATCCCGTAGCCTACCTACGAAAACAGCTCTCGCATTCGTAACGGCTGCTTCAGTATCGCAGAGAGATCGGGGACACGGGAACCGGCCTGCGACCTGGCTGCAGATAGATGGACCTTTCGGTGGACCGGCCGAGCGGACTTATCGGCTCCGCACCGGCCATGCCAAGCGGAACTCCCAGGCCGCAAGTTCGTTCATGGTGCCGGGCCGATGCGGTACAACACGGCGAGCTTCGCAAGGGGCAGCTGAGATTGGTATGTGCTCGGCAACTAGCCGCTGCGGCATAGCCTGAAGCGGCACGCGGACCGACTGGTGGGTTCCGGTCGGCCCAGACTTTGCTCAACGGACGAGTCCGCTCGTTGCTTGGATCCCCAGCATCCCAAGGACTCAAGCGACCACCCGAACAGTGCTTACCCAGTTTCCCACCAGCGCCTCTGACTGCCCGGTCACGAGACACCCACGCAACCAAAGGGTCTTGGGACCGTCCCCGTTGATCCACTTCCGGGCAGACCACGCTCCTTCACCCCCACCCGCCAAATGATGGCGGTCAGCGGTCTATCCAAGTCGGTGTCAACTTGGGGTACACCCAGGTCTCGCTAGGCACGACACCACTGATCTGGACCGCGCTCCCAGACGCCCATGAGGTGCGGCGGTACGCACCAGGCCTATCCCCGGCCTTGACCATGCACCATGGACCCCGGTGGCAATGTGCCAGCGATCGAAAAGAGTTTTGCGGAAATTCGCTCTTGCGCGGGCGCGCCACGCGCCGACTACGTGGAGCATGGTGTGGACACTGGGCTCACCGAACAACGCCCCCCGCTCTTCGGAGTAGCCCAATCCGCTCGATCGATCCGTCACACCGCCTTCTTCCCTGAGACCATGCCATCCTGCTCGCGGCCCGAGCGCTCCGAGTCTGCCCACCACGTGTTGAGAGCCCTATTCATGCAAACTCGTTTGTCTCGCATATTCCTCGCCGCGGCTTCCGTTCTCACACTGGGTTCATTGGCGCGTGCCCAGTCGCCACTGAGCACCGCCTTCACGTATCAGGGGGAGCTCACGCAGTTCGGCGGGCCCGCCAATGGCGCGTTCGATCTGCGATTCCGGCTCTACGAACTCGCGGCGGGCGGACTTCGTGTCGGCGATGAGCTGTGCGCCGACGATGTAGTGGTGACCAACGGCAAGTTCACGGTCGCGCTGGACTTTGGGGCACAGTTCACGGGCCAGATGCGCTGGATTGAGCTTGAAGTCCGGGCCGACACCGGCGCCAGCTGCTCCGACATGACCGGCTACGAACTGCTCGCGCCACGCCAGGAGTTGACTGCCACGCCCAACGCCACGTTTGCAGTGAGCGCGGGGGCCGCGGCGAGTGCCAACACGGCCAACTTCGCCGTGACGGCTGGCTCTGCGGACACTGCCACCAACGCCTCGCTGTTGAATGGGCAAAGCGCTGCCTTCTATACCGATGCCTTCAATCTGACAGGAATGCTCCCCGGGTCGGTCCTCGCTGGCGTCGACGGGAGTGGTCTCATCAACCTCAGCGGCGCGAGCATCCAGCCCGGGACCATTACCCGCGCGGGCGTGAACGCGGAGCTCAACAGCATTCTCTCGCAATGGACGGCGTTGCCGCCCCAGACCGGCGCACTCCGGGATGCAATCGCGTGGGGAGATAACGAGTTCGGCCAGAACAATGTCCCGGCGTTGCCGCCGGGTCTTGCCTATACCGCTGTAGCCGCGGGTTCCCAACACCTGCTTGCCCGTCGCAGCGACGGTGCGGTCGTCGCGTGGGGACGCAACGACTTGGACCAAGCCACCGTTCCCGCAGGCCTTACGAATGTGACCGCCATCGCGGCGGGCGGGGTCCACAGCCTCGCCCTGCGAAGTGACGGCACGGTCCTCGCGTGGGGAGCGGGCACCATCATCGATCTTTACCCGAATCTTGGTCAGTCCATTGTCCCCCAGCTGCCCCCGGGCGTGACGTACACCGCCATCGCGGCGGGCTCGTTCCACAGCCTCGCCGCACGCAGCGACGGCACCGTCGTCGCGTTTGGCGACAACGGTGGCGGCCAGACCGATGTCCCAGCAGGCCTCACAGGCGTGACGGCCGTGGCAGCGGGTGGGGGCCACAGCCTCGCCTTGTTGAGCGATGGCACCGTTGTGGCGTGGGGTCGCAACGTCGAAGGCCAGACCGACATCCCCGCAGGACTGGACAACGTCACTGCCATCGCGGCGGGCGAAAACCACAGCATCGCCCTGCGGAGCAACGGAACGGTCGTCGCGTGGGGTTGGACCAACGGGGGCATTTCCACGGTTCCTGCAGACCTGACCAACGTCATCGCGGTGGCTGGTGGCACGTTCCACAGCGTGGCTCTTCGAAGCGACGGCACCATCGTCGGATGGGGAATCAACTTCCATGGCGAGACTCAAGGGCCCGCGCTCCCTGAGGGACTGCGTTACTCCGGTGTGTCGGCGGGCCGTACTGGCAGCGTCGCGCTGAGATCTGACACGATTCCTTTGGCGCTCTCCTCAACTGTCGGTCTGAGCGTCGGCTCCGGGACCCCTCGCCCCGAGGCTGGCGGCTTGAGTGTGGCGGGCGCAAGCACCTTTGGCAGTACGGTCACCGCCGCGTCGTTCGTCGGTTCGGGTTCGGGTCTGACTGGGCTGAACGCGACGAACATCTCCAGCGGGGTGCTCAACTCCGCACGGATGCCAACGAACTGGGCCGCGGGTGGTGACCTGGGCGGCTTCTACCCCAACCCGGCAATCAACGCTGGCGCAGTGACGCGCAGCAAGCTCTCGTCTGAGGTGCAGGGCATCCTCTCGCAGTGGACGGCCCAGCCATCTGAACCTGGAGTCCGGGATGCAATCGTGTGGGGCCGCGACAACGAAGGTCAGACCAACATCGCGCCGCTGCCACCTGGAGTCACCTACACGACCGTGTCAGGTGGTGCGTACCACACGCTCGCGCTTCGGAGCAACGGCACTCTGGTCGCGTGGGGAAGCAACGCCGAAGGTCAGACCGACGTCCCCCCACTGCCACCTGGAGTGACCTACACCGCAGTATCGGCCGGTCAACACCGCAATCTCGCCGTGCTCAGCAATGGCACCGTGGTGGAATGGGGCTTGATCGAGGTGTTACCCCCGTGGTACGAGAGCCCAGAGTTGAACTTTGGATACACCGCAGTGGCGTGTGGTTGGAATCACAGCCTCGCCCTGCGAAACGACGGCACCGTGCTCGCGTGGGGTGAAAACGACTTCGGCCAGACCGACGTGCCCGAGTTGCCCTTCGGAATGAGCTACACGGCCCTGTCCGCAGGCGATGGGTTCAGCGTCGCACTGCGGAGCGATGGCAACGTGGTCGCGTGGGGTCGCAACGATTCCGGCCAGACCTACGCACCCTTCAGGTGGTCATGGGAGCCTCGGTTCACCTCCGTGTCGGCGGGCAGGGCCCATGGCGTGGCCATGCGAAGCGACGGCCGGATGTACCCGTGGGGGGCCCCCACCCTCCCCTTGCTCCCGAACATCATCTCCGCATCTGCCGGCGGCGATCACACCCTCGCCCTGCGTAGCGACGGCACCGTGGTCGCGGGGGGTGCAAACAACTCGGGCCAGATCAATGTCCCTGTACTGCCGGATGGGTTCACCTACACCTCGGTGTCCGCGGGCGGATTCCACAGCTTCGCCCAGCGATCACAGACGATCCCTGCCGCCCAGGCTTCGGCGACTGGTCTGAGCATCGGCTCGGGTGCCCCCAGACCTCCGACTGGCGGGCTGAGCGTGGCGGGCGCGAGCATCTTTGGCGGCACCATCCAAAGCACCGGCACCGCCAACACGTACAACGGAATGATCGAAACCAACTACGGCAGGCCCAACGACCGCTACGGCATCGGTCAGTTTCCAGGCGGCGTGATGGGCGTGTACACCGCAGGCTTCTTCCAATCCAGTTCCATCCAGTTCGGCCAGATGACCGGCTCAACTTCGTTCGCTCCCCAGATGACCATCGCGAAATCCGGCAACGTCGGCATCGGGCTGACTGACCCTGGCTTCTCGCTGGATGTGAGGAGTGCCACTCCTGCGATCCGAGTTGGAGATGCGTCGGCCGGGAAAGGTGCGATCTTCTTCGGCAATACCAACCACGGCGTGAGACGAGACTACGGCCCCGGCAACTCGGGGAACGACGTTGGGCTCTACACGAGCGCAGCGGACCTCTACCTCTCTGCAGACGGCGCATCCACCTCGCAGTTCGTGCTGAAGAACTCCGGCAATATCGGCATCGGCGGCGAACCAGCCACGACGAACACGAAACTCACGATTCACCAGGGCTATACCCCACTGGGAACACAGCAGACCAATCTGCTCCTCAGCCAGCCGCAGTGCGGTTGGGGAACCAGCGCCGAGTTCGCCACCTACCGATACATCAAGACCGACGCATGCTCGAACAACGAGGGCTTCTTCAAGCAGTTCAACGTCGCACCCGGCGGCGTCTCCATCGGGTACCCCAACACCCCTGCGTACGGAAGCAGCGATGGGCTGTACGTCAACGGAAACGTGGGCATCGGAACCACCAGCCCCGGCACCAACAAACTCCAGGTCGTCGGCACCTTCACCGCCACCACCAAGAACTTCACCATCGATCATCCCCTCGACCCTGCCAACAAGTTGCTCGCCCACTCCACCATCGAGAGCGACGAGTACAAGAACCTCTATGACGGCACCGTCATGACCGACGCCGACGGCTTAGCCACCCTCACCCTGCCCGACTGGTTCGAAGCGCTGAATGAGAACTTCCGCTACCAGATCACCGTCATCGACGAGGCCGCACCCGATGTGCACTTCGTCCGCGTTGCTTCGAAGATCAGCGGCGGCACGTTTGTGATCAAGTCCATTCCCGGCAACATGGAGATCTCCTGGCAGGTGACCGGCACCCGCAAGGACGCGTTCGTGAAGGCCCACCCGCTGCAGGTCGAACAGGACAAGGCGGGCGGCCAGAAGGGCAAGTACTTCCATCCGCAAGAGCACGGCCAGCCGGTCGAGATGGGCGTGGGCTACACGCCGCCGTCCGCGCCCTCGGCGGCTCAAGTTCTGGATCGCTGAGAGCCGCTCAGCGATACCACCACGCAACCGGAACGGCCATCGCCCTCACGCGCCCTGTCCCGGCCCGACCACCTCATCAGGCCCAACCTTCATCGAGCGGAGCGTCAGTGCTTCGGCGGCCAGCCGGGTCGTCGCCGAGACATCGCAAGCTCCCGCTCTTCCAACGGACCGACACCTTGCCGTTCCAAGTTGGATTGGCCAGCCAGTACGAACACCTCGATAGTGCCGGGCGTTGAACACGGACTTGATTGGCAAGAAGCGGGCAGGACACCAGAAGCGTCAAGGTTCTCCGATGTCAGCCGCGGCGTCTGCAGTACGCTGCGTGTGCAGACTACGCGGGCGGTCTCGCAGCGTCATCATGACGCCACAAGGCCGGATTGAGAAGGCATCGGGCATGGAAGTCCTGGTCCATACACGCTCACCTTCGCGGCGCGTATCGCGGTGATCGCAGCGCTACCCCGGGGGCACCGCGGCCTCGCTCGGCCCGTATTCAGCTTCCGCGGGTACCACCCAAAGATCGCCCCGTACTCAGCATTGCCCCTCCCACCGATTGTCGCCAGCATTGGGGCTGCTCACCGCCACTGCCCCTTTCTGGCAGCAGAGTGGCCGCGACCAGCCCTCAAAACGAAAACAGCCCTCGCATTCGCAAGGGCTGCTTCAAAAGCGGAGAGGGGGGGATTCGAACCCCCGATACCGACCTAAATCAGTATAACGGTTTAGCAAACCGCCGCCTTCAGCCTCTCGGCCACCTCTCCGGCGGGCACAAGTATAGCCCCCTGTCCGGCAGACGTCAGCATCGGCCGGGGCGCGACCTCAAGGCCATTTCCGGACCCCTTGGTGCTCCCCGGAGCAGGCGCCGAAGCTCCCCCGCCGCCGGGGAAGAGGCTATCACGGATTGCTGGGTTGCCGCACGAAGCGGGTCAAGTGCGAGGACTTCACACAAGTCGGTCCGAGATCCGCCCGAAGCATGACCGAACCGGTGATGTATGCCGTTTGCACCTGCTCACTGAGCAGGTCTGATCCGACCAGATCGGGCGTCACCGAAAATTGGGTCGATATACCCCTCGAGAGGTGTTTCATGTTGACGTGGACGGGAGACCGCAAGTTGGCAACAACACATGTTCGTCGTCACGTGGTAGGTGCTGCCCTGGCTCTGGCCCTGATGCAGGTGGCCGGAACGCCGGAGGCCTTCGGTCAGAATCCGGTCAAGGGCAAGAAGCAGGCCGCCGCGGCCCCAGCCGGAACCGCCACGTTCAGCAATCAGCCCGCTACTGGCAACGCCAGTGGCCAGCCTGGCATGGCGGCGACGGCTCAGGCCGCCGCGGCTGCGCCCCCGGCCCCGCGCCTTCCCAGCCATACCAACGCTGGCAAGGAGAAGGCTCCACCCGCCGACATCAAGATGCAGATCGACGAGAACAACATCGTCGACCTTCATGTGAACGATGAGGACCTCTCGGCGGTGCTCGAGATGCTGAGCATCCAGAGCCAGCGCAACATCGTCGCCAGCAAGAACGTCTCGGCACGCGTGACGGCCAATCTCTACGGCGTCACGTTCTACGAGGCTCTCGAAGCGATCCTCAACGTCAACGGCTACGGCTTCATCGAAGAAGGCAACTTCATCTACGTCTACACGATTGATGAGATCGCCGCGATCGAGAAGCAGAACCGCCAGCGGGTGAGCAAGGTCATCACGCTCTCATACCTGAGCTCGGTTGATGCTGCAGAGTTCGTCAAGCCGCTGCTGAGCGACACGGGCCAGATCAAGACCAACGGCAAAGCCGCGGGCTTCCCGAGCCTGGGCGACACGCCGCAGGGCAATGAGGAATACGCACTGGCCTCGTCGATCGTGGTCTACGACTACGAGGACAACGTCGCCGAGATCGAAACGCTGATCAAGCAGATCGATACGCGCCCCTCTCAGGTGCTCGTCGAAGCGACGATCCTCCAGACCACCCTCAATGAAGCCAACGCCTTCGGCGTCGACTTCGCCATCGTCGGCAACATGGCCTTCGGCGACTTCGTTCAGGTCGGCGGGCCCCTCAAGGCCGCGGACGCTCTGATCGCCGGCAAGTCGGGCAGCACGGTCCTTCCCGCCGACGGCGGCGGCTCGGCACTGGCGAGCACGGTCGGCAACACCGCCGGCGCCGGTGGCGTGAAGCTGGGCATCGTGAGCAACGATGTCTCGGTCTTCCTCCGCATGCTCGACGAAGTGACCGACTCGACGGTGCTGAGCAATCCCAAGCTGCTCACCCTCAACCGCCAGGCCGCACGCGTTCTGGTTGGTCGCAAGGTCGGCTACCTCAACACGACTTCCACCGATACGGCCACGACCCAGACCGTCGAGTTCCTCGATACTGGTACGCAGCTCTACTTCCGTCCCTTCGTGGACATGAGCCAGCGCACCATCCGGATGGAGCTCAAGCCTCAGGTCTCTGAAGCCGTCATCCGCGACGTCAAGGATGCCACGGGTGCGGCCGTCACGATCCCCGATGAGATCACCAACGAACTCTCGACCAACGTCATGGTCCGCGATGGCCAGACGATCGTCCTGGGTGGCTTGTTCCGCGAGTCCACGGTCGCGACGCGCCGTCAGTGGCCCCTCCTGGGCGACATTCCGCTGATCGGCACCGCCTTCCGCGGCAACGAAGACCAGACCGAACGCAGCGAAATCATCTTCCTCATCACCCCAAGCATCGTCGACGACTCCACCCTCGCTCTCGATGGCGAGAAGGGCAAGAACGCCGTCGATCAGGCCCGCGCCGGTGCACGCAACGGCACCCTCAAGTGGAGCCGCGACCGCATCACCAGCCAGCTCAATGTTGAAGCAGAAAAGCTCGCCGCGGATGGCCAGACGGAAAAGGCCCTGTGGAAGCTCGAACGCTCCCTCTCGCTCAGCCCGATGCAGCCCGAAGTCATCGCGATGCGTGAGAAGCTGACCGGCACCAGGAAGCCCGTCCACAACCGCAGCCTCCTCGACAACATCCTCAAGAAGGAAGTCGACGCCGCCAAGAAGTCGTCAGGAATCCTGACCACCGACCCTGCCACCACGCAGGCCTCGGCTGACCAGACGACCCCCATTACCCCCACGACCCCCACCGACACCACGCTCGCCTCCACCGGCTCGACGACCGAGTCGACGACGACCACGGCTCTCACGACCGACACTACAGACACTACTACCACCACTACGACGGTTGCTGCAACTGGCGAAGCAACGACCACAGGCGGCACTGATCCCACTCCTACACCGACAACCACCGATCTGGCGGCCTCAACACCCACCACGACCGAAACGAACTCAGCCACGCTGTCTACGGGCCTGACCGATTCGACGCTCGCGACCACGAGCAACGCGACGACCGCCGATTCCACCACGATGGCGTCGGATGTCACGACGACGGACACCACGTCGACCGACACCACCACAACGATGCCGCAGGTCACTGAGACTCCTGCAAACTCCGACACAACCGGAACGCTTGCAACGAGCACGCAGACCGACACCACCGGTTCGACGACGAACTCGACCGACGGCTCGACTCCTGCAACCACTCAGACTGGTGCAACGACGACCGACGGCACCACCACGCAGCCCCAGGCGACCACGACTCCGCAGACGACCGACGGCACGTCAGTCGCCAGCAAGTCGACGACGGTCGACACTCCCGAGAGCTACGCCCGTGCGTGGTTCAATCCCACCAACTTCCTCTGGCGCTGGTACCGCACCACCGACCTCACCAAGGTCAATGAAGCGGTCACCCAGGTGCCCGAAGCAGGCGACGCCAAGTAAGGCCATCTCAGGCGAAGCCCGCTTGACGAAGGGCATCGCCAGGAAGGCAACCCCAACAGGGTGCAGCGACGCCGCGGCACCTTGAACAGGGCAATCAATGTGAACTCCACGGACGTGCGATTGTGTTTGCATCGCACGTCCGTGTGTTTTTGCCCAACCAGCGCAAACCGCCCTTCACTTCCAGCCGATACACACGCTACAGGAGGTTTCTTCCATGCACACCGCCCGCAAGATCACCACGCTGACCGCCGCCCTTTCACTGATCCTGATCGCAGGCTGCGGCCATGGCCGCTACACCACCGAGCACACCAACGCGGCGAAAGCCAAGATGAACATGCTCAAGTCGGCCACTGAGTACCAGATGGCCTATCAGGCCTTCATGGCCGGCGATCTGGACAAGGCGGCAAGCCATGTGGATTACTCGCTGAGCCTGACCGAAACCGTGCCCAAGTCACACGTGCTCAAGGGCCGCGTCATGATGGAGAAGGGCGATCTCGAAAGGGCGACGCTCTGCTTCCAGCAGGCCCAGAAGCTCGATGAGAAGAACGTCGAAGCCGCGTACTACCAGGGTGTCCTCGCCGAGCGTGTGGCCCGCAAGGAAGAGGCGCTCAAGTACTATCAGCAGGCGGCGGACATTGAGCCCGCGAATGCCCAGTACAGCATCGCCGCGGCGGAGATGCTGATCGACCTCACCCGCATCGATGAAGCCGACGCGTACCTGCGTGCACGACTGGACCGTTTCGTCAACAACGCCGGCGTAAAGCAGGTCATGGGCAACATCGCCATGCTCCGCGGCGATACTACCGCGGCACAAGCGCTCTATTCCGAAGCACGCCTGCTCGATCCGGACAACAAGGCCGTCGTCGAGAACCTCATCCGTGCCCAGATCGCCAACAACGACATGGCGGACGCCGAGGTGAATCTCTCCAAGCTGCTCAGCGATCGCGACATGAATGACCGCCGCGACCTGCGCCACATGCGAGCCCGCTGCCTCGTGCAGCTCGACCGCCCTGTCGAAGCCCGTGATCTCTACCTGGCCCTGACCAAGGACAGCGACGGCGCAGCCGACGCCGAAGCATGGAAGGGTCTTGGCGAAGTGGCCTTCGTCCTCAAGGACACGCAGCGGGTGAAGCTGTGCGCGCAGCGGCTCATCGCGATCGCTCCCCAGTCACCCGATGGTTGGGTGCTCCGGGGCCTGCTCAATCGCCGCACCGGCGACCTTCAGGCCGCGCGCATGAACCTTGAACAGGCCGTTCACCTGCGTCGCGATGCCAACACGCTCATGCTCCTTGGCATGGTGCAGCAGGAACTCAACATGACCGATGCCGCACGCGAAAGCTATCGCCAGGCACTCGCGCTCCAACCCGAGAGTGCCAACGCGAAGACGATGCTCTCGACCGTGCCCGAACAGTGATCGCTCCTCGCACGCGGCATCATTCCGTGGCGAAATCGACCAGCTCGCACTCGACCGCTTTGCTGAAGTCCGAAATGCTCGGACGCACCAGGAGGTCAAAGGGCCTGCCAATCGGCAGCCGCGGGATCAACTCGGCACCTCGCCACGCAATGATGCGCATGCTGATCATGGGCGACGCCGCGTCGCTCACGAAGAAGAACAGATGTGAGTTGTCGCGTCCCATCGTGTTGGGGCGGCCGTTGATCCGCACGCCACGAAGCCGCAGGCAGATCCGCGGATTGTCGCGACCGAAGGGCCCGAGCGTATCGAGCGTGCGCACCGCGGCCTGCGAAAGCTCGCTGATTCTGGCATCGCAGTCAAACGACGCACGACCGGCGAGCATATCGGGCGGAATCGCATCGTTGCAGACCTGCGTGAAGGCCTCGGTGAAGGCCGAGAGCGCACTGGCCTCGAGCTTCATGCCCGCGGCCATGTCATGACCGCCGAAACTGGCAAGGTGCGAAGCGCAGCGCTCGAGGCCGCCGTGCAGGCTGAAGCCCTCGACCGATCGAGCGGATCCATGCAGGTGGCCATCGCGCTCACCCAGCAGGATGGTCGGACGATGAAAGCGTTCGACCAGGCGTGAGCAGACGATCCCGACCACGCCAGCATGCCAGGAAGCGCTTGCCAGCACAATCGCGCGGCGATCGGGGCCGGTCATGCCGCGTTCCTGTGCCATCGCCGCGGCTTCCTCGAAGATCTTCCGCTCCACCTCGCGACGTTCCTCGTTCTTGCGGGTGAGATCCACGGCGATTTCCGCGGCACGCTCGCCGCGTGCGGTCGTCAGCAGTTCGACCGCTTCCCGGGCATGGCCCATGCGCCCGCAGGCATTGAGCCGCGGCGCGAGTTTGAATCCCACATCCTCCGCGCTCACCTTCTCGCCGTCCAGCCCGGAAGCCTTGACGAGCGCGCGAAGTCCGGCGATCTTCGAGGTCTTCACCTTTGCCAGCCCGTGCCGTGCGATCACGCGGTTCTCATCGACCAGCGGCACCACGTCCGCGATGACACCCAGCGCACATGGCGCGAGCAGTTCCAGGAGCAGTTCGCGCATGGCCGGATCGATGCGTTCCGAACCGCACGCCAGCGTGCAGAGTCGCCACGCGAGCTTGTAGGCAACGCCGGCTCCACACAGTTCGCCGAAGGGATAGGTGCTCAAGGGATGCCGCGGGTGAACCACGGCGAAGGCCTCGGGAAGTTCATCCACGGTTGCGGGTGGATTGTGGTGATCGGTGATGATCAGATCAACACCAAGTTCACGGGCGATCCGCGCGGGCTCTTTCGCGGTGACGCCGCAGTCGACCGAGACAATCAGACGGGCACCTTCCGCGATGATCTCCCGAACAGCGTCTGCGTTGAGGCCATATCCCTCGTCGATCCGGTGGGGAACGTACGAGGCCACGGTTGCATCCTCGCGGATCGCCTTGATGGTGTGGTAGAGGATGGCGGTCGATGTGATGCCATCGACGTCGTAGTCGCCGTAGATGACGATGCGATCGCCAGCTCGCACCGCTTCGAGAATGCGGGCGGCGGCCCGATCCAGATCAGGGATCTGTGAGGGGGAGTGGAGTTGCTTCAGGGTGGGGTTGAGGAACGCCGCGGCGAGTTCGGCAGACCCAAGCCCCCGCGAGTGCAGCACCCGCGACACCAGGTCTTTCCCCTCCACCGCCACGGGGCCACGCGACCGCCAGAGCATGGAAAGCCCTCGCGTCAGCGGCAACGAACCCGCAGTTGAAACCAGACCCGGCTGCTCCATCGAATCCCTGCTTTCTTCACCCGGGCTTCAATCGCCCGGGCGGAGCGTTCACCAGCAGCACAGACGACCGGTACACTCACGGTGCCTGCCCGCCCTTCACGTTCGGCCCACGAGCGTATGACCCCACCTTGCCCGCCTGGAAACCCACTCATGGTCAAACTCAATCGAATCTACACCAAGACCGGCGACGACGGGACCACGGGCCTTGCCACAGGCGCCAGAGTTCGCAAGGACGACCTGGCCGTCGAGGCGTACGGCACCGTCGATGAGGCCAACTCAGCGATCGGCCTGTGCGTGATCGAAGCATCATCGCCAGATCCCGCTTCTGCCCTCGCGCGATTGCTCGCCTCCATTCAGCACGACCTCTTTGATCTGGGTGCAGATCTTGCCACGCCGCTTAGCGCGAATGAAGTGCCGGGCACTGCCCTGCGAATAGTCGCTGCGCAGACGGAGCGGCTTGAACGGGCCATCGATCAGTACAACGAACCCATCCCGCCCCTCACCAGTTTCGTGCTCCCCGGTGGAACGCGTCTGGCAGCCCACCTGCATCTGGCTCGCACGATCGTGCGTCGTGCGGAGCGCATCAGCGTCGCGCTCAAGCAGGAGCGTCCCCAGCAGGTCAGCGATGAGGCGATCAAGTATCTCAATCGCCTGAGCGATCTGCTGTTCGTGCTCTCTCGGACGGCCAATGGCAACGGGGCAGGCGATGTGCTGTGGGTTCCCGGCACCAATCGCCGCGGCTAAGAGCCAATGTACCGGGCGTACGCACCACGTGCCGCGGCGACATCCTCGACACCCTTGACGATCGCGCGCCCATCGGTGAAGATCGACAGCTCAACGGCCTCGTGGCACGCGTTGAAACGCACCATGAACGGCGAGGATCGAACATCACCCGCCGCGGCGAGGCGTGCTGCCAGTTGTGCGAGATCCAGCCGCGTGCCTTTGACGCCGGGCCACACCTGAAACGCCCCTGAGCCGCAGAGCGTGATGGCCTGCTCGTTGATCTGTTCAAGAAACTCGAAGCGAGGCGTACTGCCGCAGCACGGGCATTCGGGCTCCCGCGTCACGCGGATGGTGCGCCACGATCCGCTCCAGAGGTCTCCATCGTGCAGTTCAACGACTTCGGGGGCGTGGCCGGTGAGGACGCGCGTGGCCAGTGCCACCTGCCACGCCGCGGCGGCGACGACGGCCGCTCCGAGCACCCCGGCACTGTCGCAGGTCGGTTGAGACCCCGGCGGCGGCGGATCCGGAAAGACACACCGAAGGCAGGGCGCATCGGGGGTCGAACGCAGTGCCATGGCCATTGCCCGGGTACCGATGACGCCGCCATAGATGTATGGCACGCCGAGTTTCACGCTGACATCGTTGATGAGATAGCGGGTCTCGAAGTTGTCGGTGCCATCGATCAGGAGATGAGGGGTCGAAGCGGAGTCGACGGCGCGGACCAGATCGAGTGCATTGCGGGCCGAGAAATCCGCGGCAATCGCGTCGACTCGTACCTGGCTGTTGATCGCATTGAGCCGCCGCAGCGCCGCGTGCACCTTCGGCAGACGTTCCGTCGCGTCGGCTTCGCAAAAGAGTGTCTGTCGCTGCAGATTCGTGAGTTCAACGACATCTCGATCGATGCAGGTGAGGCGACCGACGCCCGCTCGAACGAGCAGGTCGGCCACTTGGCATCCGAGCGCACCGACACCGATGAGCAGAACGTGCGACCGAGCGAGTGATGCCTGTCCGGCATCGCCCATGCATGGCAGGATTCGCTGGCGGTGATATCGATCAATCGCCTTCGAATCGTGCATCAGCAGCCTCCGGCTTCCCACGTGATGAAGAAGGTCTCGATGTCGGAACCATCAACGCCGCCATCGAAGTTGACGTCGGCTCCGGAGAGTCCTTGTTCCCAATCGGTGAAGAAGGCCTCGATGTCCGCGCCGTCGACGCCGCCATCGGCGTTGTAGTCGGCGATGCAGACTTCGGGTTCGCGCGGGAACATGATGCCGCGTGCGGAGACACCGCCCAGGGCGAGAACCTGTGCATCGGTCATCGCTTCATCGGAGAAAAGCATGTTGGCGATGTAGATGCTCTCGCCGCGGCCCTGCAGATCCGAGAAGAGGCAGATGGTGCTGGCCATCGGTGCCGAGTTGGTGGTGGTTGGCGAACTGACCCAGGGCGACGGGAAGCTGCCCCACGAAGCCCAAGTGGCCGGGGCGACGACTGTTCCGTTGGGCTGTGCGGTTGAGACATCGCCGTAGCGAGGATCGGTCGATTTGGTGGAGTTGTAGAGCCAGTCGCCGCCGGTGGTGCCGATGAACGTGCCGTCGACAAACAGGCGGCCTTGGCCGAGTCGGTACCCATCGCTCACGAGCGCGAGGCGCATCCAGCGATTGGGGCCAATGAGTGCCGAGCCGGTGTACGCGCCGGGTTCAACTCCGTACCCCATTGATCCGGCACCGGCCACCTGACGGATAAAGCAGTCGGCGCTGGCATCGTTGTTGTGGTTATCTTCGATCAGGGGAACCGGGAACTCCGTGGCCCACGCCGACGCGGGGATGTAGAGATCCCACACAAACGTCCACTGTCCGAGTTTGTCATCGGGCCAGAAGTCGCGTGTATTGGGCCAGAGTGCAAGCCCCAGGCCTCGAGACTTGGCGCGATTCGTCGGGTCGGCGAGGTTTCGTGTCGGGCTGGTCTTGTACACCGTGTCATCCTCGCCACCGGGGAGCGCGATGCCAAACGACGATGCAAGACCGAACTGCGACTGCTGCTGCGTGATGCCGGTAGGTGTGGCAGGATTGGGGAAGGCCGTCTCCTGACCGGGCCCGCCGAGGATCGGGCCAAAGGCTGGATCATCAAGGTACCGAAGTTTGGAAGGTCCGGAGGTCGGTGCAAGGCCCGCTTCCTTGACGCTCTGGAGACTGCCTTCGAAGTGCCATTCACTGCGCACTGGAGCCGGCGGCGTCCATGCAGTGATGGTCGCCCCGCCGGTGGTGATTGAAAGTCCAAGACCACTGGGCTTGGTGATGTTGCGGACCGCCGCTTGACCGACACCGGTAGACAGCACGTCAAGATCAAGCGTCAGATTGATGGCAAGTCCTGAGAAAGTGCCACCCACCGAGTTGAAGAAGACCTGACACGGGCGAGTTCCCGGCGGATTGCGCATCGCTCCATTCACCACGCGATACTGGCCGGGAACAAAGGTGTTCAGCACGTCGCCCAATGGGAGTGGATTGGGAATGGCGATGATGCCAAGCAGACCAGTGCCGCGAACCGTCGGATTGAACGTGTATCGGTAGCCAGTCGCCGCATCAACCGTTGACGCGCCGCTGGTCCGAACTACATCAGCCGGAGCGGTTGACGTCGAAGGGATGCTCACGCCAGCCAGGTCGATCGTGACGCTGGGCTGGGCGGACGCAAGTCCAGCAAGTGCAAATCCGCTCAACAGGGTGAGGACACGGGCAGCGGTGATTCGGGAAAGTGCCATGGGGAAAGAGTATGCGTTCTGCCCGAAGTGCCCCTGTTCCACCATCGCACCTCAACGCGTCGCCGCCGCGGCATTTCAACCAAGAAGGTCCATGAGGGCCTCTGGCAATCTGGGAAACTTGAACTCGAACCCCTCTTGAAGCAACCGTGCGGGCAGCACATATCGGCCGTAGAGCGCCAGCTCAGGATCGGTCTGAAGGACCGTCGCGGCACCGATCCGCACCATCCATTCAAACGCCGGCAGCCCCAGCGGAACCTTCGGCCAGGGTGTCGCCGCGCGAAGTTCCTTCATGAACGAACGATTGTCAACCGGATGCGGAGCCGACGCGATGTACGCCCCCGACATGCGATCATCGGTCATCGACTGCTCAAAGATGCGGTTCATGTCCAGCTCATGGATCCAACTCATCCCTTGCGTTCCGCTTCCGACCGTGCCTCCAAGCCCCAGCTTCGCAAGCCGTGCAAGCGTGCTGAGTGCCCCACCACCCGCACCGCGATCGCGGCCCAGCACAACGCTCGTCCGAAGCGTCACCTGTCGCTGCGATGGCAGCGCTGCGGCAGCGAACGAAGCCTCCCACGCCTTCCCCACCGTCGGCGCAAGCCCATACCCAAACGGACTGGACTCATCGCACCTGACAACCGGTGGATCGCCATAGATGTGTGCGGTGGCCATCTGCACCCAGACTGCGGGAGGATGGTCCGCTGCCCTGCAGGCGGCACCGAGGACCGTGGTGGATTCGACACGAGACCGGAGGATCTCATCGCAGTGATCGGGGCTCTTGATGCAGTCCACCGTTCGGCCAGCCAGGTTCACCAGGACATCGGCACCGTTGATCGCCGCGGACCACGATCCCAGGCTCCGGCCATCCCAGGCCTGATGAACCCAAGGACCGGAAACCTTTGGCGCCTTGCGCGAAAGCATGGTCACACTCCAGCCCGCCGCGGCCAGATGGTGCGAAAGACTAACCCCTAGAAATCCGCTTCCCCCGGCGATGACGACTCGCTTCGCCGCGCCCGGTCCCTTCCCACGATCGCTGGTGGTCATGTCAGAAGGATAGGTTCATGTGCTGGTTTCCGTCGCCGATTCGGGCGCAGCCCAGCGTGCCGACCAATCATCCTGACATGACCACGCCCCGTCTGCGACATGAAGCTCTCGACACGGGACTCTCCCCGGAAGACGCCTCAGCAACCTTCGCCGCAACCATGCAGCGTCGTCGTTCGGTGCGGTTGTTCTCCGATGCGCCGGTGAGTGAAGTGACGATCCGCAACCTGATCGCCGCGGCGAGTTCGGCGCCGAGCGGCGCTCACAAGCAGCCCTGGCGATTTGTCTGTGTCCGGACTCCTGAGATCAAAGCCCGCATCCGAGCCGCGGCGGAGGCGGAGGAACGGGAGTTCTATGAGCGCCGTGCCGGTGACGAATGGCTCAAGGACCTTGAAGTCTTCGAGACTACCCCGGAGAAGCCCTTTCTCGAAACTGCCCCGTGGCTGATCGTCGTCTTCAAGCTCATGCGAACGGACGATGGCGGGCAGGTCTATTACGTGAACGAAAGCGTCGGCATTGCTGTGGGCATGCTGCTGGCTGCGATTCACCACGCGGGGCTGGTGGCTCTGACCCATACTCCAAGTCCGATGGGGTTTCTTTCGTCCGTGCTGGGCCGTCCGGAGCACGAGCGGCCCTTCCTGCTCATTCCAGTCGGGTATCCGGCATCTGACTGCACTGTGCCGGATCTTTGCCGCAAATCGCTCGACGAGGTGATGGTCATCGCCTGATGTGGCGTGCAGACGGGCCATTTGCCGGTGCTACCCTGCTTCACTATGGCTTCGGAGCACCCTCGTCTTGTTGCAGTGGCGGTCGGAAATACACGTACGCGCATCGGCCTCTTTGAGTCCGGGGATCTTTCATCGGCGGTGAGTCACCCCAGTACCGATGCCGCGGCGATCGCGGCGGCGATTGTTCACATGATCGGTGAACACGCGGAAGTTCCTGTGGTCATGTCGAGCGTGAACCCGCCTGCGGACCGGGCCATCGCTCACGCCGCGGCGGACGCCGGCATCGACGGCCTTCTGCGCATCGGCCAGGACATCCTGGTTCCGATGAATCACGCGCTGGACGATGCCGCTACGCTGGGGCAGGATCGGATCCTCTGTGCGTTCGCCGCGTACCGGCGTGCCAAGCAGGCGTGCATCGTGATCGATGCCGGAACGGCGATCACCGTCGACTTCGTCGATGGCGAAGGGGCCTTCCAGGGTGGCGCCATCGCTCCGGGCCTCACGATGATGCTCGATGCACTGCATTCGCACACGGCATCGCTGCCGAAACTCGACTTTGCCCCCGCCGACGCGGCACGCGGCGCGTTCGGCAAGGACACCGCCCACGCAATGATTCTGGGCGTCACGGCTTCGGCTGCCGGAATGGTGCACTACCTCATCGATCGCTACGCCCAGGCGTATGAGGCCTATCCGCAGATCATCGCCACCGGCGGCGACGCGGCGGTCCTCTTCGAGAACGATGAACTCGTTGAGCACCTCGTCCCCGACCTGCAGCTGGTTGGCATCTACGAAGCGTGCGTCGCCCACGATGAAGAGGCACTTGCCGACGACGAGCAGGAGTGAAAGTCCCGCCTTACTCGCGGCCGCCGCCCGAAGCAATGCCCCGGACGAACTGACGCTGCGTCAGGAAGAAGAGCACGAGCACCGGAGCCACCACCATGGTGCCCGCGGCCATCAGCAGGTTCCACGGCGTGTTGCCCGCACGGCTCTGATACATCTGCAAGCCCAGGGCCAGCGTGAAGTCGTCGCGGTGCGTCAGGAAGATGAGCGGTGCGAGGAAGTCGTTCCACACGTAGATGAAGTGGAAGAGTGCTACCACGGCCAGCGCGGGTCGCGAGAGGGGCAGAATGATCCGCCAGAAGATGCCCCAGTGTGAGCACCCATCGATGCGTGCGGCTTCATCGAGTTCGCGGGGCAGGCCCATGTAGAACTGTCGCAACAGGAAGATGTTGAACGCGCCGCCGAACCAGGCGGGCACCCAGAGCGGCTTGAGCGTGCCGATCCAGCCGAGTTGGGAGAAGATGACGAACAGGGGGCCCATGATGATGGGGAATGGCACCATCATCGTGGCGAGCGTGATCGCGAAGAAGACGCCGCGGCCCTTGAAGGGGATTCTCGCGAAGCCGTAAGCCACCATCGCGCTGCTGAAGGTCATCCCGACCACTGAGAGCAGGGCGACGATGAGCGTGTTGCGCAGGTAGACGGGGAACTGCACCGACTCGTCGTTCCAGACGCTCGTGTAGTTGGCTTTGGCAAACTCAAGCGTTCTTGAGGCGGGCTCGGGCAGCGGGGAGATTGAGGCCGACGCGGCTTGTTCGCTGGGCTTGATGGACGTGATCACCATCCACACCAGGGGTGCGGCCCACACGATCGCGGCGATCGTGAGCATGGAATAGGCAACGAAGCGCAGTGCCGCGGCTCGCTGCTCCCGTGCCGACCAGTGGTTGTTGGGTGACTCGCTCATCGGTTCTCAACTACGCGCCGCGATAGAAGACCAGTTTCTTGCTCAGGAGGAAGAGCAGGCCGGTGAAGGCCAGCACGATGATCAGCTGCACCCACGCCATGGCGCTGGCATAGCCCATCTTGTCGAAGATGAAGGCGTTGTCGTAGAGGTAGTGCGTGTAGAAATAGGCCACCTTGTCGGGGCCGCCCTTCACGCGGTCAAAGAGGATGTAGGGAATCACGAAGACCTGGAACGCACCGATGCTCATGGTGATCACATTGAAGAGGATCACCGGCGAGATCATCGGAAGCGTGATGTTCCAGAACTTGCGCAGCGGGCCCATGCCGTCCAGATCTGCCGCCTCGTACAACTGCTCTGGCACATCCTGCAATGCAGCGACGTACAGCACCACGGCCTGTCCGATGCCCCAGATGCCGATCAAGACCACTGCGGGCATGGCCCAGTGCCGGTCGAGGAGCCATGCAGGCCCATCGATGCCGACCAGTGCGAGCGCACGATTCACCAGCCCGTACTCGCCATTGAAGAGCCACATGAAGATGATGGCGCTCGCGGCGAGCGGAACAAGCGTTGGAAGGAAGATCGCGGCCTGGAAGAAGCCTCGGGCCCGTGCGCGATTCAGCATCGCGGCGATGATCACCGAAAGTGCTGTGCACAGCGGGATGGTCCAGGCGACGTAGATGGCCGTGTTCTTGAGGGTCAGCCAGAAATCCGAATCGTTCCAGAGTCGTTCGTAGTTCTGGGTGCCGACCCACAGCGGCCGCTCCAGCAGGGGAAAGTCCGTGAGCGAGTAGTAGAGGCTCATCAGGATGGGTGCCACCAGGAAGAGCCCGCAGCCGACGACCCAGGGCGAGACCCACAGCCAGCCGATGAGCGTCTGCCGCCGCTTGTTGCGGCCCTCCATCCCGGATTGGTCGTGGTTGTTGCCCATTTGGTGTCGATGCCTACGCCTTGCCTCCGCGAAGGCCGTTGCGAAGCTCGTTGGCTCGTACCGCGTCGTCGAGGATCATTTGCGACCGATCCTGCGCGTTGGCCAGCAGCGTTGCTGCGGGGCCCTTCTGCGTCCATGTCTGCTGCATCAGCGCATCACAGACATCCTTGAACTGCAGCCACGTGCGGGTCTGCGGGCACCTGAACCCGCGATTGCTGTTCGCCACCGAAGCGAAGACTTGAACGCCCTTGTTGGGATGCGAAGCCAGGAAGTCAGGCGAGGCCTCGGCCAGCGGCGAGTTCTTGCAGTGCACCGTGCTCAGATACTCAACAACGCGCTGCGTCTGCGTGAAGGCGATGAACTCCATGCACGCTTCAGGGTGCCGGACACCCTTGGGGACCACCAGAATGTCGGTGTCGATGAGCCCGATCGGATTCGCGGCATCGTACAGATGCTCCGCGACCGGGAAGGGCGTCACGCCGTAGTCAATATCAGGTGCGTAGGCCTTGAGCACGTTGGCAAGCCAGGGGCCCTGGATGACCATCGAGATCTTGCCGCTCAGGAACGCATTGAGCTTGGAGTCGTAGTTGCCGAAGCTCGAACGGAACTTTTCGATCTGCTCGAGGCTGGAACCCTTGAGCAGTCGGTTCTTCTCTGGGTCCGCGCCGTCGAAGGTGTCGCCTTCACCAAACCGCTTTGAGTAGCTCTGGAGCCACTCGTACGCCTTGATGTTCTCAGGACACGCGACGGTCGAGCGGCCGGTCGAGGGGTCGTAGATCGCTCCGCCGAAGTGCTGGCCCCAGTGGAAGGACCACCAGCCAGGTTCGAGGTGGACGAAGCCTGCACGGAGCACCGTGCCATCGGCGCTCACTCGGGTGAGGGCATGGTTCGCCGCGTCCATCTGAGCGATCGTCAGTGGCGGCTTCGAGGGATCAAGACCGGCTTCCTTGAAGTGGGCCTTGTTGTAGTACATCGCCAGTGAACCACCGGTATTGACGACAGCCCACACCTTGCCGCCATACTCCATCACCGGCCGCATCGCCTGGGCGTACCGCTCGATCCGCACCTTGTGTTCGGGCTTGCAGGAGATCTCCGAGAGGGGGATGATCGCGCCGGTATCGGCATAACCGGCAACGTTGTAGTTCCAAAGACCCACGATGTCGGGAGGATTGCCCCCGGCGATGGCGACCTTGGTCTTCTCGGCGATGGCGTTGGTGGAGAAGTAGCGGACGAAGATCCGGTCCTGCGACTGGTTGAACTCGTCCACCATCTTGAGCATGGCACGGCCTTCGAGGCCGGTCCACTTTTCCCAGTAGTCAAGCACGAGTCGGCCGTCGGAGCGTTCCTTGCCGCCACGAGGACCAAGCAGTGCAAAACCAACGCCCGCCGCGGCGAGCGTTCCGACCGCGGCGCGGCGGGTGATTCCCAGGATCTCTTCCGATCGGCTCACTTGGGATTCTTAGGCGCGCTGTCGGCCGGGGGTGGAACATTTCCGGAATCCGTGCCGCCAGCCGCGGGGTCGGGCCCCTCGGGAAGCGTCGCGGTCTTTTCGTTCATCGTCTTGCGCACCGAATCGGGGAGTTTGGCGCGGGCCCGATCGACCGCTTCATTCACCCGCAACACGGCCTCTTCCCATTCCTTCTGGTTGAACAGGAAGCCCGTGGGCTTGCCGGTCTTGGGATTGATCAACCCCTGATTCGGATCGAGTTTGGTCCCCGCATCGCGGAGCATTTTCTCGAACCGACCTCGGGGCATCTCAGCCGTATCACCGGTGTCGGTGTACTTGATCGTCACCATTTCCTGCATGCGCTCGGGCGAAAACGGCGAAACCTCGGTGCCGCCAAACCAACGCCAGGCCGAGATGCCCAGCAGAACAACACACAGGACCCAGCCAAGCCACGGGTTTTTCTTGAGGAACTCTCGCATGTGCTACGCACTCCTGTCCGCACGACACCAGGCCGCCGGACTTACCCGCCTCCACGAATCCACTCTGAAAGAAGACGATACTCCGCCACCGCCGGAATCAGTTGTTCCGGTTGTAGTTGTGGCCCCAGTCCCAGAAATGAGGACCGGCTCCAAGCGGGTCATAGGCAATGTAGTAATCCTCAAAGGCGTATTCACGGACCGAAAGATCGCCCATGAGCAGATTGTTCTTGCCTGTCTCCTCGCGGCCATTGTTGCTCTTTGAAGCATGCCGCGGGAACTCGTCAAGCGCATCGATTGCGAAGACGGCCCAATCCGGACGGCGAATCAGTCGAATCTTCTGACCCGCGATGCCCTTGGCGACGCCCGACCGCAGATTGATCGCCGGGAAGTCGTTGAACCAGTACTCGGTGTACTTGGCCACGGTTTCGTTGGGATCGGTGAAAAGGCGAACGGCGTTCGGATCCGACTGGGTCGGAAGTGAGTAGATGCGGCTGCCGCCCTGGAGATAGGTGATATTCGCCGGGGTGCGGACCGAGGAAAGTCCCTTCGCCGCGGCGCAGTCGAATGCCTTGCTTCCGGCGTTGCCGAGGTACTCGTTGAGCACATCGACCATGCGGACATGGAAGTAGAACCCGTCGTATCCGGGGAGACGAAGGTCGGGGAACTGAGCGTCCTTCTGATCATTAAAGTACGAGGTCAGCCCGATGCCGATCTGCCGCATCGTGTTCTTGCAGAGCACATGCCACGTCGTGCGACGCGCCCCTCCCAGCGATGGGAGCAGGAGGCTCAGGAGCAGTGCAATGACTGCGATGACGACCAGGAGTTCAATCAGCGTGAACCCCCGTCGCGCAGGAGCGTTCGCGGATGCCCCGCATGCCCCGATGCACTTTGAACCAAATGATGTCTTCATGCTTGCTTCTCCGACTGGTGTACTGATCGGTTCCCTGCATCTGCACGGTCCGTTTGCAGGAACGGTGCGGCGCAGGACAACCGGAAGAGAGAATCAGACTCCGACGGTCTTCGCGGCGGGCTTCACTTCTACGTTCCCCGCCGCCGCGGGGATCCCCCACTTGATCTCGATCGCCATCGCACGCGCCGCCTTCGACGCCGCAGCGATGAGATCCTGGCCGATGACGTTCACTCCCTCCGCAAGGGGTGTGCCGTCGACGATGAGCTGCATCCGCTTGCCGGGTGCATACTCCGCAGCATCAAACGATACGTTCACGGCGACGTTGCGGTACGTACGTGTCGCCCAGACCTTCCCCAGTGCCGCTGGAGGGCAGGGATCGATCGTGAGGCCCGCCCAGGTTGGCCGGATGCCCAGCATCCATTCAAGGCTCACCCGGTTCAGCCACGCGGCGGACCCGGTGTACCACGTCCAGCCCGCACGCCCCGGCTTGTCCGACAACGGTCCATCCACATTGCCCGGCAGCACATAGGGCTCGGCGTAGTAGGATGCACCATCGGCGGACCGGACGGGCGGAGAGATGCTGTTCCAGATACGAGTGACGCTCTCCTGATCCTTGACCTTGCACGCCGCGGCGAGGGCCCAGGTGGCGGCGTGCATGTACACCCCGCCATTCTCCCGGCTCCCGGGTGAATACCGGGTGATGTACCCGATCGTCGTGTCAGGAATCGTGTACGCAGGATGCACCAGCAGTGGGCCGTACTCGGTGAGCAGATTCGCCTTCACAGCCTCCCACGCCACCGCCGCCCGCTCCTTGGGAGCGACATCAGCGAGGATGGACCAGGTCTGCGCGTTGAGGTGGATCTTGCCTTCGGGTGCTGACGATGCACCGACCCATTCGCCGCTGTCCTTGGTGCCGTACTTGTAGTACTGGGCATCATCCCAGGCGTGGGCATTGATTGCCGCGGCGTACCGAGTGCGGGCTTCGCGATAGGTCGCGGCGAGCGTCTCATCGCCCAGGTGCCCCAGGATGTGATCCCAGTCAGCAAGGATCTGGCAGATGAACATCGCGAGCCAAACGCTTTCGCCCTTCTCGTCGATGCCCATGGCTGAGAGGCCGTCGTTCCAATCGCAGCTGCCGATGAAGGGCAAGCCGCGGCTGCTAGTTCGCTTGAACGCGCGGGCCACCGAGCGGCGGCAGTGATCACGAAGTGTTGCGCCCGTCGGATCATCGACGAAGGGAGCGCTCACATTGAGAATGCTGTAGTCGCCGGTTTCGCGGATGTACGAAGCGGTGACGAAGGGGAGCCAGAGATAGTCATCGCTGCAGGCCGTGTGGTTGCCGAAGTCAGCGAGTGCGTGCCACCAGTGGTAGACGCTGCCATCGACGAACTGGCGTTCGGCGTGGAGCAGAATCTGCTTGCGGCAACCGGCCGGGTCGATCGGGAGCCAGACCTGGCTGTCCTGAAGCTGGTCGCGGAATCCGAAGGCACCGCTCTGCTGGTAGTAGCCGGTGCGGCCCCAGAGTCGGCCGCTGATGGCCTGATAGGGGAGCCAGGTGTTGTTGAGGCAGTCAAAGTCGGGGCGCTGCGACTGGACGTGTGTCTTGGTGAGGAGGCCCTGCCACTTCGCGGACGCCGCGGGGAAGCAGGCCTCTGCCGCGCCGGGGACTCTCATGGCGTCGATGATGGCGTTGACGCCGGCGTCATCATCGGCGATGCACAGCACGTAGTGGAGCGTCATCGACTGACCTGGTGCCAGCGTGAGGTCGCCGCCCAGTGAGGCGACGGCATCACCGAAACGGCCGAAGCCGCCGTGACGGAGCGTGGGCGAAGTCAGTGCTGCGGGGGAGGCGGTTGAACCGTACTTGCCCAGGAAGAGTTCCTTGTCGCCAACGGCGGCGATGTTGCTGAACTGGCCGCCGATGAGAGCGAGACCGGCGACGTAGGGCCAGGGGCGATTCCAGTGTTCGCGTTCGTTCTTGGGGCGGATGTCCCACATGTTCTTGTGGGCGATGATGGCGGAACGTGAGGCATCAAAGCTGATGTCGAAGAAGAGGCGGTGGAACTCGCGCTTGACATCGGGGGCGGTGTTGCAGCACCATTCGAAGTAGTTGGCAAGGCGCAGGTTTCGTGGCCGCGTGGTGGTGTTGGTGAGCGTGACGCTCCAGACTTCGGCGGCGTGCTCGTGTGAGACGGTGAGTGCCCAGCGGGCATCGATGCCCGAGCGTGAGGATTCAAAGGTGGACTGCCCCACTTCGTGGAGGCAGGAGAAGCGGTCGAAGGGCTTCATGCAGGGCTGGGGCGAGAGGGACCAGACATCGCCGCTGTCGCGATCGGCAACGTAGAGGAACTTGCCGTAGCAGTCGCGGACCATGTCCATTTCCCAGCGGGTGAGGACGTTGTGCTGTGCATCATCGAACCAGGAGAAGCCGCCGCCGTTCTGACTGACCACGAGGCCGTAGCGACCGGTGCAGATGACGTTGACCCAGGGCATGGGGGTCATGGGGTCGGTGATGCGATAGGCACGGCCATCGTTTTCGAAGTGGCCGAACTGGTTGGGCAGGGTGGTCGGGGTAGCGCTGGTCATGACAGAAACCGCTGAAGTCGGGAATGTGGAAGGGCGAAGACTGATTTATGAAAACGCTTTCAGTATGAGCCGCGGCGGGCTGGATGTCAATGGAAATAGCGAAGAAATCTGGTGCGTGAAGGTTCGGGGCAGGAATTCGCGGACCTGCAGCAAGCCGCGTGAGCCGACCATGGAATCGTGTCAAAATGGAACAAATGCGCTTGCATTCCATCCGCACCCCGTTCATAATGTAAAGGCTTTCATCAGGCAGATTGGGCTCTTCGTGCCCATTGCCTGTCGTATCTCTCTCCGCCGCGGCACGGATGTGCATGCGGGGTGTGTGTGTTCTGGAGGAATCAGTCCAATGAAGAAGAACCTGTCCATCTTGGTTGCCAGCGCGACGTGTGCGGGCCTGTCCGCCGCGGCGTTTGCGCAGACTCCCTGTCCCCTGCCCGACAACTGCGTCTCCAACCCCAGCTTTGAGGAACTCGATATCTTCAGTTCGCAGCAGGATCCGGTTGGCTGGCACAACCTGTCGAACCCGGTTGAATCCAAGCGCCGTGTTCTGGGCGATTCGTTTTCGCCCGCTGCCGTTGCACGCACCGGCACCGCCTCGGTTTCCATCGGCACCCCCGGCAACAGCCAGTTCCGCGGCATGACCTGCGACTGGCGCAACTTCACCGTTGCCGGCTTTCCCTTCTACGACCCGATCTTCGACTACGCCGGAGGCGACATTGTCGTGAGCGGCTGGTACTACATCCCCACCTCCGCCCCGATCACCGGCGATGCTGCGTTCATCAAGCTCAACGTCAAGCGGGGCAATCAGGATTACGCAACGTTCGATCCGATCGGCCGCGGCATCCCCAACCTGCTCATCCAGGGGCACACCGACAACGAGTGGCGCCGCTATGAGCTCCGCTGGACCCGAGCCGACATCGAGAACGAACTCCAGTTCAATCAGAACGAGGGCTATTTCAGCATGCCCCCGTACCCCAATCACCTCAAGATCGTGCTCAGCCGCTTCGGGTTCGACAACCTCCCAAGCTCGGGCACCATCTTCTGGGATGACATCACCATGATTCAGGAACCAGCCGCCCCCACCTGCGGCTGCGCAGCTGACTTCAATGCCGACGGCGGCGTCGATGGCAGCGACATCGAGTCCTTCTTCGTCGAATGGGAAGCCGGAGTCGGCTGCTCGGATGTGAATCAGGACGGCGGCATCGACGGCGCCGACATCGAAGCATTCTTCATGCTCTGGGAAGCTGGCGGCTGCTGAGTCGGGTCTGACAGTTTGCAAAAATCAAGAGAACGCGGGCTGCCGACAGCCCGCGTTTTTTGCTGGGTTCACCACGCGGCGTGCCGCGTGCAATGCATGCATCGCTGGTCAGGACCAGTGGATTGGGGGGTTGCTCGTTCGTCGAGCGGTCAGGGAGCGGATTCACCAGTCGGGGGGTTGGCTGCTGCTGCGTTGGCTGCGCGCCGTGCCGCGGCGGAGTGGGCTCGCTCCATCAGGTGCCGCTGAAGAGCAGCCGCGAGCACTTGGCGCACCTGCGGCATGGATGGGCAGTCGGCTCCCAGCAGTTGTCGCATCGATGTCACGGGTCTTCCCGCGAGCCCGCATGGGATGATGTGTCCGAAGTGGGAGAGATCGGTATGGACGTTGATGGCAAGCCCGTGCATCGAGACCCATTTGCGTACGCGAACGCCCATGGCGCAGATCTTGGCATCCTTCACCCACACGCCGGTGGCGGTCGGATCGCGCTGCGCTTCGACTCCAAAGTGCGCGCATGTTTCGATGGCGGAATCCTCGAGCAGTCGCATGTAATCGTGAAGGCCCAGGTTGAAGATGTTGAGATCGAGGATTGGGTAAGCGACCAGTTGACCGGGTCCGTGATAGGTGATGTCGCCGCCGCGATCAGTCTCGCAGACTTCGATGCCCTGCGAGCGCAGCAGCTGTTCGGAGGCAAGAAGGTGTGACGCGGCGGCCGGGCGCCGCGAGACCGTGATCACGGGGGGAACGTGCTCAACGAAGAAGATCGTGCCCATGCTGCCGCCGTTTTCGCGAGCCGCCACCACTTCCTCAACGCGGGCGGACTGGAGCTGGTAGGCCGGTGTGTAGGCGAGCTGCCCCAGATCGGTGACTTCGAGCGTGCGCATGGGGAGACTGTAGTGAACGCGGAGTCGTCGACTGTCGGGTGCAGGTGTTTCACTCGCATTCCGTTCGGGTGAGATTCCTGTGTTCTACGGGCAGAACAACCGAGGCAAGCGGGGTTGCTGTGTTGATCCGATGAGCATTCATCCCTACCATCTCCCGAAGCGTCGGCGGTGTATCGGACGGTTTGTAGCCGTGCGGAACATCGCCGCGAGAGCAACAGCATGACCTTTATGGCTCCAACCCATGCTCTCTGATCGGCACACGGCACAGCTCCGCGCCTGCAAGGGTGCGTCTGATCGCCGGGCTGCTTCCCCGACGGGGGCGCTCATGAAGTGAACGGCACGCATCGCATGCGGGTCGAAGCACTCGCGAGCGACCCGCAAGTCGAGGGCGGCGGCGAGGGTGATTCCCTCGTCCGGTCCGAGGCCCATGAAGTTGGAGCCACAAGCAACGCTTGTGGCTCTTGTGTTTTTCAGCCCTGCAGCAGTCGCCCCGCACCTCCGACGCAACAACCCGACATCCTCACATCTCAATAGAAGGCCAGAGACGAATGAATACGAAAGAAATGATGCAGATCCTCGACGGGATCGCCCGCGAGCGCAACATCGACCGCTCGGTCCTGATCCGGGACCTTGAGCAGGCCATGGTTTCTGCTGCACGCAAGTATTTCAACACGTTGGACACTGAGGAGTTTGCCTGTCATCTCGATCCCGTCAGCGGTCAGTTCCAGATGACCCGTCACGGTGAGCCGCTCGACATGCCCCCGGTGGCCTTCGGGCGCATCGCGGCGCAGACGTTCAAGCAGGTGATGATCCAGAAGTTCCGCGATGATGAGCGCACGAGCATTCTGGAGGAGTTCTCCAAGCGCATGGGTGAGATCGTCACCGGCACGGCGCAGCGTTATGAGGGCGGGAGCCTGGTCGTCACGATCGACCGGGCCGAAGGCTTCATGCCACGCGGCGAGCAGATCCCCGGCGAGCAGTTCTCCCCCGGCGACCGCGTCCGCTGTCTCATCCTCGATGTTCGCGACGTGGGCAGCCAGGTGAAGATCGTTCTCTCCCGCGCCAATCCCGACTTCATCAAGAAGCTCTTCGAAGTCGAAGTGCCCGAAGTCGCCGAGAAGATCATCGAAATCCGTGCCATGGCACGCGAAGCGGGTTACCGCACCAAGATCGCGGTCTCATCGATCGACAGCAAGGTCGATGCGGTGGGTGCATGCGTGGGTGTCCGCGGCAGCCGCATCAAGAACATCGTCGACGAGCTCAACGGCGAGAAGATCGACATCGTCCGTTTCAACGAGTCGTCGCAGATTCTGATTCAGAACGCGCTCAAGCCTGCGGAGGTCGCCGAGATCTCGCTGTGCTTCGAGCTCGGCCGCGCCACCGTCGTCGTCCGCGACGACCAGCTCAGCCTTGCGATCGGCAAGCGCGGACAGAATGTCCGCCTGGCCGCACGTCTGACCGGCTGGGATGTCGACATTCTCACGCCTGACGAGTTCCGCAAGGGCCTTGAGATCATGTACGCGACCGTGCAGAGCGTGGAGGGCATCAATGAACAGATGGCCGACAAGCTCGCGGCACTGGGCATGGTCAGCGTCTTTGACATCGAGGAAGTGGGCACGGAAGTGCTCATGACCGCGCTCGAAGTCGGACCCGACGTCGCTGCGACCATCGTCGAGACCTGCTCGGTCAAGGCGAAGGAAGTCGCCGAGCAGCAGCAGCGTGATAAGGAAGAGAAGGATCGCAAGGCTCGTGAGGATGCCTCCATGGCGCAGACGCTCCTGGGCGAACTCACGGCGGGCGGGGAAGGCGAGGCCGCGGCGGGCGCAGCGCCCGCCACCGAAGCCGATGCCGCGGCACGGGCTGCTGACATCCTGGGCAACGGCTGAGGCCCTGGTGCATGAAGTAAACAGCGGCGTTGACCTTCCGGGAGACCGGACAACGCCGATTCGGTGTGTGGGATTCGCGGACGGACCAATCGTCTGCACGGTTTTTCGGTACCTCTTTGCGGAGTGATGTTTTTTGGCGGCCAAGCGCATTTTCCAACTAGCGAAGGAACTGGGAGTCGAAGCCAAGGTGATGGTTGCCAAGTGCATCGCCGAGGAGATTCCCAACATCACGAATCACATGTCCGTAGTCTCCCTCGGTCTCGAGGCGACGCTGCGCGAGTGGTTCTCATCCGCGGCAGGTGACAGCTCGCCCGCGACGACGGTCGAGGCCACCGAAAAGGTCGACCTCGAACAGGCTCGCAGCAAGACATCGCGCGCCAAGAAGGCCAAGTCCGCCGATGGGGCGGACGCGCCGCATTCGACCGAAACGGCCGAGCCGACCGAGGCGACCACAGCCACGGAGACGAAGCCCGCAGCGGCACCGCAGGCCGCACCGACCCACCACCACGCACCGACTGCGCCCACACATCCAACCTCGGGTCCGCACGCGCAGGGAATCCCCACTGGCCCCATCGCCGATCCGACCCTGGCCAAGGCGCGCCCCATCACGCCGACCATCGGTACGACACCCGTTGTGGCGGTGCCCCACCATACTGCACCGCCGCATCATCCGGCTCCGCACACTCCGCCTGCCACTGGCACCTCGCACGCGACGCCCGCGCCGCACATCGAACCCAAGGCTTCACCTGCGGACGATGTCGCGACAGCGACTGCGCCTGAAGCGGCAGCCCCCGAAGCTCCGGCGGCTCAGCAGCCTCCATCCCACAACATTCCTCGCTCGTCGATTGCGCAGACGCGTTCGAGCATCAGTTCGGTGCCGATCAAGCCGACGCCGGCACCGGCTCCTCCGGCTCGCGTTGAGCCGACGACCGCCAGGCCGCCGATCCCTTCGCCGCAGCCAGTCTCAAGCCTTTCGCCGACCCGGGTCTCTCCGCCGCGTACCGATGTGCCGCCTGCCGGTCAGCCCGCGCCCGTCTCGACGACGGTCCGTGCCGATCTGCCGCCGCAGCAGCGGCCGCCGAGTGCTGGATCTGGCGGGCAGCCGACCCAGCCGCCGACAGTGCCGCCTCGTGGCGTGACGCCTGCTCCGATGAATGTGCCATCGAGGCCGCAGATGGTGTCGCCCGCGGGCCCCAAGCTCGAAACCAAGACTCAGGTACGCATTGCTGGTCCGAAGGTCGTGCGCGTGGAGGCACCCGAGCAGGTGCAGGCTCCGCGTCCGCGCCGTGTTGGCCCTCCCGGTGCGCCCGGTGCGCCACGCCCGGGCGGAGCGGAGGACGATCGTTCTCGCAGCCCGCGTCGTCGCGATGCGGTTCCTGGCGGAGCGGGTCCGGGTGCTGGTTCCGCTGCGAACAAGCGTTCGAGCGGCACGGGTGTGCCCGAGCGTCGCCGCGGCCGAAGCGATTCCGACTGGGTGGGTTCCACTCAGGGCATCTTCAGCGAGAAGGATCTGATCGAGCGCGAGGAGCGCCTTGCTCGTTCGGGTGGCTTCCTCAAGAAGCGCAAGCAGGATGCAGCCAACAAGGCCGCGCATGACATGGCAGATGATGCGCCCGGCGAAGGCCGGATCCGCATTGCAGCGCCCTTCACGATCAAGGACCTCTCCGCCGCGACCGGCGTGAAGGCCTCGGACATCGTGAAGAAGCTGTTCATGCAGGGCATCATGCTCAAGATCAACGATGCCATCGATGCCGACAAGGCTGCGGAGATCATGATCGATTTCGACATCGATCTTGATGTCACGCAGGCTCAGACGGCCGAAGAAGTCGTCACCTCGGGCTTTGATCGCCGCGAGATGACCGATCAGCGTCCGCGTGGCCCGGTGGTCACGATTCTGGGCCACGTCGACCATGGCAAGACGAGTCTCCTGGATCGCATCCGCAACACGAATGTTGCTGCGGGCGAAGCTGGCGGCATCACGCAGAAGACCAGCGCCTTCGTCGCCAGCGTCGAAGTCGAAGGTCGCAAGCGCGATGTGGTCTTCCTCGATACGCCCGGTCACGAGGCCTTCACGAGCATGCGTTCGCGTGGCGCCAAGATGACCGACGTGGTCGTGCTGGTGGTCTCGGCTCCCGAAGGCGTGATGCCTCAGACCATCGAGAGCATCAACCACGCCAAGGCCGCCAAGGTGCCGATCGTCGTGGCGCTCAACAAGATCGATCGTCCTGACGCGACGGATGCGCAGGTCCAGAAGACGCTGGGTCAGCTCGCCGCGGCGGGCTTGAATCCCACGGAATGGGGCGGCGACACCGAAATCGTCCGCACCAGCGCCACCACCGGCGCAGGCATCCAGCAGCTGCTCGAAGCGCTCGACTACCAGTCGCAGCTGCTCGAACTCAAGGCTGACTTCGCCGGCGCCGCGCAGGGCGTGGTCGTCGAATCGAAGATGGAAGAGGGCCGCGGTGCAGTCGCGAGCATTCTGGTTCAGCAGGGTTGCCTGCACGTGGGTGACTTCATCGTCATGGGCCGTTCGTTCGGCCGCGTGCGTGACATCTCCGACGACAAGGGCAAGCGGCAGAAGGAAGCCCTGCCCCCCACTCCAGTCCAGATCTCGGGCATCGACGAAGTCTGCGATGCAGGCGACAAGTTCTACATCGTCGACTCGCTCAAGAAGGCTCAGGAAGCCGCGGAGCAGCGTCGCATGCGTGAGCGTCATCTGGCGCTCGCACAGCCCAAGGTCACGCTGGACAACATCTTCAGCTCGATCTCGGACAAGGAAGTCAAGGAAATCCTGGTCGTCCTCAAGACGGATCAGCAGGGCACGGTCGATGTGCTCAAGAACGAGTGCGAGAAGGTCAAGGGGACCGAGGTCAAGGTTCGCGTGCTCCACTCGGCCGTCGGCGGCATCACCGAGAGCGATGTGCTCCTGGCCGATGCGTCCAAGGCCATCATCATCGGCTTCAACGTCATCCCCTCGGGCAAGGCCCGTCAGCTTGCCGAGCACAAGAGCGTCGAGATCCGCACCTATCAGGTCATCTACGACATCACGGACGATCTCAAGAAGGCGGCCGAAGGTCTGCTGGCTCCCGAGCTTCGCGAAGAGGTTCTGGGTCATGCGGATGTTCGTCAGGTCTTCAAGATCAGCCGCGTGGGTTCGGTCGCGGGCTGCTACGTCACCGACGGCGTGGTGCAGCGCGAGGCCTTCATCCGCGTCACACGCAACGGCGTGGTCATCGAACACGACCGCAAGCTCTCGCAGCTCAAGCGTGTCAAGGACGATGCCAAGGAAGTGCGTGCAGGCACGGAGTGCGGCATGAAGATCGACGGCTACGACGACATCAAGGAAGGCGACGTCCTGGAGTGCTACAAGAAGATCGAGGTCAAGAGAACGCTGTAAGGCGTCCATCAAACCCCGGCCATGCCGCGGCAGGATCGCGATGAGCCGGGGACAGTTCCCCAACGCATGCTCATCGCGATTCTCCAGTTCGAACTTCTCATCCACGGAGCCGAGTCCCTCAAGGACAAGCGGCGCATCGTTCTGTCGCTCAAGGACAGGCTGCACCGCAACTTCCAGGCAAGTGTCGCCGAGGTCGGGCTGCTCGATTCCCTCCGGGCAGCACGGATGGGGGTCGCAGTGGTCGGATCAGATGCGAAGTATCTGGCCGGGGTGCTGGACCGGATCACGGAACAGATCAGAACCGCCTCGCACGAGGCGGAACTGGGCGATACGTTCCGTGAGATCATCGCCAATGGCATCGGAAGGGACATCGAGGACGCGCCGCCGCGGCCCCGAGACGCGTACGACGAATCACTTGCAAGCGAACTACTGGCCCGGGTCGAGCTTGACCCGGACCCGGATCTGAAAGACACACGCCCATGAGCCGACGCATCGAACAACTCACCGCGGACATTGAACGCGGCGTCCGCGATGTGCTCTCCAAGGGCCTCGCGGACCCACGCGTCAGCGGCCTCATCACCGTGACGGGCGTCCGCGTCCTGCCCGACATGAGCCGGGCCTACATCGACATCTCCGTCCTCCCCGAGGAAAAGCAGGAGTTGACGCTGCACGGCATCGCCAGCGCCGGGACGTGGATCCGCCGCGAGGTTGCCAACTCCGTGCGAGCCCGCGTGCTCCCGCAGTTTGTCTTCCGACTCGATACTCGTGCCAAGAAGGAAGCCGCGATCATCCGCGAGCTGGACAAGATCAAGGACCGCAATCCGGCTCCGGAGGCCAATTCGGATACCGAGGATTCTGAAGGAACCCAGGACGCTGGAACCTGACCGTTGAGCACCGTACCCGATCCCATGCTCAAGAAGTGGAAGACGCTGCTGAAGAAGCTCGCGGCGGACCAGCCCGCGCCTTCGCACGCGGCGGAACAGCCGCCGGCCCCGCTCACCGTCATCTCCGCAGCGATTCACGGCACGCTTCTGTGGGAAGCCTCGGTCGGCCAGGCTCGGCTTGCCTATCAGCATCTCACGCAGCACTTTGCCGACTACAACGACATGCGGGTGGCTTTGCCAACGCAGCTCATCATGGCCATCGGCGAGCGCTATCCGCTCGCCGCGGAGCGCTGCGTGCGGCTCAAGAGCTGGCTCTCAGACCTCTATCGCCGCTCCAACTCGCTTGATCTTGAGAACCTCCGCGACGTCGCGAGGCCGGAAGCCAGAGATCGCATGCGTTCGCTTCAGGGCTTGCCAGATTTCGCCGCGGCCTTCGCTGCGATGACCTCGCTGGGCGACCACGCGTTCCCGGTTGATGAACGGCTCCTCAAACTCCTGGTTCAGGAGAAGGTTGTCGAAGCGCAGACCACGCCCGCTGAGGCAATGGCGAGACTTGAAGCCCTGGTCGCGCCCGATGAACTGCCCGAGGTCTACGCCCTGCTGCGGTCATGGTCGGATCACCACGGCACCCCGCCCCGTCGCGACGGAACCGACGCGTTCCGCCCGGTGGACATCGCCCTTCCCCCCGCCCCGCGACGGAGCGACCTCGGGCTGCCCGCGGCGAAATCCAAGCCATCCGCCAGGACCGCCCCCAGAAAATCGAAGCCTCGCCCCAAGTCCAAATAGGTGCAGCCCATGCCATCGGCCGCGACAGTTCGTTCCCATCTGGCCGCTGCCTTGCCTGCATGGCAGTTCGCAGCGTGCGCCGGCCTTTGCATCGTCCTGGGCGCCTGCTCGAGCAGAACGCCCGTCCGCCACGCGGCGGTGGACGCGGCGGATCAATCGGCCACGCCCCACACCGCCTCCACCGCCTCACTGGCCTCGCTGCGAATCATCGCCCAGAAGCAGCTCACGACGCCTGATGCTCGCGCCATGGCGACGCCGCCCCCTTCGGGCATGACCCTGGCCCCGGCCTCCGATCCAACGCGACAGACCCTTTCGCTCGATGAGGCCATCAAGGCCCTTGCCAAACCGCAGCCACCGGTGGCACTCGATGCCCCACCACCCGCCACGGACCTCGACAAGCAGATCGAGAGTTCAAAGCTGTATGTCGAAGGCAAGGCCAAGCTCGTCGCCGGACAGTTTGGTCCGGCGGTCACTGCCCTCGAAGCCGCGGCGAAGCTTGATCCGACTTCAGCGGAGATTCTCCGCGAGCTGGGTGCAGCACAAGCCGCCTCCGGCAAACGTGCAGCGGCGACCGCAACCTACCGGCGAGCGACGGCCATGGGCCTTCGCGATCCGCGCATTGCAGCCTTCCTTGGACGCGAGACACTTCGGGCACGCCAATACGAAGCCGCGGCATCAGAACTGATCCGAGCCATCGAATACTGCGATGAACCGCAATGGCAGCTGACTCGCAGCGTGGCCCAGGCCGACCTGGCGGATGCGCTCTCGCAGATAGGCTACCGCCGTGCCTCGGCACAGCTGCTCACGAGCATGCTGACGCAGTTGCCCGTCACACCGGAAGGCCAGCTGCGTCCGGAGGAAGCGGAGCTATACCGCCGTCGGGCCGATCTGTGGCTTCGCACCGGCGATCTGCATGCTTCGTGCGGCGCACTGGACGACGCCGCCATGGCATACGAAGCTGCGGCCTTGCTTCCCGGAGGTGAATCTCGCGAACTGATCCAGCGTCGGCTGTATGTGCTGCTTGCACGTGGCATGAGTGCTCAGGCTGCGATCTCGATTCTTGAACAGCTCTGCGTGCCTGACGCCCGCCCGAGCAACGGCCAATTCGAACTGCTCGCAAGCATCGTGGTCAACTCTCAGATCGCGAAGGAAATCATCCACGATGCGGGTTCGCTCGCGGCGGACCCCGCGGCGATCCGGTCCGCCACGGTGCGCAACCGCCTCATGCTCGCGATCGCGCTCGAATCACACGCAGAGCCAGCTCGGGAAGCGATGCAGCGGTATCTGGTCGCCGTCGCAGACCCAAGCCGCAGCATCCAGCGGTTTGCGGCACTCTTCGGATCGGACACCGCGGCTCGCACCAGCGCGTATGCCCAGCTCTGCGCGGCACGACCGGATCTGGCTCCTGCCCTTGCAAGATCGCTGCTCAACTATGGATCGGATATCGCCGGTTCGGTCACGTGGTGCGAACGCAACCAACGTGCAACTGGCGCGTGGATTCTCTCGAACGCACTCTCCGTTGCCCTGGGAACGAAGGGGCCTGGCGGCTCGCCTCCGGCGTCTCTCTCGCCGGACGTGATCCATGTCGTGCTGGCCCACGCATCCGCGGCACGCGGGCAGTGGGACGAAGCCTTCTCGCATGCAGATGCACTGAGCCCAGGTGCGCCGGCGCATCTGCGTGCGGCGGTGCTGGCGAGTACCCAGCAGTTCACGGCAGCGATCGCCGCGGCGGATTCTCCGCTCATTTTCCCGAGCCTCAAGGCAACCTGGTGTCTCAACATCGGCGATGCTGCTCAGGCAGAGACGATCCTGCGCACTCAGATGGAATCCGACCAGCTGGATGAACGCCCGTACGAGATCCTGCTCAATCTGTATTCGCCGCGTGCTGCGCTCGCCAACGACGAGCGACTGGGCACGACGGCACGGCAGCTTCGAGACTGGATTCCAGACAGCAAGTTCGCTCGCAGCATCGCTGCACGCGATCTGGCATCAAAGTCACAGTGGGCACCCGCGGCCGACATGCTGCTTGGCACGCTTGAGGGCTCGGACGAGAATGCCTCACTGCTGGCGATGCTCGTCGCGGTGTGCGAACGTTCTTACGCGTCGGACCCGCAGGTCACGGAGAAGGTTTCATCGCTGATCTCGAAGCGATTGCAGGAGCGTCCCGACTCACCGCCGCTGATCATGTCGCAGGCCCGGCTGCTGGCACTGACTGAACCGCAGGACTATGCCGCGGCTTCAATCTCGCTGCTCGACACGGCACTTTCTCGCTTCCCCAACCCGGATCTTGCCCGCCTGCGCGAATCGCTCCTGCGTGATCTCGTGAAGGAGCCGACCCTGGCGGATGCCTCGGCGATGCTGCGGCTCTCACAGGCATCACGCGGCGTTGATCAATCGATCGAATACGCGGCCCTCCTGCTGCGGTCGGGCGATTTCCAGGAGGCGGCCCAGGCGCTCTCCCAGGGCCTGCCCTCTCGAATCCAGCTGACTCGCGAGCAGGCTGCATCACTGGTGGCGATGGCCACGGCCATCGAGCCCGAGAAGCTGGTTTCTGCCGAGCCGGCACGATCTGCTGCGGCGCTGGTCCTGTTCGACCAGATCGCAGGCCGCGGAATCACGATGACTCCTTCGATGCATCTCTCGCGTCTGCTGGTGCTCTGCGCCAGCGCGAGCAGCGATGCTCCGCGTGTCTTCGCGGCACTCGAAGAGGCCGTCAAGACACTGCCGGACCTTGCGCTGCAGTTGCCAGCACGCGTGGCCCAGGTGCTGCTGAGCAAGCAGGATCCCACCGACGGGCTTCGCTTCCTCGCGCAGTATGTGAACAACACCACGCCTTACCCCGAGAACTTTGCCTTCGAGTGGTTTCGGATCGCATTCACCCGCGGCGACAAGGACGACATTCGCGATCTTGTCACGCTCCCCCGCGAGCCCGTGCAACTTCTGCGTTCGGTCGCCACCTCGGTGGAAGACGACACGGTGAAGACGGATGGCGACGAGGCCTCGCTGCGAGCCGAGATTGCTTACTGGATCGGGAACGCGGCGAGTTCCAACGCCAACGAGGAGATGGCCGAGTATGCCTATCGCATGGCGCTTGAACTCAAGCCCGACCACGCATGGACACTCAACAACCTTGGATACAACCTGCTCATCCGTGAGGGGGGCGACCTGGCCGAAGCGGAGGCGATGATCACGCGTGCGTATGAGCAGCTCCCGGATGAATCCAGCGTCATTGATTCATTCGGCTGGCTCAGATACCGGCAGGGGCGATTCGCCGATTCCACCTCGCCCGATGGCACGGTTGTGGAAGGAGCGGCCTCCATCCTGAGCCGGGCCGTGAACAACCTGAACAAGCCAGCCTCGGCGGAACAATGCGAGCATCTGGGCGACGCATTCTGGCAACTTGGCAACAAGCCCAAGGCCATCGCCCAATGGGACAATGCGCTGCGACTCATTGACTCACAGCTCTCGCTCATCCAGGCCGCGGCTCAGCCGGGCACGCCGCCCAGGCCCCAGGAGGTACGGCTCAATGAACAGGCCGCTCGCCTGCGAGCAAGGCTGACCGCCGCGAACGAGGGCAAGGATCCGCCCATCGCTCCGACGCATGCCCAGGCCGCCGCCCCGTCCCGATGAGTTCTCACTCCGACCCCCACGCATCAACCGAGCGCAATTCGCCATGGCAGGACACAACAAGTGGAGCAAGATCAAGCATCGCAAGGCCGTCGTCGACAAGCGTCGCGGCAAGGTCTGGACCAAGATCAGCAAGGCGATCATCGTCGCCGCGCGTCACGGCGGCCCTGATCCATCCGCCAACCTCTCGCTGCGCTACGCGATGGATGAAGCCCGCTACGCCAACATGCCACGCGACACGGTTGAACGGGCGATCAAGAAGGGTGCGGGCGGCGACGACACCAGCAACTACGAGAACATCCGCTACGAGGGATACGCCCCCGGCGGCGTCGCCGTCATCATCGAAGCCCTCACAGACAACCGCACCCGCACCATCGGCGATGTGCGGCTTGCCTTCTCCGACTTTGATGGCAACATCGGCAACTCCGGCTGCGTTTCGTACATGTTCGCGGCCAAAGGCCAGATTCTGGTCAGCGGCCCCAAGCTCACCGATGAGTCCGTGATGGATGCGGCACTGGCTGCAGGCGCTTCCGACATCGAGCAGGTGAGCACCGGCGGCGATGGCGATGATGACCATCCTTCCTGGATGATCTCGACGGATCCGACGCAGTTCGCTGCGGTCAAGACCGCCCTTGAGAAGGCCGGCCTGCCCATCACCGATGCAAGCATCGCCATGGTCCCCGACAACTATTCGGCGGTGTCGGGTGAACTGGCCGAGAAGGTCAACGGACTGGTCGAAGCGCTTGAAGACCTCGACGATGTGCAGAAGGTCTACACCAACGCCATGTTCGAGTAATTGCAGCACACCACACACGAGCACCGCACCATGCTTCCCGCCCCACTCACGCTCCACGACCACGCCCTCACGTCCTCCCAGGTCGTTTCTGTCGCACGGCATCACGCGCTGGTGAATCTGGGCCCTGACGTCGGCCCGCGGCTCAACGCTTCCCGAGGCGTGGTTGAGGAGGCACTCGGCGACGGCCTGCCCCACTATGGCATCAACACGGGCTTCGGTTCGCTGAGTCGCAAGCGCATCGCCGCGGCGGAACTCGGGGCCCTTCAGCGCAATCTCATCCGCAGCCACGCAGCGGGCGTGAGCGATCCACTCGATGTTGAAGTCGTCCGTGCGATGATGCTGCTGCTGGCCGCGTCACTCTGCCGCGGGTGTTCGGGGGTTCGCCTCGCCGTGGTCGAGACGCTGGTGGGAATGCTCAACAAGGGCATCACGCCCGTGGTTCCTTCGGTCGGCAGCGTCGGCGCCTCGGGCGATCTGGCGCCACTGGCAGCCATCGGCCTTGCGCTCATCGGCGAGGGCACCTGCACCACTCGCACCTCGTCGACGCCCGTACTGAGTTCGACCGCTCTTGCGAACGCCGGCATCGCGCCGCTCGTTCTGGAGGCGAAGGAAGGTCTTGCGATCATCAATGGAACGCACCTCATGGCGGGCCGCGGTGCGCTGCTCGTGCATGATGCCGAGGTCTCGCTCGATGCAGCGGTGATCGCCGCGGCGATGTCGCTCGATGCCTGCCGCGGCACCGACAGTTCACTCGATGCCCGCATTCATGCCGCCCGCCGTCAGCCCGGCCAGATGCACGTCGCTGCGGCGATGCGTCTCCTGCTGCGCGACAGCACCATCATCCCCTCGCACCGTGAGAACGACCCTCGCGTGCAGGACCCCTACTCGCTTCGCTGCACGCCTCAGGTGCTGGGTGCCGCGTTTGATGCGCTCGCGTATGTGACTCAGGCGGTTGGCCGCGAACTGGGCGCCGTGACCGACAACCCGCTGGTCTTCTCGCCATCGCATGCACTGAACACGATGCTCGGCGAGAATCCTTCGGACCTGCCCGGCGGCGGCGAATCCATCGTCAGCGGCGGCAACTTCCACGGAATGCCCATGGCGATTCCGATGGATGTGCTGTCCATTGCTTTGACGCACGCCGCGGGGATCAGCGAGCGGCGCGTCTTCTGGATGATTTCCGCGTTCGATGCGGAGAGTCGTCTCAAGCCGTATCTTGCGCCCGACCCAGGGCTCAACTCGGGGCTGATGATTGCCCAGTACACCGCCGCGGCGTGCTGCAATGAGATGATCACGCTCTGCACGCCCTCAAGCGTGAGCAACATCTCGACCAGTGCGGGCATCGAGGACTACAACTCGTTCGGACCTCGCGGTGCGGCGAAGGCGGCCCGTGCGCTGGAGTTGCTCAACCGCGTGATTGCCATCGAATTCCTCGCCGCGGCTGAGGGGCTTGAACACCATCGTCCGCTCACGTCCGGCTCGGGCATCGAGGCCGCGCACGCGATGATTCGTTCGATGGTGCCCAGGCTGACCGACGATCGCCCGCTGACGGCCGACATTGAGGCCATCGCGCATGCGATTCACGCCGGCCGATTTCAGGCCAGCGATCAGGATTGATTGACAGCGATCACCAGTGTGGCCAATGCGCGTTCGCCGCGTGTGGCCGTGATGATGTCATCGTGTGCGCCGCCGTGCCGCTGCTGCGAACAGTCCGATTCCCAGGAGTCCAAGCGACGCCGGACCAGGTACCGCCGCGACGAAGATGCCTGAACGTTCGCCGCCGAGCGAGGCACCAAAAACCAGTTCGCCCCGAGCGTTGAAGGTCGCACTTGAGGTGCCACCGATGGCCGCATCGGTACCGAGCATCGCGATCGTGCCGGAGCCCTCGCCCCACGAGAATGCTGAGCCCTCGCGTGCCACGAGCATGAGCGTTCCATCGGGCATGGTGGCGTAGAGCGCCAGGTCGTTCGCGGCGGTGATGCCCGAACCACTCAGGCGAGCCGAGAAGGCGATCTGGCCGCGGGCGTTCATGGTCAGGCCGAAATAGCTGCTCAGCAGCACACCATCGGGCAGCAAGGGCGCGTGGGCTCCGACATCCGCCAGCACATTGAAGGCGCCTTCGCCGCTGCGACGGACCAGCGAAAGGCGCGGATCCTGCCCCACGGGTGCGGTGCGGATGCTCGCCACCAGAATGTCGTTGAAATCACTGCGAAGCGCCGTCGCTCCGGTCAGCACGCCACCGGAAAAATCCACCACGGTGCGCGAGGTTGGATCAGATGGATTCAGTCGTCCGCCTTCGCGCAGTGCTGCGGACCAGCCCGTGCCTTCCTGGTAGGTGTACACGCCCAGGTTGTTGGTGGCAAGAACCCCGCCCCCAGCCATGTATCCGACGCCCGCACCTCGCAGGCCACTGGGTGAGAACGTGGGTGAGATCTCCTGCAGTCGCGTTTCGGCGTTGAATCCTGTGATCTGTGACTGCGTGGGACGGAAGATCAGGGTCGGGTCTCCCGAAGTCTGCTTCCAATAGCTCTGCCGGTTCGTCTCGGTGATGCCCGGTCCCTGAAGCACGCTGCGAAACAGCGTGCCCGCCGAGCCGCCACCAGCCGCGATCGCTGCCGATTCACCGAAGAGCACGCCGCTGACCTGACCCGGTGCCTGTACGCCACGCCTGACCACCAACTGGACATCATTGCCATTGAGCCGCCAGATACCTCCCGTGAGGGTTCCGACATTCGGGCCAATCAGCGCTCCTGAAAAACTCGCACCACGTCCGGGTGCCCCGGCGGGTTCTCCGAAGTTGGTGAAGACCGTTCCCGCCTCGGTCCCTGGTGCCTGACTCGCAAAGCCAGCCACGACACCCATGCTCCCGGGCCGCCCTGACGCGATGGCACGACGCCGATCGCCCGCCAGTGTGTCGTCGGTCACCTGCACACGAAAAACGGCGCCCGATGGTCCATTGGTCATCTGCGGTTCAACCGTGAACCCGGATCCCACGATCGTGGCCGATGGACGACCCTGGACGCGCCGCCCACCCTGAGCGAGATATCCGAGCGGTCCGGACCCGCCACGGTACCAGTAGCCACGCTGCCCACCAGCTGTTGCAACAAACGCGACTTCACCTGCATCATTGATGGTGGCCCAGGGGCGACCGACCAGGCCCAGCGAACCCACCGACACCGAGGCCTCCGGCGTAGGAAGCGGTTCTGTGGAGAGCACCACCGATCGGAATGTGATTGGCTCGGCAGCAAACGCCGCGGTTGACACAGCAAGACCGGCGCAGGCCGCAGCCTGCCAGCAATTCACGAATCGGTTCATCTTGTCTTCTCCTCGTTTGGGCGGTCGAAGAACTCGTGCCCGCGGATCAGTCTACCAGAAACGCCCGCACGCTGCAAGTGATTCTCGGAGCAGGGTTGATCGGCCAGTTCAATGCTCAACTCCAGAACCAAACCGATTCCAAACATTTCTGCCACCGTCCTCAGGCTGCGAGAAGGAACGAAACCGTGGAACCAAGCGCATACTGGCCGGTCATATCTGATCGAGCAAGGTACAGGCTCACCAAGCTCCGGTTCAGCAAGTCGGGTGCTGATACACTCCTTGAACCGTTCGTGAGGGAAACAGCCACCAGGGAAAGGTCGCACATGTCGGCTCTTTGCGTTGGTTTCCGAAGTCTTGTTGTGTGCTCGCTCGTGTTCAGTGCTGGTCTTGCCACCACGGCGCTTGCCGATGGAGGCAAAAACTCCTCCAGCCGCGGCTACGACCGCGGCCAGAGCGACCGTGGCTCTGAGCGTGGTGGAAGCCGAGGCGGCGGTTCTCGCTACGACGGCGGCTCTCGCCATGACTCCCGTAGCTCATGGGGCGACCGATGCGAGCCCGTTCGCTACATCCCGCCGCGGCACTGTGAGCCGGTGCGGTATTGTCCTCCTCCGGTCCGCTACTGCCCCCCTCCGGTCCGTTACTGCCCTCCTCCGATCCCGTACTGCCCGCCTCCCCGCTTCTCGATCCGCATCGGTTTCTCTGATCCCTGCTGGGAACCGGCACCGATCTGCTACACGCCTCGTCCCATCTGCGTGACGCCCGTCTACACGCGGCCCATCTACACCACCACCGTGGTGCAGGAACGCATCTACGTGCCAGCCCCCACGGAGCGCATCGTCGTGGTGGAACGGCCCGCACCGGTCGTGATTCAGGCTCCGGCCCGGACCGACACGGGCATCGAGATCAATCGCGATAACGGCGGTCGGAGCACGATCCCTTCGGGCAGCACCATTCCCGGTTCAGACATCCCCGCGGATGTGGTCGCTCCGGCACCGCAGGTTCCGCAGGGACAGGCTCGCCCTTCACCCGTGATGCGTCCTGATGCCTTCGCCGCGGCGGTGAATCAGCCCAGGACCCGCGGCACCCTGGCGGCAACAACGGTCAACATGGCACCCGCAGCCACGACCACCGTCGCAGCCGCAGCCATCAACCGGCTGCCTGATCCTCCGGCCCCTACCCGCTGAGCCAGCGAGGACAACCAGTGAACTCTGAAGACCGGCGCCTTACGCGCCGGTCTTCTTCTGCGCCCAGTACCACAAGCCCGTCGCGGCATACATCGCGCCCCAGAGCAGTGCGTGCACGCAGACGACCAGTGTGATCTGCTCGCGACTCCAGCGGAACAGAATCCACGTGCATGCCGCGTAGGCAGCGCACGCCGCAATGACCTCATCGGAGCGGCCGGCGATAGGGATGTTGATGTGGAAAAGGAGCTGGAAACAGGCAACTGCGAGCCCCATTCGAGCCGCGGCGAGGGGAAGGTCGCCGAGGCGCTGGCGATTGATGTATGCCGCGAACATCACCGCGGCTGCGCCAGTCGCTGCGTGAAACACGCCCAGATATCCGGTGAGAATCGCATCGGCGTACCACTGTCGGTTGCGCCCATCCGCGGTGATTGCCGCGGCGATGATGGCAGCGAGCAGCACGACCCCCGCTGCGATGCCGATCTGACGAAGATCGCCGAGTCCGGGCTTGACGAACGCTGGACCGAGATCGACGGGCTCTGCCTTCACTGCAGGTGAGCCGCCGCCCAAGGCGCGTTCGACCTGCGGGTCCTTGGAGAAGTCGGCATCCTCATCGAAATCATCGATGAGGCTCTTGTCGCCGACCTTTGAAGCCCGTTCAACAACGGTGCCCTTGGGCAGGGCGGGCTGAGCCGGAGCCGCCGCGTGCTCCGTGGCGGGCGCCAGGTCATAGATGGGCTTCTCGGCCGCATCGGAGGGCTTGGGCGAGGTACCGGAGTCCGCGGGAGAATCGCTCATGGCGTCAGAAGTCTACGCCGATGCCCGGCATCGCCATGGGGAAGAATCGATCGCGGATCCGATCAGGGCTCGTCATCAACGGCATCGTTGCGAAGCGTGAGGATGTCGCGCAGCTGGTCGGTGCTCAGTTCGCTGATCCACTGCTCGCCGCTGCCGATGATGTTTTCGGCCAGTTCGGTCTTGCTTTCGATCATCTGATCGATGCGCTCCTCGAGCGTGCCGCGGACGATGAACTTGTGCACCTGCACCGTGCGTGTCTGGCCGATGCGGTACGCACGGTCGGTTGCCTGATTCTCGACGGCGGGGTTCCACCAGCGGTCGAAGTGGAAGACGTGCGTTGCCGCGGTGAGGTTGAGACCGACGCCGCCGGCGCGAAGACTCAGCAGCAGCACGGGCGCGGTGCCGTCGGCCTTCTGGAACCGCTCGATGATCGCCTGACGCTGAGGCTGGGTCGTGCCACCGTGAATGAAGAGCACATCCTTGCCGAAGCGATGGGCGATCATGGACTCAAGGAGCTTGCCCATCTCGCGGAACTGGGTGAAGACCAGTGCCTGGTCGCCCTCGGCGATGACTTCATCGAGCATCTCGAGCATGCGGATGCACTTGCCCGAGCGGGTGGGATCGACGATGACGGAGGAGAGATCGTCGACGCCCTTGAGTGCCTGCAGGGGGTGGTTGCAGATCTGCTTGAGCTTGATGAGCGTGGCGAGGACCAAGCCGCGGCGCTGCATGCCCTCGGCCTCGTCGACCTCGGTGAGCATGCGCTTGACGCAGTTCTCGTAGAGTGCGGCCTGCTCGCTGGTGAGGTGGCTGAACTCCTTGGTCTCGACCTTCTCGGGAAGGTCGGCCACCACGGTGGGATCGGTCTTCAGGCGGCGCAGCACGAAGGGCCTGATGAGGCCGCGGAGCTGTTCGCCGCGGGTCTTGTCGTGGTAGCGTTCGATCGGCACGGCGAACTTGGAGCGGAAGCCGTTGGAGGAACCCAGGTAGCCGGGATTGAGGAAGTCCATGATCGACCAGAGTTCGGTCAACCGGTTCTCAACGGGCGTACCTGTCAGCGCGACGCGCTGGATCGCATCAAAGCTGCGAACGGCCTGGCTCTGCTTGGCGAGCGGATTCTTGATGTACTGGGCTTCGTCCAGCACGATCCGTCCCCACTTGGTCGCGGCGATCGTGTCGCGGTCGCGATTGGCGAGGGCGTAAGTCGTGATGACCAGATCGCTGACGGTCACCTTGTCGGTGAATGCCTGATTCTGCAGACGCTCAGTTCCGTGGTGAACGAGCACCCTAAGGTGCGGGCAGAACCTGCGGGTTTCGTGGATCCAGTTGCCGACGACCGACATGGGCACCAGCAGCAGTGTCGGAGGCACGCCATGGTCATTCGACGGAATGACCGGCTGTCCTTCAACGGGTTCCTGCCCGGGTGCCGGCGGCGGCGTGGAGACTTCGCGTTCCCACGCGAGCAGTGCGAGCAACTGCACGGTCTTGCCCAGACCCATGTCGTCGGCGAGACAGATGCCAAAGCCAAGCTGCTCCTGGAAGGCCATCCAGGAAACGCCGCGGCTCTGGTAGGGACGCAGGGTGCCCTGGAAGGTCTTGGGCGTGGGAATCATCTGGAGCTGCTTGCTCGATGACTCACTGTTGAGGAAGGCATTGAGCCAGCCGGTGGCTTCCATGCCGACCACAGGAATGCCCGACTCCTGAACATCCACGGAGTAGGCCAGTCGCAGTGCATCGGCGAGCTTGACCTTGCCGCCGGGATGCTCGCGGATGAACTTGACCGCGGCTTGAACGTCCTCGGGGCGAATTTCAACCCAGCGTCCGTTCACGCGCACGAGCGGCGTGCGCTTCGCGGCGAGCTGCTCGAACTCGTGCAGTGAAAGCGTCGTGTCGCCGACGGCGATCTCCCACTGATATCCAACGAGTGACGAAAGCCCGAGTTGTGTCTTGGCCGCGTTGGTAAGGCCGGCGCGGGTGACATCGAATGGATTCTCAGCGTCTGACTCAAGGCGAAGCTTGGCACCCACACGCGCGGAGGGTGAATCCCACCATGCGGGAGCTTGAACGCCGAATCCCTGCTCGGTCAGGACGGTGCGAACCTCGCGGAGGAACTCGTAGGCCTGGCGTGTCGAGAGCTTGAGGGAGGTGGGTTCTGATTCCTCGAGTGCCTGTTCGAGCCGGCGGTACAGACGCGAAGCGCGACCGAGTTCTCCAAGCAGCAGTTCATGCGGGCGATCTACGCGTCGCCCCATGATCGTCGCGGAGTCGCCGGTGATCATCCACACATCGCCCGCATCGAGAATGATCGCGGGGTTCTCCACTGCCTGAAGGTGGAACGTGACCGACCATGCCGGATCGGTGGGATCGGGAGAGGCACTGGGTGCAAGCCCCGAAACGTCCGGCTCGTTGAGACGGAGCAGAAGACGCCAGACGGAACTGGCACCGCGTTCTTCGAGAACACCGATCCAGCCGCGGACGCGCTTGATGATTTCCTGGCGTGCCGCGGAGCCTGCGGTCATCTGATTGCTCTGGGTGAGCAGCCCGCCCAGCCATGCCACATGCAGGTCCTTGATCGGATCGCGGTCCTCGATGGAATCGACGAAGTGTTCGCGCACCAGGGCGGTGCGGCACTGCGCATCGACCATGGCGTGAATGAAATCCTGAGTCAGGACGCCCGCATCGTGCTTGAACGGATCGGCCGCGCATCGTGCCGAGCCGGGGCAGGCCTGAACGAGGGAAGTCAGCCGGTTGGCGGTGGAGTCATCGCTCAGCCACGCCTGCCATGCTCCGCGGATCTCGCCGGTTGAAGCCTGGAGCACCGAGGGCACGAAGCGTTGCTGCACGAGGACGTATCGTGCAAGGCGAGCGGCCTGAGCAAAGTACAGAAGCGAAGCACCCGGCAGCAACGCCGACTCGGTCTGTTCAGCGCCGGCGGTGGAGAGTTCCGCACGATCGGTGAGCATGTCGGCAAGCTCGATGAGCACCTGAGCCGCGGTCTGGGCGGGAATTGCCTGTGTGGGAATCTCAAGCGTCTCAATGCCCGGGAGGATCGGCGTGTCGGCCGCATCATCGGCGGTTGAGGAGAGGGTGGTCCGGCCCATGGCACGAGCGAGCGTGCTGCTGGGAAGTGGCCGGCCTGCGACCACGGGCACCCGCAGTCGAATCGAGGATTCCTGGACCTGGGCGGCGAGCTGCTCGGCATTCTCGCGGCTGAGCACGTTGCCGATGCCACGAGGCAACGCCGTGAAGGGATGCTGCGAAGGAACCTCGCTGGCCCTGTTCGAAAGATACCGCTGGGCATCCTCCATCCACAGATGAAGCAATCCACCGGACCAGTTCGCGTGCAAGACGTTCGTCAATGGAATGGACCCACCAGCCAAGCCCGATCGCGCCCGGTCCAACGCAGGACGGACCCAACCTTGAATCTCGTGTGCACCGCGTCACAATCGACGCGTGCGGGGAAATGAGGGCGCTGGGACTCGAACCCAGGACCTACGGCTTAAAAGGCCGCTGCTCTACCAACTGAGCTACGCCCTCGATGCAACCCGGCGCGGCTTGCCGATCCTGGCTCATGCAGGACCGCCAGCCACGGGGCCTCGATGATACGCAAGCCCCCCGCTTCCTTCCCGCCTCCAGGTGCTCTCATTCACCGCCCGACCCAAACAAACGGGGCTGGCGTTGTCGCCAGCCCCGAGAAGTGAACTTTGTTGAGAGTGCCGGAGGGAGCCCAGATGCCCCCGGTCGGGAGCCTGAATCCGGATCCGACTCAGGTCGCGATCTCAGAAATACCCATGGGCGTGCCCAGCGTGCCGAACGCACCGGGGAAGGAGCGGTCGAAGTGACCCATGTAGGCCACCACGGGCGACGCAGCCTTGACCGTGGTTGCGAACCACGCGCTCTGGAGGCGACGATTGCCGGTGATGAACTGGTCCATGTTGAACTCAGCCATGCGGCGAGCGGGGATCGTGCGGCGGAAGGTCTCGTAGCCGGGCGCACCGTCGTACGCGATCGTGACTTCAACCACGGTATCAGTCACCTGCGGGTTGTAGATGCGCAGGTACTCGGTCACGCCGGGGTGAACATCGTTGTCGCCCGGACGGAACCCTTCGCCGAAGCCCCACATCGTGTAGGCATTGTCAGCAAACGCGCTGGCAACGCCATCTTCGAATGCCGGGCTGTTCATGCTCAGGGTCACGGGCTGCGTGCTCTCGTAGCTCACGCTGTAGGGCTTGCCTGTCGGGAAGTTGGGGAGATCCTCAACGATCAGTTCCTGGCTCGAACGCGAAGGAACATTCAGCAGGGTGCGGTAAGCGCTGCCGTTGGAGAACGAGAAGGTGAAGGTCACTGCCGCGGCAGAAGCGTTGGCATTGAGCACACCGATCTTCTCGGTCGTCGCGTTCAGCGAGAACTGGCCTTCAGGAATCACGGCGGTGGTCGAACCCAGGCCAGCGTTGCCGACCTGACCATCGGCCGTGCGGGCGGTGGTGTCAAAGTGCGACAGTGCGGCGACGATCGGCACCTGGCAGGTGACGGTGACGCCGTAGTTGCCATCGGGCAGGAAGCCGATGTCGTTGATCGACAGACCGCCGCGGCGGAAGCCTTCGAGCCCGTCTGCAAGCGACCCATCCTCGCGGCGAGTACGGAACTCTTCGGTGTAGACGGTGCCGCCACCGACGGGGTAGAAGTTGATGGTGACCTTCTCGGTCTGCGCCGTCGTGTTGTAGAACAGGAGGAAGTCGCTGCTGCCAGCGCCCTTGGTGACTTCGCCGAACGACCACTGCGTCTCCACGCGAGTCGTGAACGACTCACCGATGGCCACGCGTGCACCACCGGCCTGGTTGAGGTCGTAGTGGCTGAACGTCGCGGCGACGGGCAGCTGTGCACGGATCTCGAGGGCGTAGGACTGGACGCCACCGGTCGTGTTGGGGCGACCCGCCAGAGCGGTGCCCGCCGCGAAGAGTTCGGGCGTGACGAGCGTCAGACCGCTGCGGCTGTTGGGAGCCAGCGTGATCTCGCCGACCAGCTGGTCGCGGGTGCCCTGCTCGTATCGAGCAATGACGACGACGCGATTGGACTGGTCGTTGGGGTTGCTGATCGGGAGGAAGGTGTAGATGTTGTCGCCGAAGAAGCCTTCGGGGTAATAGACGCGATAGGGAAGCGTCGGAGCCGTCACGACGGTCGAACCGCCGGTCTGAAGCACTTCCGTGCCGGGCGTCGCGGCCGAGGGGGCAAGGTGCCCCGTGCCGGTGCCGTTGTTCAGGGCCGTGTTCAACGACGCCACCTGTGCGGGCGTGGTGCCGAACATCACGAAGTACCGCAGCGTGGTGGTCGCGCCCGCAGCGAGATCGCCCAGGTCGTAACTCACTGCGATCTGGCTGTCAGCCGAAGTGCTGCCCGGATCGTTCGCCGCGGCATCGATCAGAACCTGCGGATCGCGAACAGTCGTTGCAGCGTTGAGGAACGTCAGCTTCGCGCGGGTTTCCGAAGCGGCCGTTGCGAGGCCGACGGTCAGACCCTGCGGGAACTGGTTGTTCACGTAGGAAGCGGTGGCGAGATGACCCGCGTCATTCACATCGTTGATGGTCGTTCCGCTGGCCTCACCGAGCGAGCGACCCGGATCCGGGTTGAACCCTTCCATCCAGCCGACGTTGGTGATCAACGAGGTCGTGCTGTTGGTCAGCGTGACATCGATCACGAAGTACGAATCGTTGAGGCCGAAGGAGATGGCCCGATCGATCTTGATGCCGCGGAAGATGCCCTTGGCACTCACGCGGTTATTGAACGCATCGCTGCCGTTGGTCAGTGCGAACGGCACATCGTTGCTGGCCGAGTCATAGATGCCCGTGTTGCTGAAGCTGTACCCACCGGCCACCAGACCGCTGAAGGACTGCTCGCCGACGCCGCCCGTGGCGGGCACGAACTCGATGCCGTTGAAGACCATTGCGGTCGGCGTGCCGCCTGCGGGCTGAGCACCGAAGTTGGCACCGGTGTTGAGGCCGAGCGAAACCTGGTTGCCTGCAAGCACCATCGCCGGATCGCTGACGCCCGCGGCGAGCGAGACCGCCATCGAGTAGCCACCGGTGGTGACGGCCGCGACCGAGCTGGAGTCACCCAGCAGTGCCGGGTTGTACAGCGTGTTGGCCGATTCCGAAATGGCGAGGTAGTAGATGCCGGAGCTCGAGAAGACGTAGTTCTCGATGCGGCTGGTCTGCGAACCGCTCGGATTGCTGAGCTTGATCTCCGTGCCCGCGGCATCGAAGAGCCGGAGAGCAGAGTTGAAGAGTGAGCCAGCACCCGGAGTCACGATGGCCGTGAGGCTCGTGCCGCCGTCCGCACGGAAGCGGAAGATGTCGCGATCGAACGTGCCGAAACCACCGTCGCCAAGGAAGGCGGTCACGGTCGCCGAGCCGGTGCCGTTGATGTTCGCGAGGTCCTTGCCCGTCACGAGCGTGTCGTTGGACTCGAAGGGACCGAAGATGTCGTTCTGGAAGGTGAACTGCAGTGACCAGCTGTTGAGCACGCCGAAGTTCAGGCCTGCTGCGTCGTTGATCTTGAGCGTCCAGAGGCCCGCCGCGGCGAGGCCGTCGAAGCCACCCAGCGACTCTTCCGAACGGAAGGTGCCGTTGTAGGGAGCAGCACCACTGGTAATCAGCAGCGACGCCTCATCGTCGAACACGGTCGCGGTGAAGTTGTCACCGTTGCCGCCACGACGATTGACCAGCGTCACCTCGCGGTTGTTGGGACCGATCAGGCTGATGATCAGGTCACCCACGAACGTGTGCGAGATGTCGAGCTTGACGTTGAGGTCGAGGATCAGACGCGAATCGGAGACCGTGAAGGCCGACGTCGTGATGCCCTGCGTCTGCGGATCCGAAACCGGGATGCGGCGAGGCAGGTTCGGATCGGTCGAAGGCAGCGAGACTGCGTCGTCGCTGGAGAGCTGGATGCGGAAGTTGACGTTGTACGCGCCGAGCGACTGCGACTGACCGCTCGCCGCGACTGTGTTGTTGTATGCAGCGTTCCCGAAGCCCGAGACACCGATGTAGTAGGTGCCGCCGGTGGGGACGAAGAAGTCCAGATACGAGTCCTGCGCGAAGAAGTTGTCGTTGCTGGCGATCTCCTGACCCAGCGCGTTGAAGAGACGCAGGTAGGAATCGAAGACCGACGGATTCGAGAGACGGCGGGCGCTGATTTCCGCGGTGATCTGGCCGCCGCGGGGGATGTCGATGCGATAGATGTCGACATCGAGGTTGCCGCCGACGCCGTTGCCGAGCGAGACACCCGTGAAGCCACCCTGGCCACTTGCGTTGAACGCGACAGGCGTCGCCGCGGCGAGCGTGTCGTTGGGTTCGTTGTCGCCCGTGGTTGCGATGACGCGGAAGTTGTAAACCTCGTTGGTTCCCGAGGCATTGTTGCCGTTGAGGAAGTTACCGCCGATGTCCTTGAAGTTCGAGGCCACAAGCGTGAGGCGATAGGCCTGGATCGGCAGACGGCTGCCGGAGAAGGAAGCGAGATTCAGCGTGATCGTCACCTTGCGAGGATCAGTCGTGCTGAGCGCGATGCCCGAAACGGGGATCGTCACATCGTCGCTGTTCCCGAAGGTCCCGTTCGCGCCAGCGCCGATGAGTGTGGCGCCGGAGTTAGAAAGCGATGCCGGATCGATGTCCTTGCTCAGAGTCACCGTGATCGTGCTGTAGGCCTGACCGGTGGACGAGTTGACCTGACCAACGACCGGACCCGGATCAAACGCACGCACCACCGGACCTGCGACCTGCAGAATCTGCAGTGAGCGCTCGACGTTGATGCGGCCGCCCGAACGGACCTTGCCCTGCATGGAGGGGAGCGGATCGCTGCCGTCAATGAGTGCCTGCTTGATCTCAACCGCCGATGCGTTGGGCTTGATGCTCTTGAGCAGCGCCACCACGCCCGCGACGATCGGACCGGAGAAGCTCGTGCCGTTGGCGTAGCCGTAGCTGCCGCCGTCCTGAGCCATCAGGATATCGACGCCCGGCGCAGCAACGTCGACCGTGCGGACGCCGTAGCTGGAGAAGCCGGCGAGCGCATCGTTGTTGTCGCTTGCCGCGACCGAGATGATCTGCGGGATGTTGTACGAAGCCGGGAAGTTCTTCGCGGTGGGATCGTCGTTGTCGTTGGCGGAGTTGCCCGCCGAGGCGACAAACGTGCCGCCCGCATCGACGAACCGCTGAATCGCGTCCTTCTCGGCGCTGAACCCGGTGTCCGCATCCTCGTAGAACGCCGGAGCGAAGCCGCCGTAGCTGTTGTTGCTGGCGACGATGTTCGTCCCGCGCTGCAGCATCATCGTCGCATAGTCGTGGGCCGCGACGATCGCGTTGGTCGAAAGGCGACCATCGATGTCGGCGATCTTCAGCGCCATCAGCCCCACGTTCCAGTTGACACCCGAGACGCCAATGCCGTTGTTGCCCGAGGCACCGACGCAGCTTGCGACCTGCGTGCCGTGACCGCCCGTGGGCTCGTCGCTGGGGTCGGAATCCTGATCAGCAAAGTCGTATCCGTTGACGTCGTCGACGTATCCGTTGCCGTCATCGTCGAGGCCGTTGCCGGCGATCTCGCCGGGGTTGACCCAGATGTTCGCGATGAGGTCAGGATGGTTGAGGTCGATGCCCGTATCGATGATCGCGACGATGTTCGCCCGAGTTCCGATCGAAATGTCCCAGACGTTCTGAACGCGAATGTCAGCACCAGCCGTGCCGAGCGTGCCGTTCACGACCTGGCCGATGTTGCGCAGGGCGTACTGGTCGGAAAGGCGGGCGTCATTGGGAAGCGCCGCCGTCTGGTACAGGCGATCGGGCTCAACTCCCTTGAGGTGCGGGATCTGCCCAAGCAGCGCCTGCACATCGAATGCACTGATCTGCCCGTCCACCTTCAGGTCGGCGTAGCGACCCAGTCCGTAGGCGGTTGCCTTCACCGTGTTCACACCCAGCCGCGTCGCGACCTCGCGGGCAAGCAGTTCGGCCTGATCCTTGCCGACATAGCTGTCGAACTCGACCAGGTACGAACCAGACTTCGCGGCGATGAAACCATCGCCCCACTGAATGTTCGCAAAGCCCGTCGGAAGCTCCGTGGACGACAGCATTTGACGCCCTTCAAGGTTCTCCATCGGGTTGCGTGCCGAGAGGTACGACGAAGGACGCTCCAGTCCTGTCAGCGAAGAGGCCTTCCGCGCACCGCGATTCAGTGCGGGAACAAATGGGGAAGCGTTCTGACGATCCATCCGCTGGGACATGCGACGAACTCCTACCGCCCGACACCGGAGTGTCAGGAGCACTTAGACAACACCAAAGCCTGGGTCCTGAAAACGCCAGAAGACGCGAACGCCCCTTTCGCCGCGTCTTATGCCGCCACAGTTCAGACTGCCATACGAAACCCTATGACCCTACGTTCCGCAACAGGAGCGAAAATAGCGGACCCCGTCCGCCACCACGCCTCTGGAGGGGCTAACTATACCTAACCAATCTCGACTCGGCACGCTGCTGGCCCCCTCCCCTCCAAAGTACCGAACAAAAGTCCACGTGACACTTCGATTCAACCCCTCGGGCTCCGCCACCAGCGACCAACGCGTCGGCAAGTCGCACTCCCCAAGCACCTCCCGTCGGGCCCACCATCCACCGCCCTTCGCTGGCTCGACGCTGCTCCCGGCACCCCGTCAGCCACCACCCGATACGACCGGCACCCCCGCCCGTTTCGAATCCAAGGCCGCCAAGAGCATCCTGGCGTACCGCTCGCTGGCACCCTGTTGCCCGCGGATTGCGTCGCGGCCCGCCGCGGCGAGCCTCTGACACCGGGCATCATCCTCCACCAACCCTGCCAAAACTCCGGCCAGTTCCTCCCGGGTCGTCTGAATCATGCCGCCCGCCACGGTCAGCACCTGGACAATCGCGGCAAAGTCGCTCGTTGCCGGGCCAATCACCACTGGCTTGCCAAGCGCTACCGGCTCAATCGGATCCGAACCGTACTGAGCCCCGAAACTCCGCCCCACCACCACGACCGTCGCCAGCGAATAGGCCATCCGCAGCTCGCCGATGGTGTCCAGCAGGAAACGCGTAGTGCTTCCCGGCGCCACCACGCGGCTTGTCCGTCGCACCACCCCCGGCCCCATCGCCGCGGCGGCTTCATCAAACCGCTCCGGCTTCCTGGGAGCGCACAACAGCTGAACCCCGGGCGGGCATGCGGCGTGGAGGAGTGCTTCTTCCTCGGGGCCGGTGCTGCCCGCGACTATCAGCGGTTTGGAGCGATCGATCCCCAGCTCCGTGGCGAGTTGATCGGCACCCGCGACGCTGTCCTCGATTTTGGCAGCATCCCACTTGATGGACCCTGCAATGTGACAGCGGTCCTCAGGCAGCCCAAGCGCACAGAACCTCGCGGCATAGTCAGAATCCTGAACACCGGCAAAGGCGAGCTTTCGCAGCACGCGGCGGAAGAACCAGGCAATCCGTCCGTACCCGCGGGCGGATCGTTCGCTCAGCCGCCCATTGATCACGGCGACGGGGATCTGCCGCTGCACGCAGGCATCGACAAAGTGAGGCCAGACTTCGAGTTCAACCAGACCAACCACATCGACCTTCACCGCATCCAGGAAGCGGGCGACTGCCCACGAAAAATCCAGCGGGTATCGCACGATCGAGCAGCCGTCGGTGGGGCCAAAGAGTTCCCGAGCCCGCTTGAGGCCCGTGTCGGTGGTCACGGAGAGCACCACATCAACTGATTGGATGAGCACGGGAATCAAGTACCGCAACGCGGCGACTTCACCGACGGAAACTGCATGCAGCATGATGCGTCCGCGGCTTGCCGGCCGCGGGGGCTTGAGTCCTTCGACGAAACCGAATCGTGATCGCCACCCTTCCCGCTTCTTGCCGGCCCACCAGGGGGCGGTCACAATCGCCAGCGGCACATAGACCAGATCGAGGGGCTTCATTCGGTGTCGTGTGACCGGTGGAGTGGGATGGAGGCCGGCCCTGCCAGCCACGGCGGGCATTGCCGCGGTGGCTGCTTGGGATCCGACAAGGACAATGGGCAGGCAGGGATTCGAACCCTGAACCCTTCGCGTGTAAGGCGAATGCTCTAGCCGTTGAGCTACCCGCCCGGGTAGTGCAGAAGCGTAGCCAGCCATGCCCGTGCGGGGCGCGAGGCCCGGGCGGTCAACGGCCACAGTTTCATCTCGCCCGATGATGTACGAATCGTACCTTGGACACTAGAATCGCCCCCACTGTCCATCATCTTTGAGTGCCTGAGGTTTTCAATGCCCATTTCTTCCCAAACGCACGTCACGCTCCCGGCCGATTCCAACCAGGCTCTGGGCATCGCCCAGTACGCCATCGACTTCATGTCCGATGAGCCCGGCAAGCGGGGCGAGCCCGACGCATCCGTTCTCGACAAGACCAATCACTTCCACACCGATGCCGTCCTCTGCGGCGTGTCGGCGATCGCCCTGGGCACCAACGCGCCGGTGCTCCTGCGCGAAGAGGCACTCCAGTACCGCATCGCCGGCAGCACGGTCCCCTGGGCCAAGAACACGGTCCGTGCGGGCGTGCCGATCTTCGGTTCGACCGTTGACGTTGCCGTTGAGAAGGCGTTGGTCGCCAACTGCTCGGCTGTCCGCGAGTGGGACAGCAACGGAACCAACTTCGGGTTCAACCCGGAACTGGGGCACATTGCGGGCGAGTTCGGGCACAATGACTTCTATTCGGTAGCGACCGCCGCGGCTCAGATGCGTGGCAAGGACGGCGCCTACGCCCTGAAGGGCATGATCCTCTCGGATGAAATCCGCGGGCGTCTGGCCGAAGTCTTTTCTCTCAAGAGCTACAAGATCGACCACGTGGTGCACGGTGCGATTGCATCTGCCGCGACGTTTGGTGCGATGATGGGTGCGACTGCCGAGCAGATCGAATCCGCCATTGGCATGGTGGTGGCTCACTACATTCCGTTCCGTGCGATTCGCGCGGGCAAGCAGCTCTCGGACAGCAAGGGCGCATCCGCAGCGATCAGCACCGAAGCTGCCGTGCTGAGTGTGAAGCGCAGCATGGCCGGGTTCCTCGGGCCGCGTGACATCTTCCGCAACCCCGAAGCGATCTTCCGTCTCTTTGAAGGCCCGGGTCAGCTCTTCAAGAAGGTGGAGAGCGCGGGCACGGGCATTCCTGAGGCTCGTGCGGGCAAGGCGTACGCCAGCCCCTTCGAGCTGGTGCTGGGCCGCGTTGGCAGTGACTTTGCGGTGATGGGCATGCACTTCAAGCTGGGCCTGTATGAGCACCAGTCGGCTGGTGCGCTGCAGGGCCTGATCAATCTGCTGCGAGCCAACCCGCACCTGCTTGATGATCAGAGCGGCGACCGGATCTCCAAGATGCTGGTGCGTGCCTACGAGCCAGCCTTCGGCATCATCGGCGATCCTGCCAAGCGCGATCCCAAGACGCGTCAGAGCGCTGACCACTCGATGCTTTATCTGGTCTGCACGATGCTCCGCAAGGCACTCGAACTCCGCGCGGCATCGAAGAAGCCGCTGGGCTGGAAGGAGCTGATGCTCCTCCCCCACGACTTTGACCCCAAGGCCCTCAAGGATCCGCTCACCCACTCGCTCATGGCGAAGATGTCGTTCGAGCACGGCGGCACGGACTACGACCGCAAGTATCCCGATGGCATCCCGACCAGCATGGTCATCACCGACGATTCGGGCCAGTCGTTTGACTCGGGGCTGGTGATGTATCCCGGCGGACATGCCCGCAACGACATGGGGCCGGACAAGGTCGATCTCAAGGACATCCTGGCCCACAAGTTCGAACGTCTGGGAGCGCTGGCCTTCGGCGATGCCAAGCCGGTCATCGCGCAGCTCATGGGCCTTGAGTCCAAGTCCGCCGCGCAGGTCGGTCGCCTGTACGACTTCCCCCTTGAGGTCAAGGGCAAGTTCGACTGATCACGCAGCCTTTCACGATTCACTGTCGGGCTCGGCCCGCGGGGACCTGGCCCCAATGACCAGGCTTCTGCTGGCCCCATACACGAGGTACTATCCACCATGAACGATCCTGACACCATCCTGATGACCGCCGAAGAGTCGATGGAAAAAGCCGTCGATTACCTCAAGCAGGAACTCCGTGGCGTGCGCACCGGCCGCGCCTCCCCTGCTCTGGTCGAGTTCCTCAAGATCGAGGCCTACGGCAGCATGACCGACCTGAAGGCTCTCGCTGCGATCAGCGTGCCCGAGCCCACGCAGCTGCTCATCAAGCCCTTTGATTCCTCGATCGTGTCGGCCATCAAGTCGGCGATCGAAAAGAGCGGGCTTGGCATGAACCCCATGGTCGAGGGCAAGCAGATCCGTCTGCAGCTCCCGGCGATGAGCGCGGAGCGTCGTCAGAAGGATGCGGCACGCGTGAAGAAGATGGGTGAGGAGGCCAAGGTGGTCATCCGCAACTCACGCCGCGATGCCAACAAGCACGCCGACGGTCTTGGCAAGGGTGCCTCGGCCCACGTCTCCGAAGACGAGGTCAAGACACTCAAGGAAGAGATCCAGACCCTCCTTGAGAAGTACGAGGCCGAGGTTGACAAGCGCGTCGAGGAAAAGAGCAAGGAAGTCCTCACGCTCTGACAGACTGCAACGAACACCAACGCTGGGGGCGAAAGCCCCCATTTGTTGTTTTCTCCGTCGCCTCTCTCTCCACCTGCTTTCCCCTGCTCTGGATCTGGCCTCTCTCTTCTTGAAGTCTGCCCGATACGCCGCGGCATGACGGTGCGTCAGCCTTGCTGATGCCCCGTGGTGCTCCCCTTCGCGATTCTCCCGGATACGCCCATGGCACGCAAACCCTCGACCAATCTCACCTACGCCGGCGCTGGCGTTGACATCGACAAGAAGGATGCCTTCACCGAATCGCTCGATTCGATGCTGAAGAAAACCTATTCGGAGCGAGTCATTCCGAATCCCGGCGGCTTTGCCGGCCTGTTTCGCCTTGATTACAAGAAGAGCCTCTTTGCCCGCAACTACAAGGACCCGGTGCTGGTCTCCTGCTGCGATGGCGTGGGCACCAAGCTCAAGCTCGCGGCGGAGATGAAGGTCTTCGACACCATCGGCATCGACCTGGTGGCAATGAACGTCAATGACCTCATCGTCCAGGGTGCCGAACCGCTCTTCTTCCTCGACTACATCGCAACGCCGGCCGTCGATACCAAGTTCCTCAACGAACTGGTCAGCGGCATCTCCAAGGCGTGCGTTGACTCAGGCTGTGCGCTCATCGGCGGCGAGACGGCCAACATGCCCGATGTGTACGCCCCGGGAGACTTCGATCTTGCCGGGTTCTGCGTGGGCGTTGTTGAACTGGCGAGAATCAAGTCGCCGACGCGCGTCAGGGCGGGCGATGTGGTGCTGGGTCTTGCCAGCGATGGCATCCACAGCAACGGCTACACGCTGGTGCGGCACATCGTGAAGGAAGCCGGGCTTGATCTCAAGACGGTCTACCCGGAACTCAACCCGGTGCAGCTGACCTCGCGGAGCAAGCCCCGCCGCCTGCAGGAAAAGCCCAGGAGCCTGGGCCGCGTGCTGCTCACTCCGACGCGTCTCTATGCCGACCCGATCACCAAGCTGCTGCGTCAGTACAAGGTGAAGAACGTGGTGTCGGGCATGGCGCACATCACGGGTTCAGGAATTGGCGGCAATCTCTGCCGCGCGTTGCCACCGAACCTTGATGCGAAGATCCGCATGGATGCGTGGCCGCGTCCGCCGGTCTTCAGCTTCCTGCAGCAGCACGGCAACGTGACTGATGAAGAGATGTATCGGGTGTTCAACCTGGGCATCGGCTACTGCGTCATCGTCCGCAAGGCCTTCGCCGAGTCGGTTGCTGAGAAGCTCCGTGCTCTGGGCGAAACGGTGAGTGTCATCGGTGAGATCGTCAAGGGAACCGGGCAGGTGGTCCGGGCCTGAGCGAGCTCCTTTTCCCGATGCAAGTCGAGTCGTCTGTTCTTCCAAACCCCCACTGCTGAGTCTTCGCCCTTGATTCTCCTGATCGACAACTACGACAGCTTCACCTGGAACCTCGTGCAGCGGCTGGGCGAAATCGAGCCCACGCTGACGATTGAGCGGGATCTGCATGTCGTGCGTAACGATCAGTTGACGGCTGAGGCGGTTGAGACGCTCTGGAACGGGAAGCCGCCGCGGAGCATCATCATTTCGCCTGGCCCCTGCACGCCTGCCGAAGCGGGTGTCTCGTCGGAGGTGATCAATCGGTTCGCGGGGCGTGTGCCGATTCTCGGAGTGTGCCTTGGCCATCAGTGCATGGCGGCCAGCAACGGCATGACGGTCACGCGGCACATCATTCCGATGCACGGCAAGACCAGTCCCATCCTTCACGACAACAGCGGCATCTTCGCCGGGCTCTCCAACCCCTTCGTCGCCACGCGCTATCACTCGCTGGTGGTGCTCGAAGAGACGATTCCGCCGCTGGAAGCGGGCAAGGATGGGTGGAAGGTGAGTGCGTGGGCGGATGAGCCGGATGGCAAGGGTGGAACCCGCCGCGTTGTGATGGGGCTCCGCCGCGTCTTTGCGAAGGCTGGAAGTGCGCCGTGCGAAGGCGTGCAGTTCCATCCGGAGAGCTTCCTGACGGTGGAAGGGCCGAAGTTGCTGGGGAACTTCCTTGCGTATTCGCGGTGAAGCCGACCGCGATGGCGACGCGAGGCGGAACCTCCAGCCTACCACCAGATGCGAATCACCTAGCCAAGTCGAGCTTCAGTCATCATCATCGGTGGCCTTCCCGGAGATCGCCGTCAACTCCGCCATCGTCTCTGAGAACACAATCGGCGGCACATCACCAAAGGCGATCACCCGCGGGTCATCTCCGCTGCTTGGCTCGTCGTACGTGTAGCCACCGGTGCTCACGCTGCCGCCCTTGACAAACCAGGCTTCACGCAGCGTGATCGAGTCATCAACACCGACTCCGATGAACATTCCATCAAGACCAAGCACGACATCCACGCCCGCGGCGGGGAACTGCTTGAGATAGACGTTGATGCCGCCCGCATCAGCCACCGACCCGCGCCGCCAGCCGAGTCGCTCCGCGCGGCCCTTGAAGGTGAGGGCGTTGAGCGACACACCCATGACGGCCGAGTAGGTTCGCATCGTCGCCTGCGCTGGCTGCACCCGAATCGAGGCACGTTCAAGCTGGGGCACCGGCGGCACCACTTCGTAGTCGACAACGTGCGTGCGCCATGCAGCGATGGTTGCTTCGTCCAGCTCGAGCGGAT
>JBILUL010000094.1:0-18768 GCA_044371005.1 Phycisphaerales bacterium | reverse complement strand
GCGAACTTGAGTTCGCGATCCTGCGGAGGCCACATCGCCTTGAGTTCATCCTTGAGATACTCAAGGACCTGTTCGCCACGTTCCATCTTGCCGCTGCGAAAGTCGGCGCGGATGCGGTCGATGAGTCGCGTCGTGGTGTTCAGGCCCACATCGGCCTGCAGCATCGTGCGGTGCAGCTCATCGATGAGTGCCTCATCGAGCTTGCGGCCAAGCAGCAGGTTGCGCAGCCCTTGAACGCCGGAGATGAAGGTCTCGCGGGTCTTCTCAAGGCCCTTCTCAAACCCCTGCTTGATCTTGTCAACCAGCGATTTGAAGAATGCCATCAGCTCGCTCCCGTTCCGCCGGATGCATCGCCCGCCGGCGGCGTCGGCACCGCGGCGACCTCGACGGCCTTGGCCACCTTGTCCAGCAACGCGTTGATGAAGGCCGGCGACTTGTCGGTACTGAAGTGCTTGGCCAGCTCGACCGCCTCATTGAGCACGATGGCTGGCGGGTTGCGCTTCGAGGTGATCTCGTGATGGCACAGCCGCAGAATGGCCCGGTCAACACCGGCAAGGCGGTGCGTAGGCCACTCGGGAGCCAGCTTGCGGAAGTCATCGTCTGCCGTGCGGCGGTTGGCCAGCGCACCGGTGATCATCGCGGTGGTGTGCATCAATGCACCCGGCCCGAGACCTTCCACGCGTGCCAGCGTTTCGGTGATGAACTTCTGATCCTCGATCCCGCGGGCATCCATTTCAAAGAGCACCTGGAACGCAAGACGCCGCGCGGCCACACGCATCACTCGCTCGCGTTCGAGCGGCTTGAGCCGTTCGAGCTCGACCTCGATCTCGATCTTCGAATCGCCCCGTTCCTGCACACCCGGAAGGATGTACAACTCATCGAAGGCCAGACGCCGCATGAACTCCGCATTGCTTTCCTTGCGATCAGTCATGAGCGACGCCCCTTTCCGCGAGCACCCTTGCGGGGCTTCGCGGTCTTTGCCGCCTTGTCCGGACGTTCGGAGACGGCGCCCGATGCGAGGATCTCCGCCGCGTGCTCGGGATTCTCGATCACCTGCATCGTCAGCAGCGTGTCGAGCAGCGCGGACATCGCCTCGTGTCCCTTGTTGTTCTTCGGATCCTTCCCAAGACCGGCTCGCTCCTGGGCCTGCTTGAGCGTGTTGGTGGTCAGCACGCCGAAGGCCACCGGAACATCTGTGAGCAAGGCCACATTGGTGAGCCCGTGCGCCACCGCCGCGGCGATGTGCTGGTCGTGGCTCGTCTCCCCCTTGATGATGCAGCCCAGCGCCACGATGCCATCAAAGCGGTCCGAGCGTGCCGCGGCCATTGCCAGACTCGTCAGTTCATAGGAGCCCGGGGCCTCGAATACCGCTGGCGTGAAGCCCGTCCGTTCGCCGCACGTCTCAATCGCCGCGTAGGCCATCGACTGGGTGATCGTCAGGTTGTATCGGCTATAGACCACCGCGATGCGAGGCGCGGGGTTGGAACGTCTGGATGCTGTCTTGGAGGCCATTGGACGCCCAGTGTAGGTTCGAGCATCAGGGCCCGAAGAGCTGGCACGCGGTACCGATCAAAATCCGTCCGCAAGTGGCCCGCTGCGTGGAAAGCAGCATTTCAAACCAGCTTGAGGGCAAAGAAGACCGCGGTGAATGCCAGGTCGGCGATCACGATCGCAACGACCGACTGCACCACCGTGTAGGTCGTGGCCTTGCCGACCCCTGCCGCTCCACCTTCGACGCTCAACCCGTTGGTGCAGGCAATCAGGCCGATCAGCATGCCAAAGACCGTGCTCTTGGCGATGCCGGTGGCAAAGTCGACCATCTTCGCCTGGTCAAGGAAGTTGGCCATGAAGGTCGCGTACGGAATATCCAGCACCGCAATCGAGATCCCCAGCGCCGCAGTGATCGCGACGACATCCGCGATCACACCTAGCAGCGTCATGCTGATGACCGATGCAATCACGCGGGGCACCACCAGGAATCGAACGGGATCAAGCGCGAGCGATTCCAGCGCTTCGATCTCCTCGCTGACCACCATCGTTCCGATTTCTGCCGCGATTGAAGCTCCGGCAAACCCGGTCAGCACGATCGCACCGATCAACGGGCCAAGTTCGCGCAGGATCGCCACGCCGATGATGCGTGCGACGCCTTCCTTCTGACCGAACTCCTCGAGAGGGGGCGCGAGCTGAAAGGCCAGAATCAGCCCCACGCACGCCGACACCAGCGACACGATGAACACGCTGCGGACGCCGATCCGGACCAGCTGAGCGATAATGCCCGCCATGCCCAGTCGCACCCGCTTGAGGAACAGACCACGCAGGACCCACCCGATCGTGTCGGCTGCCAGCCATGTCGCCGCGCCCACCTGGTGAAGTCCGGACAGGACCATCGCACCAAGCGAGTGCACCGGAAGCAGCAGGAGTTTGACCAGAACGGAATCCACGTGTGTAGTTACCCCGCCACTGTGCGCAACGCCAACTCAGGAGGCCGTCGCCGCGTCGACGTCAGCCACGATCTTGAAGACCGTCTGCAACCTGGCGATTTCGAACACCGCCCGGACCCGGTCCGTCAGACCGCACAGAACCAGCGGCACCTGTGTCTTCTTCGAAATCTGCAGCGCCTCAATCAGCGTTGCCAGTCCGGGCGTCGCCATGTAGTGAACACCGGTGAGATTGGCCACCAACCGCGCCGGCTTCTTGTCCATTGCCTCGCGCAGCGATGCACGCAGCGTCGGGGCCTCGTGATAGCCCACTTCGCCCACGGGCGACACCACGACCGATGTGCCGCGGAGTTCTGTTGAAATCTGGAGAGCACCCTTTTCAGCCACACAGACCTCCGGGAGAGAGTTGTTGTTGTTCGTTTTCCGCCGGAAGCCGCTTTGAAAGCGTCAGTCGCATGCCCCTGCCCTCGCGGCGTTCATAGATGACCACATCCATGACTTCCTTGATGATGTGAACACCCAGTCCACCCGGCCTGATATCGTCCAGATTCCGACTCTTGATCAGGCACGGATCGACTTGCCGCCCTTCATCCTCCATCACGATCCGAAGCCCGTTCACCTTCCCGGTCAACGCATCAGTCTCGCGGAAGATCGAGATCCAGATCCGACCGTCCTGCCGACGCTCATACCCGTGGTTCATCACGTTCGCGAGCGCCTCGTCCACCGCAAGCACGATCTTCGACGCAATCGCATCGACAAATCCGGTCCGCTTGCAGATCACGCCGACCATTTCCCGCATCGCACACAGATACGCAGGATTGCTCACCAACTCGACACGGACATCCGCCGCGGCGGGCGCCGGTGAGTTCTGTGAGCCAGTCTGCGAGGTTGCCCGGGTCATGATCAGTGTTGGGAGCGTATCAGCCAATTCCGCCCGCGTCAGGGCTCACCTTTCCGAACGTCCCGCCCGACTCCCAAAGCCTCCTGCCACCGCAGCACCGCCTCGCGGCGGACTGATGACCTGTCCTTCGCCACGTACCCGTGCGTTTCACCGGTCAGACGCTCCAACGTCGTGATCGCCAGCATCCGCGTCGCCGGGTCATCACTCTCCAGCATCCGCACCAGATCGGGAATCGCCGTCTTGTCCCCCTTCGATGCCGCGTGAACGATCGCAGCGTTGCGAGCAGCAGGCTCGGGCGAGTCAAACGATGGCTTGATGGAGCCACCACAGCCGGCCATCGCCGCCAGCACCACGATCCCGCCAATCGTTCTGCTGCCTTGAGTCATCATCGCAGTGTAAGGCTCTCGACCGCCCGGTTGCGGACCTTCACGACGCGGCGAATGATCCGCCGCGTGCCAGTACCCTCCCCCAGCATCGTCCGTTCCCTGGGCATCCCACCACGCCTGGCACCATACACCGACCGAATCCTCGCCGAGGTCGACTCGCTCGGGGGATACACCTCGGCCGTCATGTCACTGGTACGCTCAATCAAACCCCGACCCGTCGACATCATCGACCTGGCGTGCGGCAAAGGACACCTCAGCCTCCGTCTTGCCGACATCGGAACCGTTCTTGCCATCGATGCACACCGACCCTTTGTGGTCGAGGCACGACGACTGGCCTCACGCCGCGGTGTTGGCCAGACCTGTCGATTCCTGGTCGACCGGGTCCAGTCCTTTCGTCCCACGCACCCCGCGGATCTGGCCTGCATGATCGGGCTCCTCCCCGCCGCGGCGGGTTCGAAGATTCTGCGCCGGATCGTCCGGCCCGGTGGCCACTACATCATCGATGACTGTGTTCGAGTGAACGCCAGTCGTCGTTTCCCAGAGGTGCCCACCGCCGCGAAGGTCCGTGCTGCACTGGTCCGCCCCGGTGACGAGGTGGTGCGAGAGGTCGTGCTGCCTCGGGAGACCGTGGTGCGACAGTCGCGGCGGATCCGAAGCGAGGTGGAGCGAGCCGTCGGTGATCTCATCGAAAGCGTGCCGGCCTGCGCCCCGGATGTTCGGGCGTTTCTCGCCGCGCTTGACGAATCCAGCGAACTTCTGTCCGGGCCGCTTCGGCCTGCGATCTGGCTCGTCCGGCGCCGCGACTGAAGACCTGCCCCTGCCACACTCATCTCAAGGCTTTGCCTCAGATCGAAGGCGGCGAAACAGCCGCGGCATCGGGGCGCGCCTCGATGATGGGTCCCTGTGCCGCAGTGAAAGCGGTCACGATCCGCTCCAGACCTGTCCCGCGAGAGGCCTTGAGCAGCACGGAATCGCCGGGCTTGAAGAGCGAGGCGATCTCCGCCGCGTTGCTCGCCGCGGCATCCGGATAGGACATCAGGGAAGGGGCGAGCCGAGCCTTCATCAACCGTTCCGCGGCGTACATCGAGAGTTGGCCCACGCAGATCACCAGATCAAAGCACCCCGCCGCGGCGACCGCATCGCCCAACTCGCGATGCAGGTCCGGACCACCATCGCCCAGTTCCAGCATGTCACCCAGAACCAGAACGCGGCGAAGCGTTCCGGGCGTCTTCGCAAAGGCGCGGGCGTAGGTGTCGATGGCCGCGAGCGCCGAGTCCGGGTTGGCGTTGTAGGCATCGTTGATGAAGTGAACGCCGGCGATGGAGCTGCGCTGCATGCGCATCTCCGGCCCGCTGGCCGAGGCGAGTGCTCGTTCGATGTCGGGCTGGGTCATGCCCATGCGTCGTGCGACGGCGATCACCGCCGCGGCGTTGCATGCGTTATGGGCGCCGGGCATCGAGACTGAATAGCGCTCCCGCTGGTTGATCGTGAACGTCGTCGACTCGGCAGTCACCTCGATATCCGCTACGCGAAGGTCGGCTCCGGCAGCACGTCCGAAGGTGAGGAGTGTGCAGGCCTTGGTGCCCGCGGCCATCCGCCGCTGCACCATCGGCCTGACTCCATCGAGCAGTTCGGGACATTCCGCCGTAACGACCGCGGTGCCACCGGGTCGCAATGAGGTGAGAAGGGTTGCTTCCTCGGCGATCACACCCGAGAGTGATCCAAGACCTTCCAAGTGTTCGCGTCCGATGCTCGTGATGACCGCGATGTCGGGTTCAATGACCGCGGCGAGGGGTGCGATTTCACCGGGTGAGTTCGTGCCGACCTCGCAGATCAGGTACTGATCGCCGCGTTTGGCACTCAGGATCGTCAGGGGAACGCCGATGGCGTTGTTGAAGCTCTTGGGGCTGGCGGTGCCACGGAACTGAGAGGACAGAACTCCCTGAAGCAGTTTGCACGTGGTTGTCTTGCCGTTGCTGCCACCGATGGCGATGACGCGGGTGGTCTCGAGGGTGCGTCGATAGGCCGCGGCGAGCCTGAGAAGGGCTGCGCCGGTCTCGGGAACCTGCAGGACCGATACGGCGGGTGGAATCGAAAGACCGGAGATCGCGGCGACATCGTGGATGACCAGAAGGCCAGCGCCTCCTGCAAGTGCCTGGGCCAGGTAGCCGTGTCCATCCGTCTTCTCGCCCTTGATGGCAATGAATACCGAGCCGGTTCCCGTCGTTCTTGAGTCGATGGAGACTCGGTCCAATGGTGCAGGGGAGGCAGCGCGAACGACAAACGTCGCCCCGAGGGCAGACTTGATGGATTCAACAGACCAGAACGACATGATGGGAACCCGGATGAGAGCGGGAAGGAAGGGTCGGTACGACGTGCCTGTGTATCGGCACTCCGGTCTTCCGGAGCGCACAAAGTCCAGGCGAAGGTGCCGCGGGCGCGGCATGAAAAAACCCCGGTGCGTTGCACCGGGGTTCGTGAGCATTGAGAGGTCCAGATGCAGTCCGCCGGTCAGACTGTGACGGGCGGCGGGACTGACCTGATCAGAACACGACCTGAAGCTGCAGACGCAGGCCCCACTGATCGCCTTCGGTATCGGTCAGGAGGTTGGCGTTGCGGGCGGGGGCGGGAATGAGGGCCGAGTCAGCCTCGGCATCGGGGAAGTAGACCACATCGCCGGTCACCTTGACGGCGTGGCTCTGGGGTGAGACGTAGTAGTTGGCACCGACCGTGAAGGTGCTGAAATCATCCGGGCCGTCGGAATCGTCAGGCATGACGATGTCGTAACGGGCGAAGAGTTCGGCCTGCTCGGTCACGAAGATGCCGAACTGAGCAAGAATGCCCCAGTCGGTCACTTCGTCGGATGCGTCGGGCGAGGTGTTGCGGTACAGAGCCGCCACGAACGCGTTCCAACCGTTGCCTTCCATGGAGGCGTCGACCGTCGCGCCCAGGACATCCTTCTCGGCAGCGCCGCCGCCGGTTTCCCCGAAGGTTTCAAAGTCGATCGCCGCGCCCAGCATGCCGGCGTAGCCAGCACCCTTGAACGAGGTCATGTCGTCGAAGCGCTTGAAGTTGTCGCCAGCCCACAGCCAGTCAACGCGGCTCGTGATGGCGAAGTCCGCTTCCTTGTTGCTGTCGAACGCCGTGTTGAGCGTGCTGCCGCCGTCGTGAATGTCCGCACCGACGCGAACCTTCTCGCCCGCCCAGCCAAAGCCGACGCCCTGTGCACGGGTCAGCGAGAAGACCGAGTTGGTGATGCTCCGCTCAACCGTCAGCTGCGCGGTATCGCTGATGTTCTCTTCACGGTTGAAGAGGGGCTTGAACTGGCCCGCACGGATGTACATCTTGCTGTCGAACGTGTAGCGGGCTTCCGCGTCCATGAGCGTCGCCGAACCCGTGCTCGTCGAGAGTTCCGTCAGAACGTTGTAGGTGAACTTCTTGTCCCAGATCGATCCGCTGAACTTCAGGCGAGCGCGGGAGGTCTGGAAGCCGTGCGTGAAATCCTCGCTGTCGGTGGCGGTGTCACGGACGTTGGCGAAATAGCGGTTCTGCATGAACCCGCCGATGTTCAGCGTGTTGGTGTTGCCATCGCTGAGCGTGAACTTGCCCTTGATGAAGCCACTGGGTGACGCATCATCAAGAAGCAGCGACCGGTCGCCCGCGTCGGCCAGCAGTTCGGCCTCGTACGCAGCGCGGGTATCAACGACACCCACCTTCGCGGGGGCTACATCGAGCGATTGGGCGCTCACATCTGCTGCGGGTAGCGCAACGAACGCCAGAAGTGCAAAAGCCGACATGCGTATTCTCCAAGTGATTATCGGACGTGCGGGCAGTACGACGCGTACTACCCGATCGGGTCCAGTCGCCTGTACGGCAACAATAAGGCCCGGTAACGGGATGTCAAGAATGATAGTTTGGTTCAGACTGCGTTCAGTTAAGGAATGGTTCAGATGTCATTGGGGAGGGGGATTACATGGGGCGGCAAGTGCACTCCTGGGTCCGGAAACTACTCGCGGGGCGTGAAACTGGCATGAAAGTGGCCCGTTCGGCGCATGGAGAAAGCTGCGGCGTCTACCCTTCGCGTTCGGGCAGTGGATCCGGTCGTTGAAACGCACGAACCCCACTTGCCCCACGGCACCATCAGGTGCCGCCCCCTGCAGCCAGAGACAGCCATGTTCAGTCCGCATCCAAGAACGCTGATCGTCGCCACACTGCTGGCGTTTGGCGTGGCTGGGCAGAGCAGCGCGAATGTTCTGCAGATCGACCAATGCAGCCCGCGGTTCCTCACAGGAGGCGAGCGTGCCGCGTTCACCCTGCGTGCGAACTACGCATGGCAGCAGGAGGTTCGAACGCAGACTCTGGGAGTCCTCGGCCAGTTGCGGCTTACGAGCGGCGGGCCTGCGGGCAGCGAGCTTCGAATCAGGATTCGCGAGGGCTCCGTCAGCCAGATGGGCGCACTGCTCCGTGAAGTCAGGGTCACCAAAGCGATCGCGGGCTGGGAAGAACTGAACATCGATCTGGCTGGACTCCATTGGCGCAGCGGCGATGGTCGCCCGATCGTCCTTGAAATCCTTGCTGGCGCTGTTCCCGGTGCGACGCTGGCTGGCAACTACACGGAGCCTCCGGCGAGGCCCGCCTACCTGCCCCCGCTGAACTATTCCGGGGTCCCATTCTCCAACGGTGGCTGGCGAGTCGGCTTTGATCTGTGGGTTGACCCGGATGCGTGCCTGACGGATCTGAATGGAGACGGCGGCGTGGACGGTGCCGACCTGCATGCATTCTTCGCGTCGTGGGAGGCCGGGGAGTTCGCCGCGGACATCAACAGGGATGGCGGCGTCGATTTCGATGACGCCTCCGTGTTTGTGGACGCCTGGTCGAACGCCGACTGCTGAACGGGCGTGGTGACCGGAATCGGGACCCGATGGCAATGGAGCGGGTGGAGGTTGGGGATGAAGGGTGGTCGGGGGCGAAAATTCGCCCGCGTTCCTCCGAAATTCCGGCACAATGGACTGCGGTTTCGTGGTACACTCGACATCACCGTCTGAGCGGTTGTCTTCTTACCTTGGAGAAATGTCTATGGCTTTCAGTTCGCCCCTTGGTTTGCAACTGCGGTTGTCTGCCGCGATCCTGCCGGTCCTCGCTGGCAGTGTCTTTGCTCAATCGAACATCTGCGCGACGGCGACGCCGGCGACCGTGGGGTCGTATTCCGGGACGACCGCTGGTGCGACCAACGATGGCCAGACCGGATGCGGCAACTCGGATGCATCTGCTGATGTCTGGTATCGCTATACGGCCACGGAGAACGCCTTGCTCGTCGTGACGACCTGCGGCGGTGCGGACTGGGACACGGTTCTGGGCATTCACACCGGGTGTCCTGCAACGCCTGCGAACTCCATCGCGTGCAACGACGACAACTGCGGGCTTCAGTCGCGGACGACCGCGTCGGTGATTGCGGGGCAGTCGTACTACATCCGGGTCGCCGGCTACGCCGCCGCGACTGGCGCCTACTCGGTGAGCCTGTCGCTCGAGGCACCTCCTCCGCCGCCCACACGCGGCCCCGATGTCTGGATTGAGGACCTCATCGATGTTGCGTACTACGCCACCGTCGGCAATGTCGCTGCGTACGCCATCGGCACTGATGCCTGCAACCAGGGCGATGCGCCGGCTGAATGGCAGGCCAGCAACAACCGCCACCCGGTCATTGCTCAGAACATCTTCCGCCTCAAGGGCGGCCGATTCGAACAGCTGGGCCAGTCGTGGCTCAAGCATGGCTTTGCCAGCACCAACAGCGGTGCGTGCGGCACCTGCAATGTCCCGCCAGGCGGCGGTTCGCAGCTTGGCACCAACTGCTCCGATGCGTACGGCTCGGGGCTCAACGGCAGCCAGGGCAACCTGGGACCGCGCTCACAGGTCAACCCCACGACGGGCGTGTTCCCCTATCCCTTCACGGCCCCATCCTTCTCGGGCGAAGTGGCTCGTCGCATCCAGGTCAATACCGCGGATGTGATTGCCGCTCAGAACCCCGGGGCACTCTACTTCGGCGAATGCCATTACGTCACGCAGGATGATGCACAGTGGGGCAACGGCCTCAACAACGCCTCATACAAGCGACTGAACATGGCCAGCTACACCGCACCCGCATGGGCTGGTGCCACCGTCCGCCAGCAGCACGCCATCTATGCCTGGCCAGCCAACGACACGGGTGTCGCCGTCAGCTCCTTCGATTACCCCGAGGCCGGCGTCACCGCGGGCTCCACGCTCACCGGTCGCTTCCTGGTCGCCAGCAAAGCAACCAACAACGGCAACGGTACCTGGAACTACGAGTACGCCATCCAGAACGTCAACAGCGATCGTGCTGCGGGTGAGTTCTCGATTGATCTTCCCCCCGGCGCCACTGTCACCAACATCGGGTTCCACGATGTCCCTGCCCACTCCGGTGAGCCCTTTGACGGCACCGACTGGACCGCAACTGTCAGCCCCTACGCCATCAAGTGGCGCACGACGCCCCACAGCACCAATGCCAACGCCAACGCGCTGCGCTGGGGCACGCTTTACAACTTCCGCTTCACGGCCGATGTGGCACCTGCCACAGGCTCGGCCGCACTCAGCCTCTTCAAGCCCGCGGCTGCCAACTTCCCCCGTGCGGTCGTCGGCGACGCCACGGTTCCCAATCCCACCATCGGTTGCGTTGCCGATTTCAATCGCGACGGCGGCGTCGATGGCGCAGACGTGAACTCGTTCTTTGGCGCGTGGGAAGCCGGTGTTCCCGCGGCCGACGCCAACCTCGACGGCGGCGTCGATGGCAGCGATGCCGAGTTCTTCTTCCTCGTCTGGGCCAACGGCGGCTGCTAAGCCCATCCAGTTCCGCGCAGCCTTCAACTTCAACAGTGCTTCACAGCGGTGCCCAGAGGCACCGCTGTTTTTTTTGCTGTACCACGCGGCGAGCACCTCGCCCCTCAACTCAGAATCGACGCCACCGCCGGGATCTGCTCCCACCCCTGTGGCACCGGCATCAGCGTCGCATGCCCGATCTTGCGACCGGCTTTTGCTGACTTGGCGTAATCGTGCAGGTGCAGCCCCGGAACCGCGAGCAATGCCGCGGCATTCGGCCTCTGCCCGATGATGTTCACCATCACGCACGGACCCGCTCGCATCGACGTATCGCCCAGCGGCAATCCGGCCACCGCACGCACATGATTCTCGAACTGACTGACGTTCGATCCTTCGATCGTCCAGTGGCCGCTGTTGTGAACCCGCGGCGCCATTTCGTTGGTCAGCAACTTCCCGTTGCTCACAAAGAACTCAATCGCCAGCACGCCGACATAGTCGAGCGCATTGAGCACCGCACGGACATGCTCGTGTGCTGCCTTCGCAAGTTCCGGGCCCACATTGTCGGCTGGTGCCGTCGAGACGCGCAGAATGCCGCCCCGATGGACGTTTCGAGCCATCGGATACGTGCGGATCTCGCCATCAACGCCGCGTACACCGATGATCGATGCTTCTGATTCGAAGGCCACGAAGGCCTCGACCAGCAGTGGCTGGCCTGCGAGTGCCTGCCACGCCGGCGCAATCTCCGCGGCGGTCCGAATCACCGCCTGCCCCTTGCCGTCGTAGCCCATGCGTCTGGTCTTGGCAACGCACGGACCACCGATCTCCGCGAAGGCACGTTCAAACTCTGCGAGGCTCGCCGCGGCTCGGTATGGGTGCACCGAGAGTCCGTGCTTGACGAAGAAGTCCTTCTCCGCAATCCGGTCCTGGCCGTGCTGCAATGCCGCGACTCCCGGACGCACTGGCACGAGTGCGGCCAGGAACTCCACCGTGGCGGTAGGGACGTTTTCAAACTCGAACGTCACCACATCAACCTGCGAGGCAAACTGGCGGAGCGCTGCGTGATCATCCCACGCGGCGCACGTGTGCGGTCCGACCTCTGCCGCGGCACATTCGCTGGCCGGATCGAAAAAACGGAACGAAAGCCCCAGCGGAATCCCCGCCAACGCGAGCATTCGCCCCAGTTGTCCGCCACCCAGAACACCGATCACCATCCCTGCGTCTCCTGCTCCTCGCCATCGGCGCCAGAGTCGTGGTCGTCGGCCTCATCCTCATCCGTCGTGGCTGGCTTCTGATCGCCGAGCACGCGAGCCAGATGCCCGCCGTGCTGCGCGAGCGTCGCCGCGGCATGCGATGGGCTCAGGTGCTGCGCGTGCATGACCACCGCCACTTTGACATCGCCATGGGCGCGGTCAAGAAGCGCCAGACTGTCCTCGCGGCTCAGCCCCGTCAGCGTTGCGATGATCCGTGCAGCCCGGTCGCGGAGCTTCTGATTGGTGGCCTTGAGATCAACCATGAGATTCTGATAGACCCGGCCAGAGCGGATCATCAGAGTCGTGGAGATCAAGTTGAGCGTGAGCTTGGTGGCCGTTCCCGCCTTCATCCGCGTCGAACCCGTGAGCACCTCAGGCCCGGTCCGCAGCATGATGAGGTGATCGCAGTGGGGGGGACGCTCGATGGTCGTGCAGCACAGCAGTGCCGTGGTCGGCTTCGAAGTGCCGGTCTTGGTCTTGCAGAACTCGAGTGCACCCACCGCGTACGGCGTCGTGCCTCCCGCGGCGATCGCCAGCACCGTGTCCTTGTCGGTGAGCTTCAGTGCTTCGAGTTCGCTCCACGCACCCTGTGCATCATCTTCCTTCGATTCACTGCTCTTGCGCAGCGAACTGTCGCCGCCGGCGATGATGCCGATGATGCGATCAGGGGGGACCTGGAAAGTCGGGGGCGCTTCGCTGGCATCAAGCACGCCAAGGCGTCCGGAAGTGCCGGCACCGACGTAGATCAGTCGTCCGCCTGCCACGAAGCCGGGTTCGATCGCTTCCACGAAGGTTGAGATGCGGGTGCGGGCACGCTTGACGGCATCAAAGGCGTGCCGGTCTTCGATGTTGATCCGCTCGATACACGCTTCGACACTGAGGGAGTGAAGATCCATCGTGCGCGGGTTGCGCCGTTCGGTGGCGATGTGGGAGCGGTCGGGAGGGACCTGCGAGGCTGAGGAGCCGACGTGGGGGGTGGGAGCCATTGGCCCCAAGGATAGTGAGTCAAATGGGCAAGGGGTGGTGGCGTGGCGGTCCAGGCTCCGCGATTGGCCTGCGAACCGGCTTTGCTGGGCCAGAACCAACGAAAAAGGGACGCACCTTGCGGTGCGTCCCTTGCATGAATCGGATCAAGTCCGTCGGAGGCTGGCTCAGCAGCCGCCAGCTTCCCAGACCAGGAAGAACGAGGCGATGTCGCTGCCATCGACGCCGCCGTCTTCGTTCACGTCGGCGAGCGTGTCGCCCGCTTCCCACGCCTCGAAGAACGCGGCGATGTCCGAGCCATCAATGCCGCCATCCTGGTTGAAGTCGGCGGGGCAGGCCGCCGGCCCGACGCGGCAATCAATGTACTGATAGCTGCCTCGCCCACTCTCTTCGAAGGCAATCACCAGCAACTGGTTGACGCCCGGGACGAGTCCTGAAGCGGGAGCCACATACTGCCAGCGGTCAAGGCGTCCTGCCTGATTGCCGGTATTGGCCAGCGTCAGCGGATCGGCGACCGATGGCGGGTTGGGGATCAGGTGTACCTTGGTCACCGTGCGGTCGGAGGTGGTGACGCTGAAGTTGAAGGAGGTGGTGCCTTCGGGCAGCGGGCAGGGGCTCGTAAGCGAGACCGTCGGTGCGAGACGGTCGACATAGACGGCCGTTCGGAAGTCGCGGAAGAGCGGACCTTCGATCGAGTTGCGCTTCCGGAAGGCCACGACGCTCACGTAGTTCACGCCTTCCTCAAGGCGCGTGGCATCGATGGTCTGGCGATAGAGGCCCTGGGTGTTGGTGGTGCCGGCAAGAGGTGCACGCTGCGTCACGAACTGCTCGTATCCGGGAACGACTGCATTGGTGTAGTCGATGTCCACGACGCCGTTGCCGTTGAAATCGCTGTAGCCTTCGTTGATGCGGAAGACCGCATTGTCATCGGCGTTGTCGTTGTTGGGAGCTCCGGCGTCACCCTTGGTCGTCGTCAGCTGAACATCAAAGCTGTTCGCGGTGACGACGGGGATGGCATTGAGCCGGCGACGGAAGGCCGGAGTGGAAGCCGGGTCGGCGGGGAGCGTGGATGCGATGTTGCTGATCGACAGGGTGCCCGACGGAATGGCCGGAGCGTACACCACGAAGCCCTTGTTGTGCTCCACGCCGTTGGCGTTGAGATTGCGGGGAACCCGCAGCGTGACCGAGCCGCCGGCACCCACGGTGATCACATCAAGGATGTCGTTGTTGGGATCAACTGTGGCGTTGGCGGCGTTGCCGGTCATTTCGATGAGCCGCGTGCCCTGCGGGAAGCTCGTCGAGATGGTGCGCGTGTCAAAGCCTCCGTCGTAGCGATCGTTGAGACCCACGATGCAGTTGCCCGAATAGGTCGCACCGCTGCGGGTGCGACGTTCGAAGACCAGGGTGTCGCCATCCTGCCAGCGGGGCGTGAACTCGCCGCGTCCGAACTGGTTGGAGAGTTGAACGAGATTGGTGATCGCCGCTTCGAGCGCGGTGCTGCTTCCATCCTGGCCGAGTGCCACTGGCACGCCCTGCTTGGGATAGAAGCCCGGGCCGGTGCGATTGACGCCGCGGCCGTTGTAGAAGACGATCGAAGGACCCGGACGGAAGAGCAGGTACGCATGCATGTACCAGCCCTGCTGACGTGCAGTGGGGATGGGCGCGAGCACGGCACCGGTGCCCGTGGTTCCGTTGTCGTGGCTCCAGATGTGATTGAAGCCGACGGTGCCGTTGTTGAACCCGTCGTCGGTGTTGTCGATGTGGTCGTTGAGCACCGCGCCCAGATTGTCCGGGCCGCCCGCGCCAACGTTGTTGCGAAGGCGACCTGCGCCCGTAAGGTCAAGCACATCGCGATTGGCGAACGCATCGCCCGCCGCGAGGCGGCCATTGGTGCGGCCGTTGGGCTTGCGGACATACCGATCAAAGCAGAAGTCGTTGCCTTCGACGCACTCGCCGAAGACGACCGGGTTCACCTGCCGACCATCCGGCGTCATACGACGCTGGTGCGTCACAGAGTCAAAGAACGAATCCCAGTACCAGCTGGGCACATGCTTGACGGCATCGAGACGGAATCCGTCCACCTTCTGCACGTCCATCATCCACTGCACCCAGCGCATCGTGTAGCCCGTTGCATTCTCAGGCACCGGATCGCCCGCCATCGGATTGGCCGTGTTGAAGCGACCGAAACTGAAGGAGCTGGGAGTCTCGTTCCGCCACGGTACATCACAGGGCGCGGCGAAGATTCCCGTATTCAGTGCACCGGCAAACCACATGCCCGGGTTGTTCACCGGAGCATCGGTCCCCAGTGCCGCATCAGGATAGAAACGCGCGTTGTTGGGGTCGGGACGATTGAAGTACGTGCCGCCCGGAATGTTCTGCGGGTTGCCCGCAACCGTGGGCTGGCGAATGAACAGATTGTTCGAGCCCTGATCGATGTCGACCAGTGCCACCAGATCGCCCTGAAGCAGGCAGTACCGGATGCTCTGCGGAGCCTCGGACTGGTAGTAGCCCGTTGAGATGCCGCCGTGGAAGTCGCCCCAGTTGTCCGTGGGCAGCTTGTCGCGCATCGGCGTTGGCGGGTTCATCGTGAAGCCCGGGTAGCCGCCATCCTGCATGAAGCCCGCACCGGTCTGGCGACCCGAGTTGTGATTCAGAATCGTGTCAATGTAGACCTCGACGCCCGCACGGTGGTACTCATCCACCATCGCGCCAAAGTACTGCTCGGTGCCAAACGCCGTCTGCGCGGTGGGTGTGCCGAGGTTGAACCGATCAAACGCGTCGTAGCCCGCGCTCGTCGAGTTCTGATTCGCACTCCCCGGCCACACATACGCGCGGCTCGGCGGCGGCAGCCACACCGATCCGTAGCCGTTGATGAACACATCCACCATCCGCCGCTCCATCACTGTCCAGGGAGTCTCAAACCACTGCAGCGTCGGCGCCGGATTCTCATCCGCGGCGAACGCCGCGCCGGGAAGCACACACGCCGCGCCCGCCGCGGCGAGCATCAGCCCGGTCACCCCAACCCGACCCCGCACTCGCATCCCACACACACTGTTCATCCGTCGCGACATGAAACACTCCCTGTAACACCAGGCGGCAGACTGCCACCCCGAGATTCGCAAACCATGCTCAGCCACCCGACCCCCTCCCCAAACACTGGAGGGCTTATCGGACCGCTGTTTGGGCGGCACATGAAGGTGCCTCACCCATAGTTGTTCGGCCCGTCTGAACGACGCGGCCAGAGTCATTCGTTAGTATGCGCGACCGCGCTTCACAACAAAAGACATTTCACACCGCTTCGCTTCTCCAGAGCACCATTCCGCTCATCCAAACCCTTGAAACCGTTACAAGAGCGTTCAGAACTGCGGGATTTCCCCGAAAGAACCTGAGACTGTTTCTCCCCGGCATCGCCGCGGCGAGCCCGCACGCCCCTTGAACACACTCGCCCGCTTCATTCCCACCTACGCTGTCCACGCTCGTTTTGCTCGCTCAATCCGACAGGAGATTTCTCATGGTGCATGCTCGCTGGCGTCGCATTCTTGCTTCCTCTTCCGCTGCGCTGCTTCTCATGGTGGCCGGCTCCGCTGTCACCGTCTCCAACTCCTTCGCGCGAGTCAGCGATGATGGCGCCGTGATGGCCGCGTGGACCGCCGCGGCGGGCCCGAGCGTCGGCCAGGAGTTCTCCGCCGGCGTCGCACGCTTCTTCGCCGATGCCGCGGCGAAGGACAACGCTCACCCCTCCTACGCACTCCTCGCTGAACCCGCCAGCGCCGCGGCACTCAAGAGCGACCCCGCCGTCAAGCCCGTCTTTGGCACCTTCGGCGGCAAGCACAGCGCACGCATCACCATCACGCCCGGCACTTCGCTCTACGGCACCGGTGAAGTCGCGGGACAGCTGCTTCGCAACGGTCGCAGTGTGACGACCTGGAACACCGATGCCTATGGCTACGGCGATGAGGCCAAGAGTCTCTATCAGTCGCACCCGTGGGTGCTGGCGGTTCGGCCTGATGGAACGGCCTTTGGTGTGCTGGCGGATACGACGTATCGGTGTACGGTGGATACTGCCGCGAGCGATGCGAATGAGATTCGCTTCATTGCCGATGGACCTGCGTTCCCGGTCATTGTGATCGACAAGGCTTCGCCGCAGGAAGTGCTCAAGGAGTTGGCGAACTTGACGGGCAAGATGGCGATGCCGCCCAAGTGGGCGATTGGCTATCACCAGTGTCGGTATTCGTACTTTCCTGAGAGCCGCGTGCGTGAGGTGGCCAAGGAGTTCCGCGATCGCAAGATTCCCTGCGACATCATCTGGTTCGACATTGATTACATGGAAGGCTTCCGAGTCTTCACGTTCGATCGTGGCCACTTCCCAGATCCGGCGAAGCTGAATGCCGATCTGCACGCACAAGGGTACAAGACGGTCTACATGATCGATCCGGGTCTCAAGAGCCGCGATGATCGTTCGCCCAACGATCCGCCGCAGGAAGTGCGCGACAAGGAGCCGCAGGCGCTCAAGGATGCCCGCGCGAAGGAGATTGCCAACTACGTGGCGATCCGTGATGATGGCAAGTCGAAGAATGTCTATGTGACGCGCGCCGATGGCAGCGTGTATGAAGGTGAAGTCTGGCCGGGCTGGTGCTACTTCCCCGATTACACGAGCCCCACGGTGCGGCAGTGGTGGGCGGGTTTGTACAAGGACTTCATGGCGCAGGGCATCGATGGTGTCTGGAACGACATGAATGAGCCAGCGGTCTTCAATGTCAAGAGCAAGACGATGCCCGAGGACAATCGCCATGCGGGTGACCCGGCGATGGTTGGTCCCAACGGCAAGCCGCAGGGTGAGAAGGCCGCGGGCGATCATGCGCGGTATCACAACGTCTACGGCATGCAGATGATCAAGGGCTCGCTTGAGGGAATTGCGGCCATCAATCCCGACAAGCGTCCGTTCGTGCTGAGCCGCGCCAACTACATCGGTGGCCAGCGCTATGGCGCGACGTGGACGGGTGACAACACTGCGAACTGGTACCACGTTGAAACTTCCATTCCGATGGTGCTCAATGTCGGTCTTTCCGGCCAGCCCTTCATCGGCCCCGACATCGGCGGCTTTGCCGGTAACGGCGACGGCCCGATGTTCGCGCGATGGATGGGCTTTGGTGCGCTCTTCCCCTTCGCGCGTGGACACACGGGCAAGGAGAACATCAACAAGGAGCCCTGGGCCTTCGGTCCGGCGGTTGAAGCCACTTCGCGTGCAGCGCTCGAGATGCGCTATGTGCTGTTGCCGTACTACTACACGCTCTTCCACGAAGCCAGCGTGAACGGTCTGCCGATTGCACGCCCGACCTTCTTTGCTGATCCTCGCGACCCTGCGCTCCGCAGCGAAGATGATTCGTTCCTGCTCGGCGATGCGCTGCTGGTGCAGACGCAGGTGGTGCCCGATCGCACCCGCACGAGCGTGACGCCCAAGGGCATCTGGCGCACCTTCTCAGCTCCTGCAGATCAGGACCTTCCCCGCATCCTCATCAAGGGCGGCTCGATCGTCCCCAGTGGCCCGATTGTGCAGCACGTCGACAGCAAGCCCCTCGAGGAGCTCACGCTCACGATCGCGCTGGATGACAAGGGCCAGGCGACCGGCACGCTCTACGAAGATGCGGGCGAGGGCTACGGCTACCAGAAGGGTGAGTTTGCACTGACTACCTACCAGGCCAGCGTGCAAGGTGACAGCGTGGTGGTGAAGGTCGCCAAGCGCGAAGGGTCGATGCAACTGCCCAAGCGCACCGTGAAGGTGGCCCTGCTGGTCGAAGGCCCCAACGGCTCAACCCGTACCGTCAACTCCAGCTTCGTCGAAGACGCCAGCGCGACGATCAAGCCGTAAGCAAGGAAAAGCGAGCGAATCGCCACTGTGGCAGTTGGCCACAGTGGTATCGCGCGCCGTGGCATCGCCCTTTGTGCGATCTGTCCATCTGGGCGACGAGTACTCCAAT
>JBILUL010000243.1:0-5425 GCA_044371005.1 Phycisphaerales bacterium | reverse complement strand
CCCAGTACGCAGCCGGCCAGGTGACCGCCGCTCGCACCACGCTCGCCGATGCACTCACTCGGTGGCCATCGAGTGCTTCCGCCGAACGTGTTGAGTATCTGCTCGCGCTGTGCGAATCCGCAGAGGGCGATCGCGAAGCCGCCGTCAAGCGGCTGGCGCGCTGGCGCGAGGGCCACCGCGAGAGCCCGCTGTTCGGTCACGCCACACTGCTCGAAGCGCAGTGCCGCCACCGCCTGGGCGATGCACGCACCGCCCAGACGCTCTACGCAATGGCTGCGGAACACGCCGAAGGCGAACTCGAAACAGAAGCGGTGCTCGGATCCGCACAGCTGCTCCGTGCAGGCGGCGACGCCGCAAAGGCCCTGGAACTGCTGACCAAACTCAGCAGCAAGACACCCGGGAACTCTGTTGAAGGTGCCATCGGCATCGAGATGGCGCGGTGCCACTTCGATGCTGCCCAATATGACACAGCGCTCCAACTTCTCAAAGGGATCGAAGACTCACGTCATTCCGATGAGGCTGCATTCTGGAGCGGCCGATGCCTGCTCAAGCTCAATCGACCTGCCGAAGCCCTCGCCACATTCCGCGATGCAGCCGCTGCATCGCCCAAGAGCCCGCTCCACGCTGAACTTCTCCTCGAACAAGCCGCGGCACTCACCGCCATGGGCAACCATCAGGATGCCGCGGCGTTGTGTGAAACCGTCGCCGCGAGCGATTCGCCCGCAGCCTCGCGTGCCCGGCTCGCGCTCGCCGCTGCATTGCATCGTGCCGGCAAGTATCAGCAGAGCATCGAGGCGTGCACCGCATGCCTCAACGCCGCGGACTCCACCGTCGCCGCCAAAGCTGATGCGTTGCTGCTCATCGCAGAGAACCACTACCTGCTTCGGGCGCACGAGGCGGCGCACGCCGCGTACACGAACTTCATTCGGGTTGCGCCGGATCACGCGCAGATCTGGCGTGCTCAGGTTCGTCGAGGTCTGTGCCTTGCCCAGCTGGACAGAGGTGCCGAAGCCGCCGCAGCGTTGGCTCCGCTCGTTGAGCAGCCCGGGGCCAACGACCCGGCGCTCATCCGTGCCGCGTGCACGTGTCTTGGAGAACTCGCTTTCAGCGCCTCTGACTGGGCAACCGCTCACCGCTGGTTCAGCGCGGCCGTGAACGGAGCCGGAGCCGACGCGGACCCATCGCGGCTCAAACTCGGCCTCGCGCTCGTGCGGCTGAAGCGGCTTGAAGAGGCCGTCACCGTCTTCGACACCATCGCCGTCACCGATTCACCAAGCGATGCAGCGATCCAAGCCACTTTCGAGCGAGGACAGGCTCTCATCGAGCTCTCCCGCCCGAAAGAGGCGCGGCTCGCGTTTGAACGCACGCTCGCCCTCGAAGCCAACGTCTCCTCGCCGCGATTCCGGCAGCATGCGCTGCGGCACCTGGCAGCGATCGCTTCCGCGCAGGGACGCACGAGCGACGCCGCGGCCTACCTCGAACAGATTGCCGCTGCTCCGGGCAGCGACGAGAGTGCCAGCCTCGCGGCGCTCGATCGCGTCATACTGCTGCTCGGGCAGGGTGAATACGCCAAAGCCGCCGCGTCGTGTGCCGCGTTCATCAAGGCCAATCCCAGCCACCCGCGCCTGCATCAGGCCCGCACCCAGCACGCCATCGCGCTCAGCCGCCTCGGCAAGCTCGATGAAGCACTCAAGGCCTTCGATGCACTCGCAGCAGATCCGGCGACCCTCGAACCCGCACTCGCCGCAGCCGCGGCATACGAACACGCGTGGATCCTTTCACAGACCAAAAACCCGGCGCGTGCTGCCGATGCCTACCTCGCGGTGCTGAACATGCAGCTGGAGCCCCGCATCGAATCACACGCCGCGCTGGAACTCGCACAACTCAAGATCGCCGCCAACGACTTCACCGGCGCCATCCCACTGCTCGAGCGTGCTCAGAAGGCCGCATCCGCTGGCGAGGCCCAGAGCACCTTCGAGGCCCGTTGCACGTACCTCAAGGGCGTCTGCCAGTGGCGAGCGGGCCAGCCGGCGCAGGCTGCGCAGACACTTGGCGACTTTGAAGCGACGTATCCCGACAGTGAGCTGCGAGATTCGGCGGCCATCACCCTGGGTGAAGCGCTTCTGGCCAGCAATCAAGCTTCGCAGGCCGTGAAAGTCCTCTCGCTCGTTGCCGAGCGCGCCACGCAACCTCCTACACAGTCCGCGGCATTGCTCCGGCTCGGCGAAGCCGCCGCGGCGGCCAGCGACTGGGCCGCCAGTGAACGAGCCTTCGCCAGGCATCGCAAGCTGTTCGAAGACAGCGACCAATGGTTCCGAGCCGCGTTCGGCCTTGGATTTGCCCTTGAGAACGCAGGGAAACGCGAGGCTGCAATCGCATCCTACCGCACCGTGATCGCCGGTCACGACGGTGCCACCGCAGCACGTGCGCAGTTCCAGATCGGTGAGTGCCTCTATGGACTGGGCAAGCTCGACGAAGCCGTCGCGGAACTGCTCAAGGTCGACATTCTCTATCAGTATCCACAGTGGTCCGCGGCGGCCCTCCACGAAGCCGGTCGCTGCCTGGTGGAACAGAACAAGCACGCACAGGGCATCGAACAGTTCGAGCAGGTCATGAAGCGCTTCCCCGATTCAACGTGGGCCAGCGCCTCCCGAGACGCCGCGGCCGCCGCTCGCCCTTCCGCACTTCCAGGCCGCGATGCTCCGGCCCGCACCAACTCCACGCCATCCACCCGCACCAAGTGAGGTCCGCATCCCATGTATCACGCAACGCTCCACACTCTCGGTTCCACGCTCGCAAGTGCCACACCCGCTTCCGGCATGGATGTCGGCACCGTCTTTGACCTTGTGCTCAAGGGCGGCTGGATCATGGTGCCCATCGGCGTGTGCTCGCTGGTGGCCCTCACCATCATCGTCGAGCGGTTCATCGTGCTGCGCCGTGCACGCGTCGCGCCACCTGAACTGGTCGGAGCGATCGCCTCGATGCGCGATGATCCTCGTGCCACGCTCGAACGCTGCGAGCGGGATCAGAGCCCGCTCGCAGCGGTGCTTGTCGCCGCGGCACACGCCGCGCACGAGTCCCGAGAGACGCGCGATCGGCTCATTGAAGAGGCTGGCCATCGCCAGATTCTGCTGCTGCGTCGGCGTGTGCGCCTGCTCTCGGTCATGCCCCAGGTCGCCACCATGCTGGGGCTGCTGGGCACCGTCATGGGGATGATCCGAACCTTCACGGTCGTCGCCGCGTCCGGCGATTCGCTGGGCAAGACTGAACGACTGGCGCAGGGCATCTACGAAGCCTGGACCGCCACCGCCGCGGGGCTTGCGGTGGCGATTCCCACGATGATCGCGTACCACCTGATTCTCAGCCGCATCGACGCCGCGGCGGCGCTGCTCGATGCATCGGTCACCCAGTGGTCACATCGCGCTCGCTCCCAGCCGACACCTCAGCCCATCATCCACGCGGCTGCGCCCGCGGCACTCCCGATCATCGAACCCGCCATCAACGCAGCACCCAGCGCGGCCTGAAGGAACTCTCCATGCTGATTCGCAACATCGAAGCCGAGGGCGATCTTCACCTGGACTTTGTTCCGATGGTGGACGTCCTCTTCAATCTGCTCATCTTCTTCCTGATCGCCACGACGCTGCAGCAGACCGAGCGCGAGATGCAGATCGCGCTGCCGCAGACGCGCATCGCCGGTCCGCTCACCGCCGCGCCGCGTGAGATCATCATCAACGTCGACGCATCCGGCGGCATCGTCATCGCGGGGCGACGCCTCACCGACGAGGAGCTGCTCACGATGCTCCGAAGCGCCACGGCAGCGAACCCAGCGCAGAAGGTGAATCTCAGAGGCGATCGTGCCGCGCCGTACGCCAGCATCGCCCACGTGCTTGACCTGTGCAAAGCCGCGGGTATCACCGAGCCCTACCTCGCCACCATTCCAACCGGCGGCAACTAACCGACAGTGAGTCACGCCATGTCATCGGCCACCAAGATCATCATCGGTGCCTCCGCCGCTGCGCTCGTGCTGAGCGCCATCGCTGCATACGCCTGGCAGGTGCGCCGTACCAGCACCTATACCGATGGCGATCGCATCGTCGCTGCGGCGGTCGATGCGCCGCTGCGCACGATCCTCTGGCAGCCGCCGCGTGAAGTGCCCGGGGCACTCAACACCTCCGCCGATGAGTACGAGCCGCGTCTGAGTGCTGATGGCACTCGCATGGTCTTCGTCCGAGGCAAGCCCGGCGCCAACGCCGACTTGTTCGAGAGCCGCTGGACCACCCAGGGGTGGTCTGCACCGCTGCCGATGCAGGGCATCAACTCACCCAACGATGAACTGGGGCCGGAGTTGAGTCCCGATGGGGCTTCACTCTATTTCTATTCCGATCGCCCCGGCGGCCAGGGCGGCTTTGACCTCTGGGTGGCGCATGCAGATGGCACAGGTTGGCACGAACCCGAGAATCTGGGCCCGTCCGTCAACTCCGATCAGAACGAATACGGCCCCGCACTCTCGCTCGATGGCAGCGTGCTCTACTTTTCCTCCAATCGCCTGCGGCCCGGCGAACCGCAGCGACAGCGCGATGCCTGGACCGCCACCCTGCGCCAGTCGCGAGATCGCCACGATTACGACCTGTACCGCGTCGCGAGAGATGGGTCGGACACTCAGAAGCCCGTGCCGCTCGCGGCGATCAATACCCCCTTCGATGAAGGTTCACCATGTGTGAGCCCCGCTGGCGACTTTCTCTACTTTGCTTCCGACCGACCCGAAGGTGCCGGTGGATTCGATCTCTATCGCGCTCGCATGCTCGCGGGCGAACTGGCTGCACCGGAATCGCTCGGCACTGCCATCAACTCGGCCGCGAATGAGCTGGATCCGGGTCTGAGCATGGATGGATTCCGGCTCGCCTTCAGTTCGAGCCGGCCACCACATGAGGCCACGCCGCGCGACGATGAGACTGATGCCGTCGATTACGGGTTGTGGGTGTCGAGCTCACGTGAGGTCTTCGGTCGCACGGACCATGCCGCGGCGATGGCCGCGCTGCTCGACCTGCTGCGAGAGTGCCTGCCGTGGTTGATGCTGCTGCTTCCGCTGCTGGCGCTGGTCCTGCTGATGCGCCATGCGAAGTTCCGCAGCCAGTTCTGGAAGCTGAGTCTGCTGGCGCAGTGTCTGCTCATCTCGCTCATGATTCACGCGGCGGTCGGCACGGCCCTCGCCGCGTGGAAGGTGGGTTCACAGGTCGGCGAGTTTCTGGCGCAGGGCGGTGGCAACCGCGTGATCCTCGCATCCGGTGGTGTTTCCGAAGGCGCACTCCTGCAGGTGAGTGGCGACCTGAGCGAGCCGCTGGATTCGCCGGTGGAAATCGGTGTGGAGCGGGCCTCTCTCGCGGCGACGCCCGTGAGTGCCGCGGCAGTCGTGGTGGATGCGCCA
>JBILUL010000242.1:0-5429 GCA_044371005.1 Phycisphaerales bacterium | reverse complement strand
TCAGTCCCCGATCCGTGGCCATCGGCGACCTCAACGCCGACGGTCGGCCCGACCTCGCGGTGGCGAACGCCAACAGCAACTACGTCTCGATACTGCTGGGCAACGGCAACGGCACCTTTGCCAGTGCGGTGAACTCCTTGGCGGGCAACAATCCCTTCTCCCTCGCCATCGGCGATCTGAACGCCGACGGTCGGCCCGATCTCGCGGTGGCGACCTCCAGCAACGGCTCGATACTACTGAATGCGACGATCCCTGGAAGCGCTCCGCCTCCTGTGTTCACTCAACAGCCCGTTGTTGGGCAGGTTGTCGAGGTCGGCGGGACCGCATCGTTCACCTCGACTGCTGACTTCCGGGGAGCCAGCCCGACCTACCAATGGCGCCGCAACGGCACGCCGATCGTCGACGGGGACAACATTGCCGGGGCGACCACGAGCACGCTGACGATCAACCCCGTGCGCGGGAGCGACGTGGCGTGGTACGACGTGCAAGCCATCAGCCCCGCGTGCGGTGGTGGAACCAATGTCACCACGAGCATCTCGACACTGCTGGCCGTCACCTCGGCATCGCCGCCATCCCCATCCAGTTGCCCCGCATCCTTCGCAGCCCCCGCGTTCTCCGCTGCAGGCACCAACCCGTATGCCGCGGCGACTGCTGACCTGAACGGCGACGACCTGCCCGATGTAGTCATCTCCAACGGAGCCAGCGGCGACCTCTCGGTCATGCTCGGCAGCGGCGACGGCACCTTCCAGCCCGCCGTGCAGTACCCCGCTGGCTTCCGCCCCTCCGCCGCGGCAGTGGCCGATTTCAACGGTGATGGCTTCCCCGATCTGGTCACCGCCAACTTCGGTACACCGGCCACCATCCTGCTCGGCCAGGGTGACGGCACCTTCTCACCCGCCTCGACCATCGGTTCCTCCGGCGGCGGAGGAGGCATCGCCATCGCTACCGCCGACTTCAACGCCGACAGCCGCCCCGATCTGGCGCTGACCCGCAACGACAACCAGGTCGTCGTCATGCTCAACCTCGGCAACGGCACCTTCGGCCCCGCGTTGCTGCTGCCCGCCGGCACCAACCCGCAAGCCATCGCGGCACGTGACCTCAATGCTGATGGCCGCCCGGATCTGGTCGTTGTGAACTCCGGCGGCGCATCGGTCTTTCTCGCGAGCGGCAACGGCACCTTCGCCGCCGCACAGGCCTATTCCGCAGGCACCAACCCGACGAATCTCGCGGCTGATGATCTCAATGCCGACGGCATCCCCGACATCGTCATCACCAATCAGGACAGCGCCAACGTCTCGGTCCTGATGGGCCTGGGGAGCGGTGCCTTTGCCCCAGCCATCAACTACCCCTGCGGCGCCTGGCCGACCTCAGTCGCCATCACGGATCTCAACGGTGACGGCCGGCCCGACCTGGCCATTGCCAACCACGTGCCCTCCGCCGCCACCGTGCTGCTGGGCAACGGCAACGGGTCCTTCGCCGCGCCCGCGGCATTCCCCGAGGGCGACCGACCGTTCGGCATCGCCGCCGGCGATTTCAATCGCGATGGCCGCCCTGACCTGGTCCTGGCCAACTACTGGGGCAACAACGTCTCGGTGCTGCTGAACACCGGAGCTTCCATCGGATTTGCGCTGCAGCCTCAGAGCCAGAGCGTTGCGCCCGGAACCGACGTGACATTCACGGTGACAACCACCGGCACCGGTCCATTCGCGTACCAGTGGCGGCGCAACGGTGTACCGATCCCTGGCGAGATCAATCCCGAGTTGTTCCTGGGCAGTGTGGGGACGGCCAACATGGGCTTCTACGACGTCCAAGTCCGAGGCGGCTGTAACCCGAACGCGGCGACGACGAGTGCGCCGGCCATGCTATGGATCGAGAACACTCCCGGCTGCCCCGCAGACTTCAACCTCGATGGCGGCGTTGACGGTGCCGATATCGCCGACTTCTTCTTCCACTGGGAGAATGGCTGCTAAGACACCGGCGTGGCCAACGAGCGAGCAAGCCCTTTGAAGAGGGCGGGCGACAAGCGTAGAGCCTCTCCCGAAAACGTTCTGACTCTGACGCGTTTGTGAGGTCACGATGGTGCAACTCACGGATGATGAGACAGATGATGCCAATCCCCGCTGATCTTGTGCCGCATTGGGCTCACGCGAGGTGGCACGGACAATTGAGTCGCTCATTCACCGCCCCCTCCGCCGCACCACCAGCGAGTCCAACCCCCCAGCCGACAACCTGATCCAGCACCGAGTCGCTGTTCAACAAGGTCGTTGAGTACTCCTCCAACCTGAGCCCCAGCGGATCCACCAACCTTCCCGGCTGGTTCATCCCTAGCTGTAGAGGTTGCTGCCTGCCGCGTAGCCGCGCGGGTCGCGTTGCAGCCAGCGGCCCAGGCGCGGGTCGTAGACGCGGTGGCGGACGTGGTAGAGCTGCAGGGCCGCGTCCCACCAGTAGCCGCCGTCGAGCGGCTGGTTGCCAAGCTCACCCTCCACATCACGCGGCTCGTTGATCGCTCCCGCAAGATCCGGCGCGAACACGGGGACCCAAGCCGTGCAAACACGGCGGACTCATTCACTGGCTTGCTATCGGCAGAAAACTGAGACCGGAAAGTCCCGAGGACAACCATGTTTCCCGAAATGCGGCCGTGACGACAGGTGCAAATGTCTCCAACCCGTTTCCCAGCCTGAAGGCGCACCGATTGGGTACCCGGGACGCGTTCAAAATGAGTCGATCTACCGCCATCACCTTTCCAGACGCCGCGCGGCGAAAAACACTCTGTTCTTCGTTCACCGCGTTGACGACGCCCCAAACATGTGCCGCCCACCATTGCTGTCCGCAGTACTGAGCCGGAATCCACTCGATGGCACCTGACCGGTCCACCGGAGCCATCACTTGCTGCGCGCGGCTGTTCAGAATCAGGAATGAACTGACCATGCAGAGCGCGTCTGTGACTTCCAGCCACTCGGCGTCTGAATCACTCTCCAGCGCAATCACAGATTTACCCCAACCACGCGACTCCGACCTCATATGCGAAAGAATGGAAACCGCATCCTCGCCCTCGGCGAATACGACAGATCGAGCCTCACCGGGCTTAGATTCGGCAAAATAGAGACCGCTCATTTCATGATGCTCCGGCACGAGGAGGAAACTTGGGTAGCTCTCCTGTTCTGTGAGATTCCCATTGCACTTTCAACTGGCCTCTACCGCATCCCGTTAGCCGAAAGCGACCAACGGTTCTGACTCAACTCGAACTGCTCGGGACTGACGCAGCCCAGCGACGCGTCCAGTCGCGTGCGATCATACTACATCTCGATGTACTCGAACACTGCTCACCTCGCCTTCTGCTTGGTCGCGAAGCAGCAATGGTGCATCATCTCGGTCTTGAGCTTGCCCCAGAACGACTCGACCGGCGCATTGTCGTGGCATTTGCCCGCTCGACTCATGCTCGTGCGAACACCGTGCAGGTCGAGTAGTTGCCGATAGGCACTGCTTGTGTATTGAACGCCTCGGTCCGAATGATGCAGCAATCCAAAGGCATCCTTTCGGGTGAGGTAAACCACCTTTGCCGGGGAGCCACTCGGCATCGACTACCACACGCCAATCACCGCTTCTGCATCACGATTGGGCGATGGAACAAACGGAGCACTTCTGCCCTGCTCGCCCTTTTACTGTACTCGAGATGGCAGGATGCTCGACGGACCGCTAGAACTGGAAGAATGTGATACTCGATACAAATTGCCGAAATGAATGGGCCACCAAATGAACATTAGACCACTCATAGTTGCTCGGCGGCTTGGTGCCATAATCTGCGATGTAATCAGATTCGCTAAGGGGCTCCATCTCTGCATCCCAGTAGTACACTTTGCCACGACTGATCCCATTGACCCCGATACACAGGAGGTTGTTTCCTCCGCAGCTACCGATCGGCACGATGCTCCGCGGCATGCAACCGAGAAAAGTCCGAATGTTCCAGTTCAAACGGTCTGGTTCATGACACGCGATTTCTGATCCAAACAGTATCTCGAGCGGGCTCAAGTGCATACCGCCAGAAATGTGATGTGGAACCGAATCAATCCATGGAAACGCCGCTCCGTGGCAATCTTGAGCATCAATCAACCTGCACCCCCCGATCTCGACAGCAAAATCTTTGTACTCCTCTGGCAAACTGAGGTGGTAATCTCTCTCGATTTGGGCTAGCTCGCTTGGAGGAAATGGCACAGGTTCTGCCGCTTCATAGATTGAAGCGGCTCTTCCAAACACCGCAAAGAGCTCTGAGTAACTGACGGACACTACTTTACCCCCTGGCGAAGTTCAAATGCTGATCCAGTTGCGCGAATCTGACTGTGCAGTACTTGCGGAACCAACTGAAATTCATTCTCGCCGGAATGATGCAAAACGAGGTTGAGGTTCTTGAGCCTAGTTTCAACGTCGTTGATCGAGCCGCCTTGCTGCTTGGCCAAAGTGCGTTTCATGATCGCTTGATCCTGTGCGTGAAATCCCGTCAGCGGTGATTCAGCCACATATGTTCCCTGGGACCACTTCGTGAAGTCAGGCTTTCCGCACTTGAATGGTACGGCTTCCCCCTCCTTCAGCCCCAGTCTTGCAGCATCCTCCGGAAAGAAATTCGAATGGCCGGGTGTTCCTTCCCACTTTCCGTTTTTCGGCAGACGCCATCCTGGCGGTCGGATCCAACCTAGTCCGGATGCTGCCTCGCTGGCCTGACTTGCGACCCTCCCGACTCCGAAGGCAGCACCTGCCACCATTCCCACGCCGGACACTACGCTTCCCTGAACGTTTCCCTTGATCTCCTGGAGGCCGGTATCGACCATCTCCCTCATGGCGCTTATCCACGCGAGCTGAGATTCAGACACTGCCGGCGGAAGTGTCCCAGTGTCTAGATACCGCAGGAACTCGAGTCCCGTCAGCCCCATCGGTAGGGTCTGGTCAACTTGATACTCACGCGTTGTCGATGTTTCCGACGGGGCAAACCTGATAGGTTGCCCACCCAATAGCTGCTTTACATAGCTCACCGGACTCAACGCGTGAGTGAACCACGATTCGGTCTCAACAGTGTGTGTGACGATGATGGTGCGTTGACCATCATCGCCCCTTCGCACCTCGTATTGGTCTGCCGGAGAACCCCCGCCGGAACAACTGCCGTTGGGCTCGGTCGCCCTGGCGTGCCATCTTGGGCCTGCGCCCACCTCAGCCCCAGCGGATCCACAAACCTCCCCGGCTGGTTCATCACGTAGCTGTAGAGGTTGCTGCCTGCCGCGTATCCGAGCGGGTCGCGTTGCAGCCAGCGGCCCAGGCGCGGGTCGTAGACGCGATGGCGGACGTGGTAGAGCTCCAAGGCCGCGTCCCACCAGTAGCCCGCGTAGAGCGGCAGGTTGCCCAGTTCCGCTACCACATCACGCGACTGATTGATCTCTCCC
>JBILUL010000239.1:0-5651 GCA_044371005.1 Phycisphaerales bacterium | reverse complement strand
CGCCCGGCCTTGATGGCGCGACCCATGCGATACGCCACATTGCCGTTGCGGCTCCACACACCAGCGCCCAGCCCATACAGCGTGTCGTTGGCCAGCGCGAGGGCTTCCTTCTCATCCTTGAAGGTCGTGACCGCAAGCACTGGGCCGAAGATCTCTTCCTGGAAGATGCGCATCTTGTTGTGGCCCTTGAAGACCGTCGGCTGGATGTAATAGCCGCCCGCGAGGTCCGCGCTCATGCTCGCCTGCGCACCGCCGCAGAGCACCTTGGCACCTTCCTGACGGCCAAGATCAAGGTACGACATGATCTTGGTCATCTGCTCCTTGGAGGCCTGCGCGCCGATCATCGTCTCTGTATCGAGCGGGTTGCCCTGCTTGATCGCCGCGATGCGGCCAAGGCACCGCTCCATGAAGCGGTCGTAGATTGATTCCTGAATCAGGGCACGCGAAGGACAGGTGCAGACTTCACCTTGATTGAAGGCAAAGAGCACGAGGCCCTCGATGGCCTTGTCGAAGTAGGAGTCATCAGCATCGGCGATGTCGGCGAAGAAGACGTTGGGCGACTTGCCGCCCAGTTCGAGCGTGGCGGGAATGAGGTTGTTCGCCGCGGCCTGGGCGATGACGCGACCTGTCGAAGTCGAACCGGTAAAGGCGATCTTGGCGATGCGCTTGGACGTGGCCAGCGGCATGCCCGCCTCGCGACCGAAGCCGTTGACGATGTTCAGCACGCCTGCGGGGAGCAGATCCGCAATCATCTCGGCGAGCACGAGGATGCTGATGGGAGTGGACTCGGCGGGCTTGAGCACCACGCAGTTGCCCGCGGCAAGCGCCGGCGCGAGTTTCCACGCGGCCATCAGAATCGGGAAGTTCCAGGGAATAATCTGCCCCACCACGCCCAGCGGTTCGTGGAAGTGATACGCCACGGTGTTGGCATCAAGATCGGAGATCGCGCCTTCCTGAGCACGCACGCAGCCGGCGAAGTAGCGGAAGTGATCGGAGGCCAGAGGGATATCGGCGTTGAGCGTCTCGCGCATCGGCTTGCCGTTATCGACGGTCTCGGCGTAGGCGAGCAGTTCGAGATTGGCATCGATGCGATCGGCGATCTTGAGGAGGAGATTGGCACGATCGGCGGGTGCGGTTTTGCCCCAGGAGTCCGCCGCGGCGTGAGCGGCGTCGAGTGCGAGTTCAATGTCCTCGGCCCCCGAGCGAGCGGCCTGGGTGTAGACCTTGCCGCTGACGGGTGTGATGACATCGAAGTACTGACCCTTCACCGGGGCAACGAACTTGCCGCCGATGAAGTTGTCGTAGCGAGGCTTGAACTGAATCTTGGCACCAGGTTGACCGGGGAACGCATACAGCATGTGGGGCTCCAACTGCGACACAACAACCCCGCGCCCGCGGCACGAGGGAGGTTCCAACAGTAACGGCACCTGCCTGCCTTCCACTTTCCAGGAACGAACACCGGGAACCTGCTGCGACACTCTAGGAGCGGCCAAGTCCCATTCGGCGAAACTCTCACCTTCGCAATTGGGAGGTTATTGCAGGTCACGCAGTGTCCTGATGCGATCGACCGCTACGCTCGTGCCATGCCTACCTCCATGCCGCGGCGTGCATCTGCCAGTCTCCTCGCCTTGGCCGCGGTCCTCACTGCGAACGCATCCGGCCAGGCAACGACGAATCCGGCACCCGCCAACAGCGCCGCCGAGATCAACGCCCGTCGGCCGGGTGCTTCGGGGTGGTGGGACACGGCCATCTTTTACGAAATCTTCGTACGGTCCTTCAACGATTCTCGCACTGGCCCGCTTGCCAACGACGGCATCGGCGACATTCAGGGGCTCATCGAGAAGCTCGACTATCTCAATGATGGCAACCCCGAAACGAAGACCGATCTGGGCATCACGGCCCTCTGGCTCATGCCCATCTGCCCATCGCCCAGCTATCACGGCTACGACATCACCGACTACACGGACATCGAGCCCGACTATGGCACACGCGAGGACTTTGCGCGGCTGATGAAGGAAGCACATCGGCGGGGCATCCGCGTCGTCATCGACCTGGTGCTCAATCACTGCTCGAACCGCCACCCTTGGTTCATCGAAGCTCAGTCCGGACCTTCGAGCCCCAAACGCAACTGGTTCATCTGGCGCGATCAGCCCACGGACTACAAGGGGCCGTGGGGCGAACGCATCTGGCATCGGCCGCGGGGAAGTGAGGGAGAGTACTACTACGGCATGTTCTCAGGTGACATGCCCGACCTCAACTATCGCAATGCTCAGGTGACTGCCGCGGCACGGGAGATCGTCCACACGTGGCTCACCGATCTCGGCGCCGACGGTTTTCGTCTGGATGCAATTCGGCACTTGATCGAGGATGGTCCGGTGCAGGAGAACACACCCGAAACGCACGAATGGCTGCGCGGGTATTACACGCATTCCAAGCAGGTGAGTCCGGAGGCATTTTCGATCGGCGAGGTCTGGAGCACGACTGCCATCCAGGCCTCGTACGTCGGCGATCAGCTCGATGCCGTCTTCGAGTTTGAGCTCTCACAGGCCTTGGTGGACGCCGTTCGCGATGGAAAGGTCGGGAAGCTGCCCGCCGCGATCAGACTCAACTCGCAAGCCTTCGCGCCCAATCAGTTCGGTATCTTCCTGACGAACCACGACCAGACCCGCGTCATGACGATGCTGCTCAATGGAAGTGACCAGAACCGCGAAAAGGCAATGGCCAAGGCGAAACTCGCGGCGAAGCTGCTGATGCTTCTGCCGGGCATTCCGTTTGTCTACTACGGCGAGGAAGTCGGCATGACGGGCGACAAGCCCGACCCCGACATCCGCACGCCGATGCAATGGGCCGATGCTCCCACTGCCGGGTTCACGATGGCAGAGCGTGCGTGGAAGGCGCCCAACTGGGATGCCTCCGTCCGCGCGGTTGCGAATGTGCAGCATCAGGAATCACAGCCCGATTCGCTGCTGAATGTCTACAAGCAGATGATCCGGCTGCGACAGCAGCACCCGGCGCTGAGCCGCGGCGAGATTCAAGTGCTTGAGACGGGTTCAGAGAAGGTGCTTGCCTTCACGCGAACCGCCAACGATGGACAAGTCGTGCTGGTCGTGGCGAATCTGAGCGAGCAGCCGGTCAGCGAATGCGCCATCACCCTGCCGGCACGCATTGGACCCGTTTCAGCAAAGGCGGATCTCATCGCGGCCGTCCCGGTGCAATCTTGGGTTGGAGGTGCCGCTCCGTACGCGCCCGTTCGGCAACTTGGTTCCAATCAGGTGTTGGTGATTCAATTGGACGTTGCGGCGAAGGTGATCATTGAGCGGCCATCCTAGTTGGCAGCTCGCAGCAAAGGCGCACGCTGCCTGCGACGGAGGAGCACGGGTGCGAGGTGCCTGTGAGATGCGAATCGCCCGCGTGATCGGGCCGGGGCCCTTCGCCCAGTGCTCGTTGCGGTTGAGAAGGGGAAGCCGCCACCTGGCATCGCCGAACAAGTCACGGCGCTCTACCGCTGAGATGCCGAAGTGGCCGGGGGCAACGGCACGATGTGGAACCCGGAACTGTGCATGCAGGCCAAGAAGGACTGGCTCGCGCTGTGAGTAACTCTCTTGCTCGCGGTTTCACAAGAACACGCCTGGAGATCAGTCCTGTTCCTCGTCGAAGTAGTCGGAGTCTATTCGCTTGATCTCGTAGGCTGCGACCGTAGAAACACCCAAACCAAAGTCAATCATGTAGCGAGCGAGTGCTGGACCATCAATGAGCACGAGGCGAGTATCCACGTTCGCTGCGTACTTTGCAGCATCGTCGGTGTAACGCGAAGTGGTGATGAAAACACCTTTCCTTGCGCGAACCCCTTGCAGGGCACCGACAAATTTCTGAATCTCCGGCCTGCTGACGGGCTGATCCCATCTCTTTGCCTGAATGTAGATCGTATCGAGCCCGAGCCTGTCTTCCTTGATGATGCCATCGATCCCACCATCTCCGCTCCTACCGACTGCCTCGCCTGCGTCCTTTCGAGAACCCCCATACCCCATGGCGACGAGCAATTCCACGACGAGTCGCTCAAATGCCTCGGGGCTTCCCGCGAGTACTCTCTGGAGAATGGCCGAGGCTAGTTCCGTCCGGAGCGTCTGATAGGACCGTTCAAGCAGTTCCTCGGGCGTCTGCCTCGACTCAACCCGCTGAACCAATGGCGCCTGAACCTCTGGCTTGCTGTCTGGGGCAAGTTCGCGAACTTCGCAGAACTCCCTGAACTCGATGGAGTATCTCCTGAGAAACTCGTTATCAATGCCTTGTGGCCGCGTCCTCAGCACCTCAGCACCTTGCTGAGTGATTCTGAATACACCACGACGAATCGCCGTCAATAGGCCGGCCTTCTTCAAGTATGTTGTCGCCCACCCGGCCCGGTTGGAAAAAACTAACTTCTGGCCAGACGGAAGCGTCTCGGATAACTCGGCAGGCGTTAGGCTAAACCTCACCGCCAGTGAGTCTACGAGCTCCTTTGCAGAGTGCTCCTTCCCATCAGCAGAGAACTGCAGCGTCGGAAACATCAACGTTTCATAGTCTGGAATCGCCATCTCAGTCACGATAGTACACCGACAACCAAGCGGGCATAGGCCGATGCAACCGTCCTCGGCAATCCCTCGCCAGTCCAAAGCACCAGCTCCATCGACTCACGCCGAATGCGTGAGTCAATCACCCGCCTCGAACCAGCTGAAGCGTGTATTTCGTTTTGAGGGTGCCCACGGCCTCAACGCCACTGCCAGAGACCCGCAGGCCTGATTTGCGAATCGTACCCGTATGGATCGCTCCGTCGGCATCGGTACCGGCAAAGGCACCGTTTGCGAGGACCAGAACATCAACTGTCGCCACGGTCGCGCCTGAATCATCCGTGATGTACATCGTTGCGGCACCATCAACCGCAACTTCGAGCTCAACCTGCAGCACATTCCTGTTGACTTTGGCCGTACCGAACCAGTATCCCTCGAAGGGCTGAAAAGCCTCTCGCTTCAATGCGATCTTGGCACCGGCTGCGGGGCCCGAACGTTGCTGGATATAGACCGTACCCGAAAGACTGCTGCCGCCGATCTTCAAATCTCCGACCTGCTCATACGAGATCACCTCGCCCGAACCGTTGACAACGGTCTCACCATCACCGAAGAAGATGCCGGTGTTCAGCAGGGAGCCGGTCCATTCGGCGGAGTTGCCGTAGGTTGCATTGACGAGTGTCCCTGTCACTTCGCCCTGAGCGTTGATCACGACGCGCATGATGCCCTTGGTGATGCCCGTTTGCCACGTTCCGCTCCAGACGCCAGCGAACTTCGAGCCCATCAGAAAGTCGCCGGCAATCGCACGTTTCAGCGAGAACTTCACGGAGATGATCCGACCAGTCTCCTGATACTGTGCGACGCCCGAAATGGACTTTGCAGCAAGTCTCGCCGAGCCCGAAACGTCGCGGCGGCGGGCACCCGCTCCGACCACCAGAGTCACGGTGCCATTGGTCTGCAACTGACCTGTGCAGGTATCCGAGATTCCTCGCGAGCGAGAAATGACAAAGCCGCTCACCGATCCATTGCTTCGAATGGTGACTCCGATCCACCCCTGTTCGCCCGATCCCGACCAGTCGCCTTTCCAATCGCCCATCACGGCAGCAAAGC
>JBILUL010000134.1:0-13516 GCA_044371005.1 Phycisphaerales bacterium | reverse complement strand
CATGCACAGCAACGCCGCGAGCAGATATGAGAACCGATTGAATTTCATTGCATCCCCTGTTCACGCCGCGTAGATGCGGCGAACTCATCGCTTCGGTACTCCGCCAGCAGTGGCAGACCTACCGCTTCAGTACTGCGGGCTGGATTCCTTCCAGCCTGCGCTTCTTGAGTTCCATCTTAGCTTGCCTCAAGCAGCTGAGTACCTACAAGAACGCAATTTCTTGCATCCACTGCGAGGCGATTCTGATGACCGGGGTTCACAATGAACTGCGGAACTCAAGGCGAAGTTCGTTGGGGGGGACTGTTCTGAATCCCCCGCGGCGCCAGCTCCGTCCCCGTCGCCGGATACGAAAAGAGCTTGTGGCCCTTGTCCGCAGCTTCCTTCTCTTTTTCCACCTGCAGCGGAGTGCGCTGCGCAAACTCGTCGTGGCGGGTCGCCGTGATCAGCCAAGAGACTCGCATGCCGGGCTTGCCGCCCGCAATCACGAAGCGGCCGTCCTTGCATTCCTGCTCGATGAAGACCGGGGCCCAGCCGCCGATGGGCGTGAGCTGATACGCAAGGTCAGTGTTCAGTGCCTCGAACCACGAGGGCAGCTCCACCTCCGCGCGGCCCGCCTCATCGAGCGTCGCGTTGCCCCGGTAGAGGTTCGTCATCTGGTCGCTCTCGATGCAGGCGTGCTGGAGGTACTTGTTGTCGGGATCGAGTGGGTGATCGATGCGGAAGAGCTTCACACCTGCGGCGATGGTCGTCGCCAGCAGCGCACGATTCACCTGAACATCGGGCGTGAATGACGCCGCGTTGCTCGTGCCGCTTCCGTAGTTGACGTTGAAGACCTTCAGGTTCGGCGTCGCACCAAAGTCCGGAGCCGTCACGTTGATGAAGGGCGGCGAGAGCGTCATCGAAACGCTCGCGTCGTTGTCACTTGCTGAGAAAGAGGTTCCGGTGACGGGGCCTGCAGCGGAGACACCGCCACCGAACGTCGCGGCGCCCGTCCGGGCGATCCGCAGCAGTTCGCGAGCATCCGTGAAATTGGTGAAGACCATCGCGGAGCTTGCGCCCGTGCCGCTGTTTCGCAGCGTGAACATCTTGCCGCCAACGCCCATGTTGACCAGCTGCAGCTCCGGCCCGGTCACCCGCGTTGACTGAAGCGTCATGAACCCCGGACCATTGGTGTCCTGATCCTGCAGCATGCCGCCGTAGACTCGCAGCGATTCGCCACCGACGCTCCCGCCGATGGCCACCTGCGAGTTGATCTGCGCATTGCCCGCAATCGTAACCGAACCTGCGATACTCGCTTCGCCACTGCCGTTATCGAGCAGGTTGCGGAAGCTGGGAGCGTTGCCGGTATTGGTGAGCGAACCGACCTTGCCGGTGGAATCCATCCCCAGCATCGAGCGGCGGGAGCCCGCAGCGATCTGCCCCCAGGCCGTGGCGCTGGGGTTATACATGCCAAGCTGCAGTGCGCCGAAGGAATCCAACAGGAACGCGCCGCCCTGATCGTTGGAGTTGCGCAGGTACGCCGCGGCGTCGGGGCCGGTGACATCGAAGTTCGCCGCGGGAGTGGCGGTGCCGATGCCGACGCGCCCATTGCCATCAACGGACATGCGGATCGCTCCGGCGTTGTTGTCGCGCACGAGCAGCTTGCCCGCCCCCTCGCTGTTGGATGGCCCCGTCGCGATGAGGTTGAACATCCTCCCACCCGCGGCGGAGTTTCCGACATTCACCCATGTTCCGCCCGTGTTTGACCCCTGCACCTGCACCGGTGTCTGCACCGTACTGCTCACCTGCAGCGGCATGGTCGGAGTGATGCCGATGCCAATCGAAGAGAAGGTGTTCGCGGCGGTGAAGGAGTTCGCACTTGCAAGCCGCGGCACGTTCGCGCTGAGCCTTGCATCCGCCAGCGTCCCCGTGCTGACCGCCCCTGCATTCAGCGCGGTCAATGCCGCGCCCGAGCCCGCGAAGCTGTTCGCTGCATTGTTGAAGACCATCGCATTGGCGTACGTGCCGCTGAGCCGGGCGGAGCCCAGGGTGCCGGCATTGAAGTTGGACGCGTTGAGGTAGAAGGACCCGGGCTGGCCGCCCAGTTGCGAGGCCTGCGTCGCCGCGGCGGCCTGCGAAGCGAAGGTTGCCTGCGGTGCGGGCGTGATGGCCTGCCGCGGCGAGAGAAGTGTGTAGCCCGTGACGACTGCGCACGAGATGGAGCCGGCCGCATCCGGACGAACTTCGAGTTCAAGATACGGCGCGATACCCGCATACACCGAGCCGAAGTCAAGCTGCACGATGAACCGGCCGTCAGTCACGACGATGTTGTCGGCGCAGAGCTGCGGCCCGATGCCAACGCCGCTCGATGGGTTGGCGTACAGCCGGGCCCGCAGATCAACCGTGCCATTCACCGCGGCTCCGGCTGCGTCCTTGAGTTCACCCTGGTACGTGAAAGCCGTGGTCTGCGCCCCCGCCAGCCCGGCGACTCCCATGAGGGTGGCAACCGCGAGAAGACAACTGCGAACCGCGCGATCCTGCATGACTGACTCCAGTGGTTTCCATTCGACACAAACCCAATCTCGCGCCGTGCCGATTCAGCACGAGGGCGGCCGCTTCGGGCGAATGGCCCCTCCGGCTCACCAGAGTGCGCTCTCTCCAACCCGGTGGTATCACCATTGCCGTCGAACAAGGCAGATTCACGCAGCATCGGCCGCAAACACACGAACATCCACCGCACAAGTCGAGCGGCCTGATGCCCTGTGAGCGCCCAGCCCAGCATGCTGACGGAGCGTGCCGATCAGAGGCGGGCCGTTGGCATCCTGTTGAATGTGAGCGTGAGCTGCGTTCCGGTCTGGGTGAACACCAGCGAAATGCCCTTGGCTCCGAGGGTGCCGGCGATGAGCGTCTGGGTGAATCGCCCGCTGAGCGAGCCAGGTGGACTTGCGCGAGAAAGCACCGCCCGCACCCCTGAGGCGCGCCCACAGGGCCGCGTTATCGGATTATTTTCGCGTCATCGCGGCGGCGAATTGCGGAGCACTGGAGCGGGAAATGCATCACCGCGGCATAGGCAATGGCGTGCCGCGGGCAGTCCAGATCCTCCAGATTCACACGCTCGCGGCATGATTCCCCGAGTTGCTTTCAGCGAGACAGGGGGGTGGCCGATCCAATGGATGACTTGATCGGGGCCGGGAACGGGGTGACACGGGATTGACGCATGGTGACTGACCACGACCATTCAACTCGGCGATGGCACAGGCCGCCTCAGGCGCGAGGGGCGAGCCAGCGGCGCTCGCGTGCATTCACGCTCGTGGAGCTGGTGGCGGTGATTGTCGTGCTGGCGGTGCTGGCCGGCGTGGCGGCACCCAAGTACTTTGACTATCGGGACCGTGCTCGTGCCGCGGCATGCAAGGCGATTCTCTCGCACGTTCGTGAGGCGATCCACAACTACCGGCTCAAGAAGATCGCGAATCTTGAGATCACTGGTTCGACGCCACTCTTCAACGGCAACTACACGGGCGTCTTTGGTCGCCTGATCAATGGATACGCGCCGGGGCAGTGGCCCACGGCGCTTGAACTTACGACCGCGGGCGTGGTGCTCAGTGAGCCGAGTCCCGAGAATCCCTACAACTCGGGCACCACGGTGCGTGAGGTCAGTTTGGTGGCTGTCGCGACGGGCGGCTTGTATCCGGTGTCGGGCACTGCGGGCTGGGCCTACTGCCCCAACACGGGCGAGTTCTGGGCCAACAGTCAGACCAGCGGCGTGAATGAAAACTCCTGGTGAGGCATCCCAGGCGCGGGCTCCATCCGCCACCTGATGCCGCACAATGCAGCGCAGCGAGCGAAGCCCGGTGGCATCGCTCGCTGCATGCTGCGCTTCAGCAGGTCTCTTTCATCCAGCGGAGCGGAACATCAGTTGGCAAGGGCCGTGCCCCGCCGCGGGCGGGCGAGCAGTGGGACCAGGCCGAACGCCAGCAGGAGGTAGGAACCGGCTCCCGGGATGTAGAGGGTGCCGGTGCCGCCACCATCGGGAATGCTGTAGGCTCTGAATACGTAGGTGCCCGGAGGCAGATGCTCGATCAGGGTCCGATGCATGTAGTCAAACTGCCACGACTGTGGATCGGGCGTTTGCCGTTCAAGGCTGGCGGTGACGAGCCCGTTGTCCATCACCACATCGGTGCTGGGGTCTGTGAGCACGAACTGTGTCACGAGCCCGGCAAACCCCAGTTCCTGCTCGTAGTAGGGTGGATCGAGCGGGTACGTGTACCAGCGTCCAAACAGATCGGCGCTGATGAACGACTCGGTCACGACGGAATGATGCCAGGCATAGGAGTACATGGACCCGGTCCACGCGCCTGTGGTCTGCGTGCTCGTCGCCGAGTGGACGATCGAGGAACCCGTCTGCGAGTTGTAGTACTCCACGGAAGCCCAGCGGTCGGAACTCTGGATCGTGACATTGCCCGATGCCCCGGCCAGCGTGCCACCGATCGCCGCGGCGATCGCTGCACCATGCAGGTATCTCATGACTTGTCTCCTTGTGATTGACGGCTGCCTGACCGCACGCTCAGCAGCCGGATTCCCAGTGTTCGAAGAAGAACGTCACATCGCTTCCATCAACCCCGCCGTCTTCGTTGAAGTCCGCACCTGGCTCGCCAGCTTCCCAGACCACGAAGAAGGCATTGACATCCTCACCATCAACGCCGCCATCCTGATTCATGTCCGCCGGGCAGATCGGGGGCGTGTAGACGACATCGAGGCGTGCCCAACTAAGCCAAAGTGAGCCGGGCCGATCCTCGTAGACCGGCGGGTGGTATCGCTGTCCGCACCATTGATTGGTCCAGAACCCACAGTCGTAGGGAATTCGATCGACGCCGCACTGATAGCGCTCCCAGTGTCCTGAAATGCAGTTGCCAAAGAGCCAGAAGTCGCAGATGTACCGGTCGCAGTAGCGAGGCTGTTCGTGGTAACATGTCTGCGGCACCCACACCGGGCAGTAGAGATCCTCCCACCACTCACCCTGCACCATCACGGAATCCAGTTCATTGGCATTCACCCAGAACGTCAGTGAGGGCTGGCGGAGGTAGTCAAACCCGGCACTGCCACCCAGATCCGCAACCAGCGGGATGGATGTCACGGCATCCCCGACCACCAGGAGTCCGATGTACTGTCTCGGACCGCACAACACCCGATCAGGAAGCCGACCGTCGACACCGCCAGCCCCGATCTGCAGGCTTGCGCTGTGAATCTGCTGCATCGCGGGCCGGCCTGAAAGGTCGAACGCGAACGCTGATTCCTGCTGGTGGCCCACCGTGGTGTTCAGTGGCATGAAAAAGGAGGCGGTCTGATCGCCCAGGGAGACAGAAAATGGAATCGCGGTCGCCGCGGCGATGACGCAAAGGCCAAGGAGAGAACGTTGCGTGTTCATGGGTCTGCTCCTTCTGCTGCCGCGGCGAGCACGTGCAGGTTTGATGCAGAGGCGAGGTTCGCGACGCCCATGCTGCACCACCAGCACCCCGCCACGGGATTGCCAGCAAGGACCGCAAGGGCCGCACCCAAGAACAACTTTGACCCGTCGCTACCTCAAATCGGCACGACCGGAACGATCCGGGGCCACCCTAGTGACCCCGCCCGCGGTGCTTCAACGAGGAAAAACCCTCGAATTTCCTGCCTCCTGCCCCCCGCCCTCCCCCCATCCTTCCACCGCCGCGGCACCAGTTCCCCGCTTGCTTGCCCGAATACCATGGCCCCGAACGCTCAGGTCACCGCTGGGTGGGTCACGGACTGATCGATCGCAGCCCCGGCGATCCAGAACTTCATCCGGTGTGTCTGTGAGCGCCCAGCGTGTTAGGCAGGAATCTTTGAGCATGAACCTGAAACTGGCGATGAGGCTCTGGATTCGTGCCGCGAGGTATCGCTGGCGGCTTGATGCACCCGAGATTCGCCGCATGATCGAGGCGATCCCGAAGGGGGGCAATGCAATCGATGTCGGCGCGCACAAGGGCGCGTACACCTACTGGATGGCTCGTCGCGCGGGCCCATCGGGGCATGTGGTCGCCATTGAGCCACAGGGGGATCTGTGCGGCAAATTGCGCGCTTCGCTGGCAAGCGTGGGAATGAGCCGCGTCGAGGTCGTGGAATCCGCGCTCTCGGATTCGGTAGGCACCTGCACATTTCACATCCCCACCAACACTTCGACTCAGAGCGCCACGCTCTCGCCCGTTGAATCGGGCACCAAGTTCCGCAGCATCGAGGTGAAGACGACGACGATCGACCAGCTCGTTGAATCACGCGGCTGGACCCGCGTTGATTTCATGAAGATCGATGCCGAAGGCCACGAACTGCAGATCTTTGCCGGAGCCCGCAACACGCTCACGCGGCACAAGCCCGCCATCCTGGTCGAGGCCGAGGCCCGCAAGCACGGCGACGATGCCTCACACCTCGACACACTGATGCAGGTGCTCGCACCGCTGGGCTACCGGGGCCACTTCAACGATGGATCGCGATGGCGCCCGCTCGAGGAGCTCAAGGTGGATGAGCACCAGACCTTTGGGCACGGACGGTTCTGCAACAACATCTTCCTGACCGCACGCGGCGAAGACCGCTGAGCACTCCCCCCGCACCTCCGCGGCACGACGCCAGTGAACGCACCAAGCACGCCGGCCCACGCACGCTGCACACACTAGGAACTGTGCTGTACCACCAGCTCCCAAAGGGCCCGCGGAGCACCACGGCCGATATCACGGCCCGCAGGTGATGCAAAAACGGGAAAAGAAGTACCCATCGGAGCAATTCGTGACACACCAGGCCAAGGGAATCCGCATGGCCCCACGCAGGACGGACGTTTGGGTTCCTGTCCTTCATCCCTTGATCTGGAGCATCTCCAACCATGACTTCCATGCTGCTTCGAGCCAGTCTTTGCGTTCTTGCTTCTGGTTCCTGTGCACAGGCGCAGTGCGCCCTGCTGGTCAAGGAGACTTTCCGCCACGGCGAACGCATGCACGGGGGCAACGGACGTCTGCGTGATGTGAACATCCACAGCAACCTCGATGACTACTGGCCTGAGATCCCCGAGGGGAGTCGCTGGATCGCCAACGACGGCGGCGGCCCGACCTGGACCTTCGCGAGTTCGTCCGTGGATCCGGCGGAAGTGGATGCGCTTGATGAGTTCAATGGCACCGCCTTCGGCGAGCCGGGGGCGACGGCGCTGGTCGCCTTCACACCCGAGCCGGGCGCCTTCACGGTCTCGGCGGAAGCGGTGATGCTCTACGACAGCACGAGTGCCACGCGTCTTGGCTTCTCGTCAACCTCCGTCACCACCGAGAACTTCGCGACCGATGGGGCCTTGTGGATGTCGCTCAACGGCCGTGGCGAGTGGACGATCAACGCCAACGGGTCGCAACTGATCGCCTCGGGCGTCGCTCCCGTGGTGGGCACGCTCGACAGCGGGTGGCTGCACATGGAGTTCACCTACGACCCGGATGCGGGGACGGTCAGCGGTCGCGTGATGAACACGGTCATCCCCGCTACTCCGGTGACTCTGACCAGGAACATCCGTTATGTGGGGATCGAGTCGTACGAAAGCTGGAATGCAGTGAACAACCTGATCGTGCGCAACGGGGGCGATCCCATCGTCACCGTGTCGGGTCCGGAGTCGGCGTGCACTGGCGGGAGCGTCACCTTCACCGCCAGCAGCAATACCGGCGGGCCTGGCTCGGTGTACTGGTTGCATGAATACGGGTGGCCGCTGGTGGATGGCCCGCGTGCCGACGGCTCGATCGTCAGCGGTGCATCGACGATGCAGCTGACCATCTCGAACCTCGCCGCGAGCGAGATGGGCGTCTACTCATGTCAGGTCGTCAATCAGTGCGGCCTCTCGGGCCTCTGGCCTGTCGCCTTCACTGTCAGTACCTGCAACCCCTGCCCGGCGGACTTCAATCAGGACGGGGGCGTTGACGGCAGTGATGTGGCTGATTTCTTCGCTTCGTGGGAAACGGGCAACGAAGGCGCGGACACGAATGCAGATGGCGGCGTTGATGGCGGTGACATTGAAACGTTCTTCGCCGCTTGGGAAGCCGGCGGCTGCTGATTCTCAGGGCGATCCTCCGTCCCGGGGAGGACCGGTCGCCACCTGGCCTTCAAGTCGCGCCGCCATCAAGACGATGCCAATGGCCTGCCCGCACTGCGCGCCACGCCATGAAACATCGTGCCTTCACATTGATCGAGTTGATTGCGGTGATTGTCATCATGGGCATCCTCGCCGCGGTGGCAATTCCGGCAACCGCCTCCACCATGCAGACGCGTCAGCGGTCCGCGGCATTGCTGGTCTCGCGGGATCTTCGCTATCTGCAGCAACGTGCGCTGGCCACGGGCACTTCGACGTGGGCATCGTTTTCGTTCAGCACCAACACGATTTCGTACAGCGAGACGCTCACCGCGGGTGTGACCAACATCACCGATCAGTCGACCGGTCGGCAACTCACCACCGTTCTGGGCACCGCCTCGGAAGGGGGCTGGTATGCGGGCGTCACACTCGCCAGCCTCAACGGCAGTTCCACGCTCGCGTCCGTGGGCTTTGACTGGCAGGGCAGGCCGGTCAACACGCTGGGGGCTGCCCTCAGCAGCACGCAGACCATCAGCATCACTGCGACCGGGCAGAGTGCGGTGAGCGTGACCATCGCCCCCGAGACAGGGCACATCGCCGTCAGCTGGTAAGCGAGGCGGTTTGGGAAGTTGGGCCCAAGCTCTCCCCCGCCGCGGCCGATATCCGTGTGCAGACATGCCCACTCCACGCCACAGAACACCCCGCACCCGAGTGCGAAGAGCCTTCACGCTGATCGAAGCGATCGCGTGCATCGTCATTCTGTCGGTGGCCACCCCCAGCATGTTCTGGGCCTTGCGGGAATCAATCGCCAAGCAGTATGACCCGGTCCTCCTCTCCCGCGCACGCTGGCTGTGCACTGAACGCCTTGAGGACATCATCGCCGACCGGCACTCACCGGCACGCGGGTATTCATACGTGCTCACCTCCGCGTATGCCGCGGAATCTCCCGTCACCGGCTTCGCGGGCTTCGGGCGATCGGTGACGGTCTCGGAAACCGGCGCGAACTTCGCGGCGGGAACCGGGTGGAAGACCGTGACCGTCACCGTGACCTATTCCGACACACGCGGCATCAGCCGCAGCATCTCACTCTCCACCGTGCTCACCAGCTACACCCCGTGATGAACTCGACCAGGCCAATCCCGGCTCCCACGCACCGCGCCAGGCATCGCCGCGGCGGGGGCTTCACGCTGGTGGAGATGATCGCCACGATCTCGATTCTCGGTGCGCTCAGTGCCGCGGCATCGGGGATCATCCTCTCGGCCTGGAACCTGCACAACGCCGCGGTCACTCGCATCAACACCGCCAACGTCCTCAGCGGCGCGATGGAACGCATCACCGGCGAACTTCGCAACATCGAGATTCTGGCCGCATCGTCGCCCGCGACCCCCAGCATCTCGGCGATGACCGCCACCTCCATCACGTTCACCGTGAACGGCTCCTCGCGAGCGATCTCCCACTCGGGAACCAACCTGCTCCTGAGCGGAGCCGCGGCGAGCAATGCAGTTCTGGCCTCCAACATCAGCTCCTTCACGATCCAGGGGTTCAACGCCAGCAACGTGGCCGTATCAGCCTCTCCAACGCCGGCGGAGATCGCCACGATCCGCCGCATCCAGATCACGATCACCGGAACCTCGGGCACCGTCACCGAGACCATCCGCACCAAGGTCTTCATTCGTTCGATGGCGAGCGGATCGGGGGCCACGTGAATCGGCGTGCGCCTGTCGCTCGCCGCGGCACCGTGCTGATCGCCATGATTCTGGCGCTGGTGGCGCTGCAGATCGTGCTCGTGGGAGTGACGGTGCTGGGAACGCGTGAGCAGGATCTTACGGTGCGGCGGCTTGAATCAGCCCGCGCGTTCTACGCAGCTGAAGGGGCGTCGAACATTGCCGTGCGCGAAGTGGCGCAGCTGCTCGATGACGATGGGGACGCGACAGTCGGCTCGATTGCGCTCGGATCGCTCACCTCGGGAGTGACCATCGGCGGCAGCAAAGCCGCGGCGAGTGTGAGCGTGCTGGGCACCACCTACACGATCACCACCTCCGGTCAGTCGGGACTTGCCACGCACTCGAACACGCTGAGCATCAATCGCACGACGGCGAGCACACTTTCGGCGGGTCTCTATGCCGAGTTCTACCAGGTCACCCCAAATCCCAGCGTCGTCGCGAGCATTCCGTGGTCAAGCACGCCCAACTGGGTCGGCATCGTTCCCAACGTCAACCTCACCGGCACGTCGGGCGGCCTGCGCTGGCCGGGCGGCCCCACCAGCAAGTACGGCATCCGGATGCGCGGCACCATCAACATCCCCACGGCCGGCACCTGGACCTTCTCGACCAACAGTGATGACGGTTCAACGCTCTCGATCAATGGCACGCTCGTAGTCAACAACGATGGACTCCACGGGGCCGTGACCAGGAGCGGAACGATCACGCTCGCCGCGGGCTCGGCGGACTTTGACCTCAAGTTCTTCGAGAATACCGGCGGCAACAACGTGACTGCCTACTGGGCTGGCCCGGGCATCGCGACGCGGGTGATCCCCGCCTCGGCCTTCTCGTGCACGCCACTGCGAAGCGTCCCACCCATCTGCGGTGCGACATCGCTGAGCATCGGCGGCAGTTCGGGCACCAGCATCGACGGCTTCAGTTCCGCCAGCGGTGTGTACGGAGGCACGAACATCACCAGCGCGTTCAGTGTGGCGACCAACTCGGTGGCGAACAACGCCTTCCAGGTCAATGGCACTCGCATCGCCGGCAATGCGCTGGTCGGTGTGGGCGGCAATCATCTCAACGTCATCCAGCTCACAGCGGCGAGCACGATCACCGGAACAAGCTCCGCCGCGAGCACCGGCGTAGGCATCATCTTCCAGGGCTTGCCCACCGGCATGCCCACCCCGACCTCTCTTGCGCTGTCGACCACGCAGACGCTCAGCAGCAATGCCCGATACTCGTCCGTGGTGCTCTCGGGTTCGGGCACGCTGAACATCTCAGGCAACGTGGTCATTCAGTGTGATGGCAATTTCTCGATGAGCGGCACCAGCGCCATCAACATACTGCCAAACTCGTCGCTGATCATCTACATGGTGGGCAGTATCGCGATGGCGAACACCGCCGCCATCAACACGAACACGGGTGATCCCACCAAGGTGCGCATCTACTACACCGCCACGGGCCGGTCGTTCACGATGAGCAACAGTGCGGCGTTCTGTGGGCAAACGTTCAACCCCGGAGGCGGGCTGACCATCAGCGGCGGCGGCACGCCCGCCGCGCAGTACTACGGCGTCTATCACGGCACCACCATCACGACCACGAGCACCGCCCAGATTCACGCCGACGCCGCGTACGGCAACTCGTCAGGCTCCGGAACTACCACGAACACGTCCATCCTGGTGTGGCGGCAGAGCCGCTGACTCCCGAGACGAGCCACGATTCCCCATGGCCCGGTACGGCTTGATGACGTCGTGAAATCTGATCGGAACGTGAATATGGGAAGCCTGATGCGTGCAGACGCAAAGGCGACCAGTAAGTCCGAAACAAAAATAATGTGTTTGCTGCAAGACATCGCCGCGGCGGTGACATTTCATGACACCATGAGAGAAACATCTTCTTCGTATCTGACCCGCAGCGGTCGATTGATTGCTGTGTGGGCGGGCCTGGCTTCCCTGGGGGTGGCTCTGCCGGCGTTGGCACATGATGAGGTGACGGTGGCACGCAATGCTGCCGGACAGCTCGTCGGGCACAATCATGCCGAGCACGCCGTCATGGTTGAACCGTCGATCTTTGCAGGGATTGATGGGTTTGCCACCGGCGTGGTCGGATTCCATTCGGCGGATGTGGATGAGCCGATGGAGGACATGTACGCCCTGGCGGATACATGCAACATCGAGGCCGTTCTGGTTTCGATCGATCATGGTCTCAACGTGCACAATGGCCTGAGCGTCCTTTCCGTGGGCGACTCGATGGGATTTGGCACTCCGTTCTTTGACTATCACCCGATCTTCCAGATCGAGGATCATCACGCAGAAGGCGAACTGTCGCTTCAGTTCATGTTCCGTGATGTGAACGGCATCTATTCGGCCAGTGAGCCGATGACGATGACGTTCGAAGCCGCACACACCGGGGCGTGCGCCGCAGACTTCAACCAGGATGGTGGCGTTGACGGTGCCGACGTCGATGCCTTCTTCGAACACTGGGAAGCCGGCCTGCACGAAGCCGATGTCAATCACGACGGTGGCGTCGATGGCACGGATGTGGGCGAGTTCTTCATGGTCTGGGAAAACGGCGGCTGCTGAACCTGAACGTGCCGCGAGGAAGCCCGGGGTATCATGTGCCCCGGAGGTTTTCATGGGCACGGAGGATCCGCGCGTCGATGCATACATCAAGAAGTCTGCGCCATTCGCGCAGCCGATTCTCACGTTCATCCGCGAGTTGATGCACGAGGGATGTCCTGACGTTGTCGAGACGATCAAGTGGGGCATGCCGGCGTTCACGCATCAGGGGATGCTCGCTGGGATGGCCGCGTTCAAGCACCACTGCGCACTTGGCTTCTGGAAGGAGAAGGTGCTGGCGGAGGTGACGGACGCGAGCTTTGCGAAGTCTCGTGAGGCGATGGGGTCGTTTGGAAAGATCACCTCGCTCAAGGATCTTCCGGCTCGCAAGCACTTGCTGGCACTGGTGAAGAAGGCGGCAGCACTCAATGAAGCTGGCGTGAAGAAGCCCGCTCCGGATCGGACCAAACCCAAGCCCAAGCTGGTGGTGCCGACCGACTTGAAGAAGGCACTGGCGAAGAACAGCAAAGCCGCGGCGGTCTTCAAGGCCTTCACGTACGGCAAGCAGAAGGAATACATCCAGTGGATCACCGAAGCCAAGACCCAGGCGACGCGCGACAAGCGACTGGCGCAGGCCACCGAGTGGATCAGTGAGGGCAAGAGTCGCAACTGGAAGTACGAAAAGTGCTGAGTGGGCTGGCTCCCGCAGTCCTGAGGCAGCAGGCCGGGGATCTCTTTCGTGAGCGGCCGGGTATCACTATGCTTGAGGCATAGCCATGGGTACCAGAGCACAGATTGCAGCGTCAGCCGCGGCGAAGATCGCAGGCATTTCCTCCCCCACTCCTGCCCTCGTGGGCTTTGACGGGTTCATCGACTCGATCATCCACATGGTGGATGTCCGGCACGACATGAGTCCGACGGGCTATGCGCGGCTGAAGACGATCAGTGCGTTTGCGGGCCGGTGTGCCGATGCAGCGGGGAAGTCGACCAACATCGAGCAGGTGCTGCTGGAAGACCGCTTCGGGGGCAACGGGCCTCTGATGGCCGGGGGCCTCGCGCAGCTTGGCATGCAGGTGGACTACATCGGTGCGGTGGGTCAGGGAACTGATCTGCACCTGCACCCGGTCTTCGGGCCGTTTGCTCGCCGGTGTCGGCGCGTGATTCCGGTGGCGGAG
>JBILUL010000194.1:0-8264 GCA_044371005.1 Phycisphaerales bacterium | reverse complement strand
ACGCACCGACTGCACCACCGTGGCGCCGCCATTCACGCAGTCGCCGCCAGCGAAGATGCCCGCCACGCTGGTGCGCATCTCCTGATCAATCTGAACGGCGTTGCCCTGCATCGTGATGCCAAGGGCATTGAACAGGTCGGTATGAGGCTTCTGGCCAATGGCCTTCACCACCGTGTCGGCTTCCACGATGAACTCCGAGCCGGGAATCGGTTCGGGGCGAGGCCGTCCGGACGCATCGGGTGCACCAAGGCGCATGCGGACGCACTTGACGCCCGTGACATGATCGGTGCCGACGAACTCGACCGGCGCCACCTGGGTCATGAGCTCAACACCCTCGCGTTTCGCCAGTGCCACCTCGTGGGCAAAGGCGGGCATGTCGGCTTCGCCGCGGCGGTAGAGCATGACGACTTGCGTGGCCCCCAGCATCATCGCCTGCCGCGCCACATCCACCGCGGTATTGGTGACCGAGACTTCCGCCTTGCGGAGCATGACTGCTTCGCGGGCAACATCGATCGCGGTGTTGCCGCCGCCGATCACAGCAACGCGTTTGCCGATCTTGAGCCCATCCTGCGGCCCCAGCTTGAGTGCTTCGATGAACTTGAGTGACTCCCAGACGTTGGGCAGCCACTCGCCTGGGATCTTGGCCGGCATGTCATCGCCCATGCCCGCACCGATGAAGACCGCTTCGTGTGTTTCACGCAGTTGTTCAACACTGATCTGCTTGCCGACCGTCACGCCGAAGCGAATCTGCACACCCAGTTGCTTGATCTGCTCGACTTCCTCGGGCAGCGGGCGGTATTGCTGCTTGTAGGGGGCGATGCCTCGTGTGACCAGGCCACCGGGGAAGTCGCGGCATTCATACACCACCACGTGGTAGCCCAGCTGTGCGAGCTCGGCCGCACACGCGAGGCCCGCGGGACCAGCACCGATGATGCCGATGCTCTCACGCCGGCGCAGATCGGCTCTGGGCAGCGGCACAACGCTGCCCTGCTCGAGGCCCTTATCGGTGGCGTATCGCTGCAGACGTCCGATCTGGATGGCCCGGCGGCCTTCCTTGAGCAGGACGCAGGAGCCCTCGCAGAGAACTTCGACCGGGCAGACGCGCGAGCAGGTTCCGCCCAGGATGTTGTCGGCGAAGATCTTCGCCGCGGCTTCGACGGGCTTGCCCTCGGCGATATCGCGGATGAACCCGGGAATGTCGATCCCTGCTGGGCATGCGCCCACACACGGAGCGGAGGTGCAGGGGCCGCCGCACTGGAGGCAGGCTTCCGCCTCGAGCACCGCGACGGCGGTCTCCATGGTCGGATGGGCATCACGAGAGACAGGACCCAGCAGCGAGGCATTGGGGATCGTCGTCACTGATGAACTCCTCTGTGGAGTTGGCGGTTGATTGTCTCGGGCACGCAACCCGCCGCGGGACGCGGCGGGTTGCATGCAGGTCCGAGGTATCAGATCGTTTCGGGCTCCATGCGGATCGCGCCGCACGGGCACTCGGTGGCGCAGAGGCTGCAGCCCTTGCAGTAGTCGTAGTTGAACTTGAACCGGTTGCCCGGACCCAGCTTGATGACGGCGTTGTCCGGGCAGACGCCAAAGCAGTTGTCGCATTCGAAGCAGTTGCCGCACGAGAGGCAGCGACGAGCTTCGAAGAGTGCGTTGGATTCATCCAGGCCGCCGACGACCTCTTCGAAGGTGGACTGACGCCGTGCCGCGTCGAGGGCGGGTTGCACGGTGGGGGGGGCGTCGTTGTAGTACCAGGTGTTGAGGTTCTCGAAGCTGGCCAGCTCGTGCTTGGGCGCGGGAACGTAGGTGGTGTCGCGCAGGAAGGCGTCGATGTGACGCGCGGCCTTCTTGCCGTGGCCGATGGCGACAGTGACGGTGCGCTCGGCGGGAACCATGTCGCCGCCGGCGAAGACGCCGCGGCGGCCGGTCATCATGTCCGGGCCCACTTCAACGACGCCATCAGAGACCTTGAGCCCTTGCAACTGTGCGAGGAAGGAGAGATCGACATCCTGACCGAGGGCCAGCACGCACGAATCGGCCTCCATCGTCTCGAACTCGCCGGTGGGCTGCGGTTTGCCCTGCTCATCCAGCCGCATCTTCTCGACGGTGAACTTGCCCTCGCTCTCGGCCTTGATGGTCGAGAGCCATTTGAACATCACGCCTTCTTCCATGGCTTCCTGTACTTCGAAGTCATGGGCAGGCATCTTCTCGCGAGTGCGGCGATAGACGACGATGGCTTCGGTGGCTCCAAGTCGCTTGGCGGAGCGTGCGACGTCCATGGCGGTGTTGCCACCGCCATAGACCAGCACGCGGCGGCCCAGCAGTGGCTGCTGGCCGGTCTCGACGCCTCGGAGGAGTTGAAGGGCATCGAGAATCTTGCCCGCATCACCCGCAGGGATGTAGGCACGCTTGGCAAGGTGCGCACCCACGGCGAGGAAGACGGCGTCAAAGCGCTCGGTCTTCATGGTCTCATCGAGGTTCGACACCTTGTGGTTGAGCCGGATCTTCACGCCCATGTCGGTCAGTCTGCGAATCTCCGCATCCAGCACTTCGCGGGGAAGCCGATACTTGGGGATGCCAAAGCGCATCATGCCGCCGGCCATGGGGCCAGCTTCGAAGATCGTCACTTCGTGGCCGAGCAGCGTGAGGTGATACGCGGCGGAGAGGCCCGATGGGCCCGCGCCGACCACCAGCACGCGCTTGCCGCTGCTCGGGGCAGTGTTCTCGACCTTCCACTGATTTCGGATCGCCAGATCACCCAGGAAGCGTTCAACGGAGTGGATGCCCACTGCGGAGTCGAGCTTGGCCCGGTTGCAGCAATCTTCGCAGGGGTGGTAACACACCCGGCCCATGACTGCGGGCATCGGGTTGTTCTTCATCAGCTCACGCCACGCGCCCTCGTAGTTCCCCTCTTCCGTGAGATAGAGCCACTGCTGGATGTTCTCGCCGGCGGGACAGGCGTTGTTGCAAGGTGGAAGACGATCGACGTAGACGGGACGCTCGGTGCGCCACGAGCCGGTCTTGTTCACCAGGCTCGAACCGATGTCGAGTGTGATGGCATAGGGCTTGTTCATGCGGGCACTCCTTCGGCCATCAGGCCAAAGCGGCGGATGTTGCGGTCGGCGATGGCCTGAATGAGTGCGACCCGCTCCGGATCGCCATCACCCTTGAAGAGGTGCGCAAAACGGCTCTGCATCTTCAGGTACTCATCCACGGGAACAGGCTTTCGGATCGTGCGTCGACCGGTGATCTCGCCCGCTTCAGCCTCGAAGATCGGGAAGAGCCCGCATTCCGCGGCGAGCCTCGCCACCTTGATCGTGTCGCCCGTGTCGCACCCCCACCCAAGCGGGCAGGGAACATGCACATGCAGATACCGTGCACCGTGGATGCCCATCGCCTTCTCGACCTTGTATTCGAGATCGCGCAGATCAGCCACCGAGGCCGTCGCGACGTACGGAATGCCGTGTGCCATCGCGATCAGCGGGACGCACTTGCCTTGACCGAAGACATTGCCGGGCTTGGGACCGACGGCCGGCGTCGTCGCGGTGCGTGCCGCGGCGGGCGTCGCCGACGACCGCTGCACTCCCGTATTCATGTACCCTTCATTGTCATAGCAGATGTACAGCACATCGTCGTTGCGCTCGAACATGCCCGACAGGCATGCAAAGCCGATATCGACGGTGCCGCCATCGCCACCCTGCGCCACGACCCGAACGTCGTGGCGACCCTTGACCTTCATCGCCGCGGCGATGCCCGTGCCCACCGCGGCGGCATTCGCAAACAGCGAGTGCAGCCACGCGACTCGCCAGGATGATTCCGGATAGGGCGTTGAGAAAACCTCGAGGCAGCCGGTGGCATTCGCCACGATCAACCGGCCCTTGACCGCTCGCATCGCAGCATCAAGTGCATAGCGTGCACCGAGTGCCTCGCCGCAGCCCTGACACGCACGGTGCCCGGAGTTGAGCGAGTTGTTGCGAGCGGCATCCGACTGCACGCTTCGCACCGAGACATCCAGCAGGCGATTGCCAACAGTGAATGTGCCAGTCTGATAGAACTTGACTCTTTGGGGACCGCTCATGGGTGCTCCTGAAGGACTGCGCCCGCTGCCACTCTGCCGATGTCACGCACGATGGCTTCCGCCACCGGGCCTGAACGCCGCGTGGTTCGTTCACGCTCAATCTGGCGATCGACCACGGCCTTGTTGAGATCCAGGAACGACAGGGGTTCGAGAGTGTCGGCCATTGCTGCGAGGAAGGCCTTCTTGAGGCTTGCCCGCGTGATGGGGCGACCGCCAAGCCCGGCAATCACCGTGTAGACCGTGGTTTCGCGGCGGGGAAGCGCCATGCGAAGGTTGTGGGAAACGTTGCCGCCGATGCCCACCGAGAGACTCTTCTCGATGGTGATGATCCGCGAGGCGTGGCCGATGGCCTTCCCCAGCGCCGCGCTGGGGAAGGGCCGGAACGAACAGAGACTCACGCACCCGATCTTCACCCCTTCGGCCCGCAGTTCATCAACAACATCCCGGATGGTGCCATTCACCGAGCCCAGTGCACAGACGATTGTCTGCGCATCCTCGGTGCGATAGGTGTGCAGCAAGCCGCCAGACTCACGCCCGAAGGTCGCCTTGAACTCCGCAGCAAGCTGCGGAATCATCTCAAGGGCCTGCATCTGCTTGGCATGAGCGATGTAACGTACTTCCATGAACGCCTCGGGGCCGACCATCGCGCCGATGGTCACCGGGTCGTCCGGGTCCACGACCTGCCGCGGCTCGTATGGCGGCAGGAACGCATCAACTTGCTCCTGCGACGGCACATCCACGCGGTCGTACGCATGCGTGAGGATGAAGCCATCCATGCACACCATCACCGGCATCGAGAGAGCCTCGGCCAGCTTGAAGGCCTGGATGTGCAGGTCGACTGCTTCCTGATTGTCATCGGCAAAGAGCTGGATCCACCCTGCATCGCGCATCGCCATGCTGTCGGTGTGGTCATTCCAGATGTTGATCGGGGCGCCGATCGAGCGATTGCCGACCGTCATCACGATCGGCAGGCCCAGACCCGAGGCGTTGTAGACCGCCTCGGCCATGTAGAGAATGCCCTGGCTGGCCGTGGCGGTGTAGGCGCGAGCTCCAGCAGCAGAGGCACCAATCGCCACCGACATCGCGGCAAACTCGCTCTCGACGTTGATGTACTCGCACCCGGCGAGCTCGCCACTCTTCACCAGCGAGCCAAGGCCCTCGACGATGTGCGTCTGGGGTGTGATGGGGTAGGCGCAGATGACCTCGGGGCGGCAGAGTGCCACCGCTTCGGCGACCGCCTGCGAGCCTTCGCATTGCTTAAGCATGAGCCGCGGCTCCTTCCGTGATGCGGGCGCTGCACCATGCCGCGGCTTCGCGTGCCGCGGCGATGTTCTGTTCAGCAATCTTGCCCTTGAACTTCTGCTGGATGGCCTTCTCGATCGACTCAAGCTTGAGCACGCCCGTCACCGAGCAGAGCCCGGCGAGCAGAATCGCATTGGGCAGCGGCCGACCGATGTGACGCAGCGCGAGATCCGTTGCGGGCAGCGCGATCGCGTGCCCTGGCGGAAGCTTCGCAAGGAACTCGCCGATGCCCAGTTGGTCAAGGCTGCGGGTAGAGTTCACAATGACGTACCCATCGGGAGAGAGGCCATCAAAGACCTTCACCTGATGCAGCAGCGTGGGATCCTGAATCACCACGGCATCCGGTGCCGTGATCGGCTCACGAGACCGGATCTCGCTCTCATTCAGGCGACAGAAGGCAACGACCGGGGCACCCATCCGCTCTGAACCAAAGCTAGGAATGGCCTGCGCCCAGCACCCTTCGACGAAACCGGCGATCGAGAGCATTTCGGCGGCGGTCACGACGCCCTGCCCGCCCCGACCGTGGATGCGAATCTGAAACATGGAGCCCCTTTCGCGTGAGGACCATTCTCTCACGCGGCAAACCGTGTGCCAGAGGTTCCAGGAACCTGAGTCTCCCGATCATGCTGCGAACGAATCTCCCACGTGGTGCCATGCCAGCATCCCACTGCCCCGCAGCGGCATCAGCATGCCGCATGCGAGGTATGCCACGGCGATGTTCGCGCGTGACGATCCGGATGGAGCGATCTGGCGGTTACCAAGTCTGAGAATCAACGCCGAGCGTTCGTGCGCACATGCGAGACATCTGCTGCAGCGAGGCTTCCTGAGCGAAGGCAGTTGCTGAACGCTCCTTGGAATCATTCGAAGCACGCGATGCGTTCGTGCATGCAGCGTGCGGAGCGCCACGGTGCACGGCGTGGTGCCGCGACTGTGGGCCGCGCTGCGAGCTGGCCAGCTGCGGGCCAGCTCCAGGAAGCGTCCTGAGCAGCTTCATATTGATGCGGGGTGGCCGGCGTGAATGAAACCGATGGGTCGCAGCCACGTCATTCGGGCGGGCGTGCCTGGGGATTGGGGCGAGCTTCGGGTTCGTGTTCGATCAGGTGGGGAACTGGATGCCCGGGTTTGACGGCCAGCACGGAGCATGTGGACTGACGAAGTGTCTTCTCCGCGGTGGTGCCCAGCAGAACATCTCGCACGTTGGTGCCGCCGCGGGTGCCCATCACGATGAGATCGGCATTGACTTTCGCCGCGTAGTCGACGATGCCCGACCGGTGGCCACGGTGGTCGTGCAGGCAGATGGTGGGTTTGAGGTAGGTGATCTCGTGGCCGAGGGATTGGGAGAAGTTGCCGAGTCTGGCAAGCACCGCATCGCGATGTGCCGTCTCGTACGAGGGGCCGGTGCCCGGGGGGCCGCCCCGATAGTTCAACTGGTGCCATGGGGCATCGAAGACGTGCAGGATGTGAAGGGAGGCACCATCCTGTGCTGCGATGCGCGAGGCGCGGTCCAGTGCGCTCAGTGACGTTGGCGAGAAGTCAACGCAGGCGACGATGGACCGGAAGGGGCCGGCCTGATGATCGCGGACAAGGAGCACATCGCAGGGAGCGTGTCGCACGCAGCCGCCGGCGATCGAGCCAATTCCAGTTTCGGGCGCGTGCGTGCCGTACGCGCCGACCACAAGCAGGTCGGCCTGGGCATCACGGGCGGCACCGATGATGCCCACCGTGCGGTTGTTGATGCGGATCTGTAGTTCCAGCGATGCGGCACCTTCAATGCCGGCCGCGAATCGGGCCCACTCGCCACGTGCCTGCGCGATCAGTTCCTCACGCAGGCTGATCTGGAACTCGCTGAGTGCCGCTTCTAGATCCATGACTACGAGCGTATCGATGACATGGACGACGCTCAGTCGCGAGCGGTTCCATGCCGCGATGCGGATGGCTTCACGCAATGCCGCGGCGGCGCCTGCTGTGAAATCGATACCGACAACGATGGAGGTGAGCTGTTGCATGACGACTCCTGTTCAAACCGGAACGCCTGACGCACTGCACTCTGGAACATCATAGACGTATCGCCACTCGCACGGCTGGCCATCAGCGATCCGGCGCACAATCACGGTGCAGCACTTCGGCGGCCATGACCTGTTCGTGCGAGCGATGACCGAACGTGGGCATGCTCGCGATGGAAAGCGGCGGAGAGCACTTCCGCCGCTGCTCACGCGCCCAGATCGTCGATGGCCTTGGCAAACTGTGACCAGCGTTGTTCGATGCTGCCGGTGTATCCGATCGAGATGCGAACCAGACCCGGACTGATGCCTGCACGCCTGAGATCCGCTTCGCCCATCTCGCTCGATGTGGAGCTGGCCGAGCAGGACATGAGCGTGTCGAAGTAGCCAAGACTCACGGCCATGTAGCCGAAGCGGTCCTTGTTCTGGAGGAGTTCCATGAAGCGGAAGGCACGTGCCGTGGTTTCGAGATCGATCGTGAAGATGCCGCCGAATCCATACTCGCTTCGGAAGAGCTGCGTGGCGAGTTCATGATCGGGATGATCCGGCAGCCCCGGATAGACGACGCGCATGCCCCGTTCGGCAAGCCGCGTGGCAAAGAGCAATGCACGTCTGCTGTGCTCGGCGATGCGGAGCGGGAGGTTCGGCACGCGCAGGCTGAGCGTGTGGGCGACCTTCGGGTCCATGGTCGGGCCAAGAAGCATCAGCGATCCGGTATGCACATCCATGAGGCTGCCGATGAACTCGCTGCTGCCGCAGACGGCGCCAGCAACGATGTCCGATGCGCCGCTGACGAACTTGGTGAGGCTGTGCACCACGATCGAGGCGCCCATCGTCACGGGGGCGAGCATGAGTGGACAGAAGGTGTTGTCGACGATCAGCGG
>JBILUL010000015.1:0-54914 GCA_044371005.1 Phycisphaerales bacterium | reverse complement strand
GGCGGGCCGCGAGCGCCGCGAGCCGTGGGATATCGGCGATGCGCAGCGTGGGATTCGACATCGACTCCACATAGAGCACTTTGGTACGCGGCGTGAAGGCAGCCTCGACCGCGGCGAGATCGGATGCATCGACGAAGGTGGTGCGGATGCCGGTCTTGGCGGGCAGGTAATCGTTGAAGAGGGCAAAGGTGCCGCCGTAAATCGTTCCCGCCGAGACGATGTGATCGCCGCTGTTGCAGACCTGCAGCACCGCGCCCGCGATGGCCGAGAGACCGCTGGCCGTGCAGTACGCCGCGGCGGTGCCTTCCATCGCGGCAAGCTGGCGTCCGAGCACATACACGGTTGGATTGAAATGGCGTCCGTACAGATAGCAGCCGCCGGACTCGGGGCCGCGCTGGCCCCGGAAGATCTCCGGCATGGTCGCGGCATCCATGACAGTGAATGTCGTGCTCGCTTCAATCGACATGTTGACACCGCCATGTTCACCAAACTCGTGGCGCAGCGAGGCGAGTGATTCAGCCGGATCGAACGATGGCATAGGTGCTCCTGTTCTTGAATGGCAGGTGCGGGCGGCGGAGATCGATCGTATGGGCACGCCGGGGCTTGCCCTGAAGGAGAATTGGGGCGTTCCGGGCTGTCTGGGTAGGTTCGCAGGAATCCCGGGGCATGGAGGTGGTGGTCACGATACCATGCCCCTTCGACCAGCGGACGCTATCTGTCTGCGTGCCGCGGCGGGAAGGGTTTCACCGGAGCTGAAAGGTGTGGTCCATGAGGCGTACTGCGTCCGCGTATGTTGTTGTATTCTGCGGCCTCAGCGGCTTTCATGCCGCAGCGCAGAACGTACCCCCTTCGGCACCAGAGATCACCGAGCCGCGTGAGGGGCGGGTCATCAATCCGGCCGACCTTCACATGGAGACGGGCATCTTCATCGATGGCAATCCGGGTGACACGCACGCGTGCACCGACTGGGAAGTGTGGACTGTCTCGCCATCGCAGCGAGTCTGGTCGACTTTGTGCATCGGCGGCATCGAAAGGCTGCACACGCATCTTGGCGACGGTGTCTTTGAGGGATCCCACGCCGGACGGCGGACGCTGCTGCCGGAGACGGCCTTTACATTGCGAGTGCGTCACAAGGACAGCAGTGGCGATGTCGCGACCCAGTGGGGCTCCTGGTCGGAGCGTGCATTCGTGACCGGTGCGGCCTCGGCTCAGTTTCCGCTCGAGATCGAGGATGTCCTCGCGCTGCCCACGCCCCAGCTGCTGGATTCAACTGGCGGGAACTACACCTTGGGCAATGGCGTCAAGGTTCGACTGGTGACCGCGAGTGGTCAACTGCTTTTGGAGTTCGGTGGTCGGGCGGGGATCGGCAACCTGCTCACCAATCCCGCAGCACTGATGGAGCATGAGGCGGTGCGGGTGGAACTGATCGCAGGGCGTGATCCGGTTTCGATTCCAGATCTTGATCTTTCCATCACCGAACACGTGGGTGAACGGATCGAACTCTATCTCCCGGCTACCGCGCTGGGGGCGAATGCCTCGGCTTCATTCTGGGTTGCGGCCAACGGCGCGACGTACCTCGCCACGCCCGGTTCCTCCGTGCCGGAGTTTGCCACGCTGGCCCGCGGGCCAGCCGTTGCGTGGACCACCGCTCCGGAGTTTCGCGCCGAGATTGTGGCAAGCGGGTTCCAGCTTCCGGTGGGCATCGCGTTTGTACCCAACCCAGGGCCTGAGGCTGATGCGCCGCTCTACTACGTCGCGGAGTTGTATGGACAGATAAAGGTCGTGGCGAGAAATGGCGTGGTGTCGGACTATGCAACCGGTCTTCTCAACTTCAATCCCACGGGCAACTTTCCCGGTTCGGGCGAGCAGGGTCTTGCGTGCATCGCCGTCAGCCCGATCAACGGCGACCTCTACATCACCGTGATGTACGCGGCAGTCGCGGGGAACGAGGCTTCGCCCCATCATCCGGCAGTGGAACGGCTCACCAGCAATGACGGCGGGCGGACGATGGCCACCCGTACCCGCATTCTGGACATGGCGCCCGAGGTCCAGGGACAGTCGCATCAGATCTCAAACATCACGTTCGGGCCTGATGGGTATCTTTACGTGCATGTGGGGGACGGATTCGATGCGGCGTCGGCTCAGAACCTCACGCAGTTCCGGGGCAAGATTCTGCGAATGACCTCCGCGGCGACGCCGGTCTCGTCCAATCCGTTCTACAACCTTGCGGATGGAATCACGGCAACCGACTACATCTTCGCTCGCGGCGTCCGCAACCCCTTTGGTGGCGCGTGGCGGCAGTCCGATCTGAGTCACTACATCGTTGAGAATGGCCCGAGCGTCGATCGATTCTCAAAGCTCACGGCCGGATTCAACTATGGTTACACGGGCAGCGACCAGAGCATGACCATCGGCGCCATCTACAATTGGAATCCTGCAACTGCGCCGGTCAACATCACCTTCCTGCAGAATGAGACCTTTGCCGGCAGCGGCTTCCCGTCAACGTACTGGGGACGGGCCTATATCACACAGTCGGGCGGCACCTATGCCATCGGGCCGGGGAACACGTCGTACAAGGCGATCACCGAGTGGCAGATCAGTCAGGCTGGCGCAATCGTCGCCGGTCCAAGGGCTGTGGCGTACTACAACGGCGGCGGTGCATCCTCCGCCGTGGCGATTGCTGCCGGGCCTGATGGCTTGTACTTCAGCGATTTCTACAAGGAAGACTCGTTCACCAATCCGATTGCACGTGGCAGCAACATTCTGCGGTTGCGGTATGTCGCACCGCCGCCGCCCCCGGACTGCAACGGCAACGGCATTCCAGACAGCCAGGATCTCGCCGCGGGGACAAGTCAGGATTGCAATGTGAATGCGGTTCCGGATGAGTGCGACATCGCATCGGGCCGGAGTTCGGATTGCAACATCAACGCCATTCCCGACGAGTGCGACACCACGGCACTGCTGACGGTGGACTTCAACAACGGTCAGAGCACTCCGTTCGTGCTCAACGGGTCGGCGGTCGTGGCGTCGGGGGCGGTGCGCCTGACCTCGACAGCAGCGAACCTGATCGGGACAGCCATCCGGCCGCCACTCTCGACGCTGCCAATGACCAAGTTCACCGCGATCTTTGATCTGCGGATCGGAGCTGGCAGCGGTGCTGACGGGATGTGCTTCGCAGCTTTCGATGCAGCGAGGTTCAATACGAACACGCTGTTCAGTGAGGAAGGGCCGGGGTCAACCAATCACGTTCAGCCCACCGGAACCGGGATGTTGACAGTGCAGTTCGATACGTACGACAACGGCGGCGGCGAGGGCGAGAACACGATCGAAGTGATGCACAACGGCGTGACTTTGGGCCGTTACACGCCGCCGTTTGATCTTGAGGACAATGTCACTCGCCGTGTACGAGTGGACTTTGACTCCGGCATGATCAGCGTCCACCTGACCAACGCACAGGGCACGGTGTACACGGCCTTTGACCAACTGATGGTTCCGGCCTACCAGCCGTTCGTATCGCTCTTTGGATTCGGCGGGAGGACCGGCGGGCTCACCAACGAACACTGGGTTGATAATGTGAGCTTTGCCGTCAGCGGACCTGGCGACCTCAATGGCGACGGCGTTCCGGATGAGTGCGATTGTCCGGCCGACTTCAACCGCGATGGTGGCGTCGATGGCAGTGATGTCGAGGCCTTTGCCATCAGGTGGGAAGGTGGTCGTCCCGAGGCTGATGTGAACCGGGATGGCGGCATCGATGGTGCCGACATCGAGGCGTTCTTTGTTGCGTGGGAGGCGGGTGGCTGCAGCTGATGGGCCAAGGCCGCGCCGCGGGCTTGCGGTGAGTGATCAGCCTCTGCCGCAGCGATGGCGGGTAGACTTACCTGCACAAGTCTTCCCGCTTTGGGCATTTTCCAGCGTGATGGTTGAAAGGAAACTCATGGGTAACTCGACGATTTCGGTGCGGCATCGGACTGGAGTGGTGGCTGGTCTTTTCTGCGCTGCCTTCGTGGCACACGCGGCCGTGGCGATCCCATCCCGCTCCTCCGACACGGTGCAGCCAGAAGCCGTTCCGGCCGCCCAGCCTCCGGCGACACGCAAGCAGCAGGTTGAATCCTTCGTGCAACCACTGATCAAGGCCCAGATTGCTCCGGGCGTCGTCGTGGGTGTTTTCGAGAAGGGAAAGACCGAGTACTTTGGCTTTGGCGCGTTCTCCGCGACCGATGCCCGCACGCCCGATGAGCACACGCTCTTTGAGATTGGCTCGATCACCAAGGTCTTCACCGCCATGCTGCTGGCTGACGCGGCAGAGCGAGGAGTCTGCACGCTGAATGATCCACTGGAGAAGTGGCTGCCTCAGGGCGTGAAGGCACCAGAACGCGGCGACAAGAAGATCACGCTCGAGCAGCTCGCGATGCATGTATCCGGTCTGCCGCGGCTGCCGACAAACTTCAAGACTGCCGCCGACGCCGATCCCTATGCGACCTACCACTCCTCGGATCTATGGGAGTTTCTTGGCAGTTACACACTGACCCGTGACCCTGGAGCCAAGTACGAGTATTCAAACCTCGGCGCGGGGCTGCTGGGCTGCATTCTCGCTTCCGCGTCGGGCAGTTCGTACGAGACGATGGTGGCTCGGCGGATCACGGGTCCGCTGGGGATGAACGACACGGTTGTGACGCTCAGCCCCGATCAGCAGTCGCGGTTTGCTCCGCCCCATCGTGAGGGCGTCGCCGGGCACACCTGGACGTTTGACGCGCTCGCTGGTGCCGGTGCCATCCGTTCCACCGCGGCGGACCTGATGAAGTTTGCGGTCGCAACGCTTCATCCGGACAAGAGCCCGTTTCCGAAGACGATCGAGGCGACGCTCGTCAAGCGACCGGTTTCGGGCGGTCCTGTTCCGATGATGGGGCTGGGGTGGCATTACGCCGGAGACAAGTCGACAGCTCTGCACACGGGGCAGACGGGCGGATATTCGTCGGCCCTGTTCCTGGCCCCTTCGATCGATGCCGCGGTGATTGTGCTGGCCAATGGTGCGGATTCCAGCATCGATGCCACTGCGGAGAAGCTGATCCAGGTGCTCTACGGCATGAACGTCAAGCCGGCCGAACTGGCCGCGCCCATCGCGATCGATGAGTCGCAGGCGGCGTTGCTGAGCGGGACCTATGTCTTCGGTTCGGGCCCGACCCTTACGATCACCAACGAAGGCAACGTCGTTCGCGCCAAGCTGACGGGCCAGGATGCGTATCGCATCTATCCCTCCAGCCCGATGCGATTCTTCTACCGCATCGTTCCTGCGGAACTGGAGTTCAGTGAGCCCGATGCGCAGGGTCGGCCAAGCAAGGCGATCCTGCACCAGAATGGCGGCAAGCTGCCATTTGTCAGAACGCCCTGAGCATCGTGCCAGATTCCTGATCGCGAGCCGTGCTCACGAGGCGTCGGGCGTGAATGCGCCAAGGACTCTTCCGACAACCACGGTGAAGCTCACGTTCTTCGCTGAAATGCTCAGGTCGGGAAGGATCACTTCATCGATCTGCGTGAGCAGTGCCGGGATGTCCTGCTCGCCAACGCCGGATTGCTCAAAGATGATCACCGTGGCATCAGCCGAGCCGGTGGCACGGAAGTGAACATCCATCGCGCCCATGTCCGCGTCGGCACGACGCAGGAGATAGCGTTCGGAGTGGGGGGTTCGAAGTGTCCTGATGAATGAGAGCGTGCTCATGGGTGGTTCCTTGAAGACGTGAGGAAGTTCGGGGACTCGTTTCAGGTTGCCTGGTACATCAGCGTGCCAGCCGCGATTGAAAGACCGATTCCCGCGGCGATCATCACCAGGCACCCCGATGAAGTCCGGCGCTTGGAACCGCCATTGGTATAGCGAATCCCGGTTCCGGGAATCGACACGCTTGAATAGCGGCGACCATTGGCGCGAACTCCGGTGCGGAATCCGCCTGCTCCCACGGAATAGCCAAGGCCCGAGCGGCTCATGTTCACCCTGAACGGGCCGAGATTGACCGACTTTCGAAACGACCAACCCATCCTCGGGCACTCCCATGCTGCAGATCTGACCCATGTCGTGCCGGACGACCGCAAGTGAACGGGCCTCAGGCGTTGCTGGCAACGATACGCCGCGTGTCTTCGTCAAGCCACCTCGCGGCGATCAGCCAGATGATCCCCGAGACGACGATGGCCCCGCCCACCAGCAGAAATGCCGTGTTCATTCCGCCCGCAGCCTTGCCTGCGATCAGGCCAATGAGAGGCGGCGAGATGGCATCGCCCAGCGCATGGATCGTCAGAATGTTGATCGCGTAGGCGGTGGCCCTGACCGGTGCCGGCGTGACGTTGGCGATGATGGTGTTGGTCGGGCCGGTGTTGAGCATCAAGCCGAAGATCGCCAGGAACATGAAGACCCAGGCCATCGGAAAGGGCGTGTAGAGCACCGCGAGGAAGCAGGGGAAGGAAAGCAGCATGCCCGTCCCTGCCACCGCGGCGTACGCGCCCTTGATCCGACCACGCAGCCGATCGCTGATCCATCCTCCCGTGAGCGTGCCTGTCAGGCCCGCGACCACCGTGATGCCGCCGAAGATCGTGGAGATCTTTGCAAGCTCCGCAGTGCCTGCCGCATCGGTGAGCCCGCCCATGCGATACTCGTGCACGTAGGTGGGCATCCAGAATGACATGCCGCCGACCGCAAACGTCATGGCCGTCATTCCCAGCGTATTGAGCACGAATGAGCGGTTGGACTTGAGCGCCATCACGGTCATGAGAAAGGGCTGGCGCGCATGGGAGTTGGACGGCTGGTCATTCAAACCACGCGGCGGCTCAGGTCGGAAATACGCCAGCACCGCGAGCACAATCCCCGGCGGAAGCATGACAAAGAACGACCAGTGCCACGACTTCCACGAGGCAATCAGCCCGCCGAGCACGACGCCAAGTGCGGCACCAACGGGAATCGCGATGTAGAACCATGAAAGCACCCAGCCGCGTTTGCTGGCTGGATACATGTCGGCGATGATGGTCGGGGCGATGGGGCCCCACGCCGCTTCTCCGATGCCCACGAAGATTCGCAGGATGAACAGCATCGAAAAGGTCGTGGCCAGCCCCGTGCCGCCGGTGGCCAGTGACCAGAGCGCCACGCCCAGCGCGACGATGAGCCATCGACGGTGGCGATCGCCAAGCCAGCCGAAGATCGGTGCCGTGATCATGTAGGTGACGAGGAATGCCGGCGCCAGCATTCCCATCCAGAACTTGGCATTCTCGTGTTCGCCGCCACCCTGGTCTTCGGGCTTGGCGAACAGTTCCTTGCGCACCAGCACCTCAACGGCCGAGAGGACATACCGGTCGATGTAGTTGAACAGGTTGATCAGAAGGAGCAACGCCAGCGAGAATCGCATCGAAGCAAGTCCTCCCGTTCCTGGCTGCGGGAGTGACGAACCTGCTGACGATGATGGGGTCTGGCTTGGTGCGTGCACGCCTCAAGCGTACTCAGCCGGCGGCATCCAGATCACAGGGAATCGCGCCAAGTTCTCGCGAAAGAAAAGCTGTCTGGATGTTCTTGGCGTCGTTCGACAGGCGGCCAAAGCCCGCATGCTCCTGCGGCGCGCCTGTCGGACCAAAGGCGTGCAACTCGATCATCTCCGGACGGGCATGCAGTTGCACATAGTGCTCCCGAAGGCGGTCAATGAACCGTTCCATGGTGTCAAAGGGCACAACCTGATCAGCTCGCGAATGCAGGGCAAGCAGCGGGATGGGGCGAAATGCCGCGAGGTGTTCCATGGCATCCAGTTGCCGCACCGTCTGCGGGTCATGCTCCACCAGCCAGCGAGGATTGATGGACCCCGGGCTCACCGCCGCAGCACCCGAGGGGTCGGTTGACTGCGGAAAGTACAACCCCCCAAGCCATCCCGTGGTGCATTCAACGGCCGCGCAGCGAAACGGGTGCGGGTCGCAGAGCCGACGCAATGCGATCATCCCGCCCGCCGACATGCCGCCGATCGCAAGTCGCGAGGTATCGAAGACGCCCCGGTATTCGGGCGCATTGAGTGCCGCGACGATGCTATCGATCTCCGCCCGCATCTGAGCCAGCACATCCAGCGTCCGTCGAGGCGTCTGCATCACCGGGTCGGAGCGTTCACCATGTCCTGGCAGGTCCACCGCGCAGGTGGCAATGCCCGCCCTCAGCCACCGCAGGTACCGGCCCGGGTCCAGTTCCTTGTTGACCGTCCGGCCGTGCATCCAGAAGACCACCGGTGCCGGACGTTCCCAGTCGGGGTGGGCCAGCAGCGATGGGGTGCGCATCGGACCAAGCCGCGTCGTCTGCGAGCGCGAGGCCAGTGCCGCGGGAAACTGTGCAAAGCGTGGGATCATCCGGCCGATGCAGCGAATCAGATCCGCGCGAAGGAACCTGCCGGTGAACGCTGCGCGAGCATCCAGCGCTGAAGGTTCTTGCCCGGGCAGAGCGTTCCGCCCAGTTCCTTGTGCGTGAAGAGATTGCCCGCCGAAACCTGGTAGCGTCGCATCTGGTCAATGACGAATCGCTCCAGCGTCGAAAGCTGAGCCGTCGTGGGCTTCTGTTCCTCGAAGTTGCCCATCACCATGATGCCCAGGTTGTGCTCGTTGCGTTTCTCGACGTGCGCACCCTGATAGCGCAGAGGCCGCCCTTCCCACACGCGACCCGCCGGGTCGATGATGTAGTGGTAGCCGATGTCGGCAAAGGCCTCGGGCCGACGGTTGATGTGGCCATTGCGGATGTTCGAGAGCTTGCGGGCGATCGCACTCGAATCGGTCGAGCCCGTGAAGACATTGCCCTCGTGATGGACCGTGATCCGCGAAATGCCGTTCATCGGATTGACACGCGAAGCGATCACGCCCGCACTCGTCCAGCGCGAACGGGGAATCACGCCGCCGATCGGCCCTGGAGCCGTACGCGGCTGCGGAGTGACGCTGGGCTGCTGCGGCTGGATCGCAGGAGGCAACGGAGGCTGTCCAAGACCCGGCTCCATGTCCGGCCAGATCGGGCCCGGGACGTTTGTGGAGACGCGCTGTGGAGTCTGGCAACCGGCAAGCAACGCCGCGGCAGAGGCCAGAAGGCCGCCCTGCAGAACCTGCCGCCTGGTGATGATGTCGATCAATCGCTCTTCGTTCATGATTCCGTCCCTGGGTTCTTCTCGCTGCTGCACCATCACTCGCCGCGGCTCGCGTCTGCCGCGCCGTCGCCCATCGCCGGTCACCCATCCGCAAAAAGCGGGATGCGACCATGACCCGTTGAAGGGCCATTCCGATCGGCTTCCTGGATACGAACGTAATCCTGACGTCCTTGTCAGTTCACGAACGATCGCATGCCGGGCGCTCACCCAAGTGAGGACACCCAGCGACACCAAAGTGCCAGTGACAGGAGCATATACAGCTTCTGGGAGTGGTCACGCCCCAAGTGGAGATGCTCATGCACCAGCTTTCCCACAAATCGGCGATCAATCTCGATTCCCAACACATTCTGGGGAAAAGGGTCGGGTTGAGTCAGGGTCTGGGTCATGAGGTCGCCAAGGCCCCCGAAATTCGTACGCAGCCACGCCGCGAGCGGGATCGAAAACCCTTGTTTGGGCCGATCGACCAACTTGGCTGGCAGCAGCGTGCGGGCGACTTCTCGCAGGAGCCCTTTGCGGGCTCCTGAAGGCATCAGCTCGGCTTCACCCGCCGCCAGGCACGCTCGGGTGAGCTCTGAGTCAAGAAGCGGGCTTCGTACCTCAAGGGCCACCGCCATCGACGCCGTATCAACCTTGCGAAGCAGGTCCCCAGGCAGGTAGCACGCGTAGTCCCACCACGGAGCGTCCGCAACGCCCCGGGCCCCCCAATCCGCAGCGAGCCCCTCAAAGCACGCCGCGGCGGCCGGAGTTCCAACCAGCTTCGAAAGCTCCGATGGCTGGAACAACGCACTGATCTGCGGATACCCGATCCCCGCCGCGGCCCCCAGAAATCGACCCAGCGTCCCCATGCGCGGGTGCCATCGGCTGCTCAGTGCCGCGACGGGCCCCAGGTGCGATCCGGAGGAGCGAAGGTGGCGGGCCGCCACATGGCGGCGATAGCCGCGGAAGAGTTCATCTCCGCCATCGCCCGAGAGTGCAACCTTCACATGTGCCGCCGCGGCTTTGCTCACCCAGTACGTCGGCAGCAGCGAACTGTCACCAAAGGGAATCCCGAGCTGCTCAATGAGATGGACCAGATCCGCCGCGGCATCGGCCGAGCAGGGCAGCGTCTGATGCCGCGTCCCAAGTGCCGCCGCGGCGAGGCTCGCCCACCTGGATTCATCGCACGCCGGGTCCGGCATGGCCACGCAGAATGTCTCAAGGTCGGGTCGTACTTCACGCGCAAACGCGGTGACGAGCGATGAATCAATGCCGCCGGATAGAAAGCATCCCAGCGGCACATCGGCTTCGAGACGCGCATGGACCGCCGTACGCAGCAGTGAAACCGTCCGGGGCAAGGTCAGCGGCACCTCGCTCCTGAGCAGCGACCGCGGCGTGATCGCGAAGGTCCCGCCGCGGCTGCGGCCGCTGGCCTCAAACTCAATCCAGGTGCCTGGAGTCAGCTCACGGACGCCAAAGAGAGGCTGATCGGAGAATCCAAAGGCCAGGGACTGCAGCACCGCACCAGCGTTCGTCGCCGCGGCGTGGGGGTGCAGATTCCGCGCTTCCGCGATCAACGCTCCGGCGGAACTCGCAAAGATCACGCCGTCCTGAAGCTGAAGCACATACAGCGGCTTCTCGCCGGCCAGATCTCTCGCCAGCAGCAGTCGCTCTGCACCCGCGGCATCTCGCGTCCACAGGGCAATGGCAAACATGCCTTCCATTCGCGACAAAAACGCCTCACCGCGGCGAGCAAGCCCGCGGAGCACGACTTCGGTGTCGCTGTGATCCGACGTGAATCGCTCAGATTCCTCACGAATGAGTTCACTGCGCAGCGCTCGCTGGTTGTAGAGGCAGCCGTTGTACGCAAGTGCGGCGCTGACCGGGCTCGATGCGTCATCATGGCCTGCTCGCAGCAGCATGGGCTGGGCACCACCGGCGTGATCGATGATGGAGAGGCGGCGATGGCAGAGCCAGGCCTGCTGTGAGGGTGAAGCAAAGGTCCCGGTGCCGTCCGGGCCTCGGTGTGCGATGCGGGCATCGATGCGAGAGAGCATCGCCGACGGGTTGAATCGTCGCGAGTCGGTGCCGAAGAGAAAGATGCCGCCCAGTCCGCACATGGTTCAGGGCGAGTTTAGCGTGGTCTGGTTGGGAGTGGGGGTCGGGAACCGCGGCGAGTGGGCCAGCTGGTTCGCCCTTGGCCGGCTTGGGGGATAGCCCTCGCAGGATCAGGCTGAGCCGCCGGGGGCAGCGGCGCTGAGTGCGCCGCGAACATCGGTCATGAGGCGCTGGAGCTGGAAGGGCTTGAAGAGCACGGCGTGCAGGCCTTCCTGATGGGCTCGAACGATCGAGTGGTGGGGGTCGTAGCCAAAGCCGGTCATGAGGATGACGGGAACCCCCGGACAGAACTGTCGTGCCGCGGCAAAGACTTCGTAGCCGTTGGCATCGGGCATCCGGATGTCGCTGAGGACCAGATCGAATCCGCCCGGCTCTGCCTTGAGTGCCTCGATGGCCTCGCCACCGTTGGTGCAGACCTTGAGTCGACACCCCTTCATCGAGAGATAGTCACCGATGATGCGGCGGATGTTGGGCTCGTCGTCGGCCACGAGCACTCGTTTGCCGCACAGGACGGGATCAATCGCCCGATCCGCCATGGCACGTTCAACGTCAAGAAGCGTCTGCGGGCCCGCCGCACACTCTTTCATCTTGGCACGAATCGCCACCAGGTCGTCGTTGATCTTGCGGAGGTGATCTCGCACCACCGGATCGGCAGTCTCATGTACCAGCAGCAGTTCGACCTGATGGGCGATGTCCTGCAGCGGTTCATCGAGTTCGTGCGTCACACGCCCGGTGATCGTCTGATTCGTCACGACGCGCTCGATCACCAGCAGATCGAGCATGTTGAGGGCCATCGCGACATAGCGGGCGAAGATCTCACCCAGCTGTCGATCTTCTTCGGTGAAGGCTGACGCCTCAAGGTTTTCGACGTTGATGACGCCGATGACCTTGTCGTTCACTCGCAACGGAAGCGTCAGGGAGCTCTTGGCGCCTTCAACGCCCGGCAGGTAGAGCTTGTCAGTCTTGATGTTGTTGCAGATGTACGAGCGCCCGCTCGCCGCGACGTGTCCGGTGATGCCGTGGCCTTCAAGGCGAGGGCGGATGATGAAGGCATCGTACTCGGGAGGCAGATTGTGCCCGATGACCAGCAGAAGGCGGTCCTCGCGTTCATCCAGCAGCCGCACGGCAAAGTGATCAAAGTGCAGCAGGCTCGCGGCGATCTTGACGATCCGCTCCTCGAGCAGCTGCAGACGCTCCATCGCGTTGTACTTGCGGACGACTTCGGCATCAAGCCGCATGAGATCGGCGCCAGCCTGATCGATCGCGGCAATCTTGAACTGAAGACGGCGCGTGGCCGTGACATCGGTCACGACGACGACCAGAGAGCCGGCGGGAAGACCCGCCGCGGCCGCGGTGGAAGGAAGCGGGGTGGTCGAAACCGAGAAGTGGCGATCATCCTCCGTCATGGCGATGATCGTTCGCGGTTGAACGTAGTCGTTGGGCAGCACCACGCCCGCGGGTGGTGCCGGATGCTCCCGATCAAACTGGCGGCACGCGACGCTCAGGCGTTCCTGCATGGCACCCGAGAGGCTTTTGACGTAGTCGTTGGCCCACACCGGGGTGCCCTGACGCGTCGAAAGGGCAACGCCTTCGCCGATGGCATTGAGCAGCACCTGCCCGACGCCCCGGAGCGATTCATCGATGCCGGTCGACTTGTTGGAGGAACCACCGCTCTGATGCAAAGAGAAACCCCCGCTGGGAGCCGTTGCGCCTGTACCTGGAACCGATGCCGCCGCCACCGAGGGTACCACCGTTCCGACCTCGAACACCAAGCCGCCGCTTCCGGACGATGCAGATGACGCGCCTGTGCCGACGGCACCCTGGCCCGCCGCGAGCCGTCGTGCCACCGCCTCGGCCTCTTCGGACAAAGGTCCAAGGTCCTTGCCATCGTGCACCGACGGCCTGCACGCGTTGCCAGCCGGGGCAGCGCGCGTCGATGACTCATCGTCCTGTGACTGGGGTGTCGCCATGCCAGGGGTGTTCACCAAGATTCGTCCGGACTGTATGGGCAGTCGGCATTCCGGCGTGCCTTCCGCATGAGGCTGATTGTTCCCCTCTATACGGAGGGGCCTGCTCATTGGACGCAGTGATCCTTCCCAAGTTTCCCCGGTTGCCGGGACTCATCTGCCCCAGGCTGGCCGATAACCCTACGCTCTGGTGCTGGATGTCCGTCGGGGCCGATTGACACGGTGCTGCATGATCCTGCTGGATGACGTTCATAAAAAATTCGGGTCGGTCCACGCGGTCCAGGGGATCAGCTTCGAGCTGGTGCCCGGGCAGATTGCGGGCTTGCTTGGCCCCAATGGTGCCGGGAAGACGACGACGATCCGGATGGTCGTCGGGTATTTCATGCCCGATGCCGGGCGGGTATTGATCGATGGTCACGATACCGCGACCTCCGCTGCTGCGGCACGTCGCCGTATTGGCTACATGCCCGAATCCGCCCCCCTGTATCCTGAGATGCGGGTGGCCGACTATCTGACGTTTCGGGGCAGGATCTTCGGGCTTGATCGTTCAATGCGCAAGACCGCCGCGGCACGGGTGATTGACTGGTGTTCGCTCGGGAGCGTCGCGGCACGTCGCATCGGGGTTCTGAGCAAGGGCTTCAAGCAGCGCGTCACGCTCGCCGCGGCACTCTTGCATGATCCCCCGGTACTGGTCCTCGACGAGCCGACCAACGGCCTTGATCCGACTCAGATTCAGGAAGTCCGCGCGCTGGTTCGCGAGCTTTCGGCCAAACGCACCATGCTGATCAGTTCCCACATTCTCTCGGAAGTCGAGCGGCTGTGCGATCGCATCATCGTGGTTGCGGGTGGGAAGGTCCGGGGCGATGGAACTCCTCAGCAGCTCGCCGCGGCTGTCGCCGATGGACGCACGTACAGCGTTCAGGGTCGCGTGGCCGACGACGCCGCGGCCGACCGACTGGTGGCCCGCTGGAAGCAGGCCTCGAAGATCGAGACCGTTCACGCGGCAGCCCCTGCGGAAGGGCCGTGGCGGCACTGGACGCTGGTGGCTTCCCCGGATGCCGATGATCCGCGCGAGTTCATTGCGCAGGCCGCACAGGCAGAGCAGGTCTTGCTGCGTGAGCTGAGGACCAACGCGCCCTCGCTCGAACGGGCCTTTCAGTCGCTGGTGGAAGGCGTCGCCCGGGAAGGAGGCCGCACGTGAGAACCGCCTTCACCATCGCCATGCGTGAACTGGGCTCCTACGTCCGCCAGCCTGCCGGCTGGATCATCGTCGCGTTGTACCTCCTGCTGACTGGGCTGGTCTTCTGCTCCAGCACCCTGGTGCCTGGAAGGCCCGCCACCTTGCGCGACTTCTTCGCACTCTCGGGATGGCTGCTGCTTCCGGTGGTGCCCGCGGTGTCGATGCGCCTCATGGCCGAGGAACTCCGATCGGGCACCATTGAGAATCTGCTCACCGCGCCCGTTTCGTCCTGGTCGCTGGTGGTTGGCAAGTACCTTGGAGCGATGTTCTTTCTCCTGGCGATGCTGCTACCGACGCTCGTCTATCCGATCCTGCTCTTTGCCTGGTCGTCGCCCGCGCCGGCACTGGGCCCCGTGATCTCGGGGTATCTGTGTCTGGTGCTGCTGGGGGGCATCTATCTTGGCATCGGACTCCTGGCCTCCTGTCTGACGGCGAATGCGACGCTGGCATTCATGATGACGCTCTTTGCGATCCTGGGTGTTCTGTTCGCGCCCTCCGCGGCGGACATCGCGCCGGCTCCCCTCAAGCCATTGCTCGCGAATCTCTCGCTGAGCACGCGAGTCGCTGACTTTGCCCGCGGCGTGCTCGATACGGCCCACATCAGCATCTTCGTGCTCACGGCCTTCGTGCTGGTCGTGATCAGCGTGGCCGTCATGGAGGTGCGCCGATGGCGATGAATCCGGCTCGCTGGCAGGCTCTGTTCTTCGTCGCCATCACGGTCGCAGCCGCCGTCGTTGCCTCCGGCATCGCCGCGGCACTCGCGCAGAAATACTCCGTGCGATCGGACCTTGCCGTCATGGGCGGGCAACGTCTCAGCGAACGCACACGCAAGATTCTGAGCTCCATCGACCAGCCGACGCGACTGGTCATCGCTTCCGACCTGGGGGCGGCAGACCGCACCGCTCGCGAGCGGCTGACAGATGTGCTGGCTGAACTCGAAGGGCAGAATCGTGCCTGCAGTTCAACAGTCATTGATACCGGTTCGGCCTCGGGCCAGGCTGCGTATGCATCGCTGGTCAGCGAACTCATCGATCAGGAGGCTGCGGCGCTGAGCGACGCCGCGGCGAAGGCCGAGGCGATCCGCACCGCCGCGGCGACCCTTGCCACATTCCTTTCCCAGACCGCCGGACCAGGCCTCCAGAAAATCGAAAGCTCGTTGACGGGGACTTCGCCGCAGGATCGCGCGGCACGTGACTACTTCAACCAGGCCGCCGCCGCGGTACGCCTGGCGGCTCGAGATCTCACCGAATCGATCGACCAGTCGGCTCAGTTCATGAAAGCACAGCTGGCTGGCAGGAATGTGCCCAGGACCGATCGTGCCGCCGCGGCGTTGATCCGTGGCGTGCCGTCCGCCGCGTCGCTGCTCGAGTCGCTGGCCCGGGAACTCAAGGCCTTCGCGGCAACGGCTGTCGACCCGGCTCCGGCGAATGCGTTGCTCGCGCAGTTGACGATGCAGCGAGATGCGGCGATGGTGCAGACGGATGCCCTCGGGCGCCTCAAGCGGCCGGATCTTCTGCGCGTTGTTGATGCACTGGAACGGGGAAGTGCCGCGCTGGTGATGCAGCAAGGACGAGGGCTGGTGGCCGTCGATGTGGAGGCTCTCCTCCCGTCGAGTGCCTGGCTGGCGGCAAGTGGTGCCGACATGGCCGATCAGTTCCGCCGCGTGGAAGAGTTGCTGGTGACGGCGCTGGCCACGCTGCAGTATCCCGACCGTCCGATCGTGGTGTTTGTCCATGGTGAGCCGCGTGAGTTCCTCTGGGATGCTCCGGTGCTCGCGATTGCAAGGCAACGGCTGGAGGCACGCGGCGCCGATGTCGTCGAGTGGGCGTGCGTGGCCCGGGAGGCTCGGCCCTCGCTGGCCGAGATCAACGCCGAGGGCAAGCGTCCGGTGGTGTACATGGTGATGAGCGCTGACTCGGCCTCAGATGCGGGAAAGGCCGCAACGCGGGGCGGCCTGACGGGCGTACAACGCTGCGAACGCGTGGGCAAGGCTGTGGCGGGGCTGATTGCTGATGGTCAGAATGTGTGCGTGGCGTTGAATCCGTCGGTGGTGGCCACCTACGGCGACAAGGATCCCATCGCCGCGGCACTGAGCCCGATGGGCATTGGGGCCGAGAGCGGCAAGCCATTGATGCGTGAGCAGATGAACGGCCCGAACCGTGTGATCATCACCGATCTGGTGATTCAGACAGCAGAGTCAGGTCATCCGCTCGCAGCGTCGATCCGCGGGCTGCCGACGACGCTTCCCTGGCCGGTCGTGCTCAAGAACCAGGCGACCGGGGCCAATCAGAAATTCATTCCCATTCTCTCGGTGCCCGTGCAGATGGGTGCCTGGGGGGAGTCGCAGTGGCTCTCGCTCTGGCAGACGCCTCGTGAACGGCGAGCTCAGATCACCGACCTGCCTCGCCCTGATGCGGGGCGGGATCTGGTGGCGGGTGAGTCGAAGGATGCTTTGGTGGTGGTCGCGGCGGCCGAACTTGCCCGAGACAATGGTCCCCCGCAGCGTGCCGTGGTGGTGGGCGCCAACAGTTGGCTGATTGATCAGGTTGCCGGCCGAGCAGGCGTGATCGATGGCCGTCAGGTGTCGCTGACGCCGGGAAACCTTGAACTGCTTGATCAGGTGGTGTCGTACCTCTGCGGTCGCGATGATCTGATTGCCCAGAGCGCGGCGGCGACGAGTGTGGCGATGGTGCAGCCCATCGATGATGCCCGGCTGCTTCGGATCCGACTCGCGATCATCGTGGGGTTGCCCGGGCTTGCGCTGCTGGTGGGGGTATTGATCCGTCTGTGGCGAGGCTGAACGCCACGGGATCGTGCGGCGAAGTCGTCGTCGTTGCAGAATCGGGCGGAACAACCGCGTCGGATCCGGCAGCCGCCCGTGGCGGTTCGCACACATCGCATCGAGTCCGATCAACACGCCAGAGGCGAGTGGTCTGGCAGGCGGGGCAGTGCCGCTCGCTCAGCCGTGCCGCGGCGAACTCAAGGCCGCATTCCGGGCACGTCGGATTGTCCCCATCAAGTCCTGAAAGTTCGTAGCTGCATCGGCGGCAGGGCACCAGGGCAACGTGCCGAGGCAGACACCAGAAGAAGATCCCGACGACCGCGACGATGATCGCTTCCACGCCCAGCAGCATGAGGAAAAGCTGTCCATCGTTTCGGGTGTCAAGCAGTGAGAAACTGTGGATCTTGGCCCACCTGATGGAAAGGCGGTACAGGTCGGCCAGAAGCCAGAGAGACCCCATCGAGCAGAGAAAGCACAGGATCCCCGTCCACTGCCTCCGATATCGGAAGCACAGGTACCAGACGAAGACGGCATAAAACAGAAAGAGGATCAAGGCAGCGGGGAGGTAGCGGAAGCTCTGGGGTGGGATGACTTGGGAACTTGGGCGGGGTGTCTATTGTTTCGCTCTCGCGGCTCCGTTGGACGCCTCGGCCCAGGTTCCAGGATGGAATCGGTATGTGTGAGGGGTGTTGTTCTGCTGGAATGTATCGTCCCCATGAATCTGCTCGCACTGAACCAGGTTGCTTCCGAGAACGTTCCTTCCGGGATCGTGCCCGAGCAGTCATGGTTGATCATCATTCTGATTGTGCTTGAGGGCACCATCCGACTGGCACTCGCGGTGCGGGTCATCTTTCGGAGGCTGGAGGTTCCGACTTCGCTGGCGTGGCTGGTTCTGCTCTTCTTTGCTCCACTGGTCAGTCCGTTTCTCTATCTGCTGGTGGGTGAGAATCGTCTGGGTGATCGGCGAGCCAGGCAGCTGGACCCCATCGGCAGGAATCAGGACCGAGCGACGGCGGACTACTGGCAGATGGCCGCGGTGCGCCCCGGCGAGGATGATCCGTCAGGCGGACAGATAGCACACTTGTGCACGGCCGTCAGCGGGTATCCGCCGCTGCCGCTGAACACGCTGAAGCTGATGGACGACGCGACGCAGGTGCTTGAGTCGCTCGCCGCGGATATTGATCGTGCGACCCATCATTGCCATCTGCTTTTCTACATCTGGCAGCCGCATGAGGGTGGTCGGAAGGTGGGGGAGGCGCTGATCAGAGCGGCACGAAGGGGCGTGAGCTGCCGCGTGCTGGTGGATGCAGTGGGGAGCAAGCCCTTTCTTGCAAGCACGCTCCACGAGGAGATGGTCGCGGCGGGCGTGGTGGTGGTGCCGGCACTGCCGGTCAATGCCGTCCGCATGCTCTTTGCGAGAATCGATCTGCGAAATCACCGCAAGATCGCGGTGATCGATGGGCAAGTGGCCTACTGCGGCAGTCAGAATCTGACGGATGAGTCGTTCCGGGTCTCGCGCAACCGCAAGGTGGGGCCGTGGCTCGATGCGACGGTGCGTGTGCAGGGGCATGCGGTGCATGCGCTTCAGAATGTCTTTCTTCATGACTGGGCCTGCGACTGTGAAGAGTCATTGACGGATCTTGAGCAGTTCTTCCCCGCACCCCAGTCCTGCGGGAAGGGAACCAGCATTGTTCAGGTCGTCCCTTCGGGTCCCGGTCCGCAGCCGCAGACGATTCACCAGGCACTGCTGGCGATGCTGCACAGCGCCCGCGACGAGATCACGATGACGACGCCCTACTTCGTGCCCGATGAGCCGATGAAGGCCGCGCTCATCAACGCGGCACTGCGCGGCGTGGCAGTGACGCTGGTGGTGCCCGATGTGCTTGATGCCCGGATCGTCGCCGCGGCGAGCCGCGCACACTACGAGGATCTGCTCGAGGCGGGCGTGGTGATCATGCATCACCACGGCGGATTGCTCCACGCCAAGACGGCCACGATCGACCGGCGACTCGCGCTCATCACCTCGGCCAACCTCGACATCCGAAGCTTCTGGCTCAACTTCGAGGTGAGCATGTTCGTCTACGACGATGACTTTACCGGAATGCTCCGATTCCTCCAGACCAAGTACATGGATGCCAGTGAGCGCATCTATCTGGATGAATGGCGACGAAGACCCCGCTGGAGGGTCTTCGTCGATAACTCCGCTCAGTTGTTCGGGCCGCTGCTGTGAGGTCGTGGGTCAGGAAACCGAATCGAGAGCCGCTCCGTTCGTCGCGATCACGCGGCTGTACCAATGGGCCGATTCCTTGAGGGTGCGCTTGAGCGTGGCGAAGTCCACGTGAATGAGCCCGAAACGCTCCTTGTATCCAGCCTGCCACTCGAAGTTGTCCATGAGTGACCAGTGGAAGTACCCGCCGACCTTCGTGCTGCCATCAGTCGCGGCGCGTTGGAGCTGCTTGAGATATCGCCTCGTGTAGTCGATTCGCTGGTAATCGCGAACCTTGCCATCGACATCCACCCAGTCGAGATTGGTCATGCCGTTCTCGGTGATGTAGATCGGCACCTTGTAGCGTTCGTAGAGGAACCTGGGACCCCAGTAGAGTGCTTCAGGGATGATGTACCAGCGCAGGGCATTCTGAGGATGGCCAGCCGGGAAGTGGACCCGCTCGGGAGTGCCGTCGGCACCAGCGCGGAAGACTTCGGCGTCGTAGATGTTCACGCCGTAGAAGTCCAGCGGCTGGTTGATCAGTGCCATGTCCCCGGGTTGCGGCACCGGCGCATCGCTGCCGTAGAGCTTGAGCCCGTCTTCGGGGTAGTGCCCCAGCACCACCGGGTCGGCAAGCCAGGTGTTGTTCCAGAAGTCCTTGAAGGGGACGGCGTTCTGCTGGCGACGTGCCGCGTCAATGTCCGCAGCGGTGGGGGTGCCGGGCGTTCCAGCCCCGGCGAAGACACCCGCGTGGTATGGAACCTTGACACGGCCGATGGGTGCCCATCCGACCTGGCACGGCTTGCGAGTGCGTGCCCGCAGCACCTGTGAGGCCCGTCCATGGCACATCAGTGCGTGGTGCGCTGCCAACAGCCGTTCCTTGTGGTTGAGCTTGTTGCCCGGCGGGTGGAAGCCCTCGTTCTCGCTGGGGCCAAGGAAGATGTGCGGCTCGTTGAGCGTCATCCAGTTGGTGACGCGATCACCGAGGCGATCGACGACCGCCTGGGTGTATTCGCCGAACCACTGGTGGACTTCACGGTTGAGCCAGCTGCCCCGGTTGTGGATGGCCTGAGGCGTGTCCCAGTGAAAGAGCGTGGCCCAGGGAGTGATCCCCGCGGCGAGGAGTGCATCGACAAGTCGGTCGTAGAAATCAAGACCCGCGGCGTTCACTTGCCCGGTTCCATCAGGCATCACGCGTGGCCAGGAGATCGAGAAGCGATAGGCCTGAAGACCGATCTTCGACATGAGCGAGACATCTTCGGCGTAGCGGTGGTAGTGATCGCACGCCACATCACCGGTGTGACGCTCGTAGATCACGCCCGGTGCCCGGCAACTGGTGTCCCACACCGAAGGGCCCTTGCCGTCGTCATCCCATCCGCCTTCGATCTGATAGGCAGACGTCGCGGCACCCCAGACAAAATCAGGCGGAAAGCTCAAAATCAAGGCTCCTTCTCACAATGCTCAGCCAACCGTGCCGAGCGCACGGGGAGAAAGGTATGACGCCACCGGGTGACGGTCCGGGTTTGGACTTCAGAACGTCTCGAAGACCACGGTTGCCGGGAGTTCACGGACGATGGCCTCGCCCTTGGCGGTCGGAACGGCGTTTTCACCGTTGATCGTGATGCGGCGAATGGACTTCTCGCTGGGGCAAGTGACGCAGATTCCGCCCTTGGGCGCCTTGGCGTCGCCCACGATCGAGATCGTGAAGGTCTTCGAGTCACGGATCACCCGTGCCGACACCTTTCCGTGCGGGGTAGGAAGGTTCTCAAAGGCAACACCCTTGTCGCGGACCCAGGATTCGGGCACGCCCGCGAACAGAACCAGCGAGGCGTCGGCTTCCCGTTCATAGATGAAGATCGTGCGGAACGAGTTCATGAAGTCACTGCCGCACCATGTGTGCGGCGAGTCGCCGATGAATCGTGGGGTACGCTCATCCTTCCATACCACTTCCTGCCATTGATGCCAGCCTGCGGGCCGCTGCTGCTTGAGATACCAGTCCATGGCATCCAGCGCTTGGTTCTTTCGACCCATGCGGATCAGCGCGCCAACGTGGCGAAGTTCGTAGGGTGTGAATGCTTCCCCGGCCGTGGCCGGCTCATCGCGGCGAGACTTGAACTCCTTCCAGTAGCGGTCGAAGGTGGCATTCAGAGCCTCCGCCTGCAGGATGCTCTCAGCCTGCGCCGGCCAGATCGCCACCGTTGTCGAGGTGGAGTCAAAGTCGCCCAGTTCGACGCAGCCGGGGATGTATGAGATGCCGTGCGTCGCGCGAGTCAGTTCAATCGACGCGGCCAGATCGCGTGCGAACTCGTCGCGAACCTTGGTCCACCGTTCGGCCGCCGCGGTCTCGCCCAGCGAGTTTGCAACTTCCACCGCGTCCTTGAGGCCCCGGAGCGTGAAGAAGCAGTCCCAGTACGAGTGCATCGGCTTGGCGGAGTATCCCTCATGGCTGATGGACTGAGGCACCAGTCCGTAGAACGCATGGCTCGGAACTGCAGGCTTGCCAGGTTCCTGACGCGTGGTCGTCGAGTCGGCTTCAAACTCCTTGGTCATCCGCATGGCCCGCATGTACTGGATGTACTCAACGGCCTTGTTGATCCGAGGGAACTGCGCACGCAGGAACTTCTCGTCGCCCGTGTAGCGGTAGTAGTTCATCAACGCGAAGATGAACTGCCCCGTGCTGTCGTTCTCATCCACCGGGTCAGGCCCGCGGCGATCCACCACGCAGGGCACCTTGCCAAAGTCATACTGAAACCCCGAGTACCAGGCCAGGTACGATTTCACGACCTCCGGATACCCCGCTTCGAGCAGCGCGGAACTCGTCAGGCATCCATCACGCATCCACGAGCGTTCATAGGTGCGGCTGCCGGGCTGAATCGCCTGCCCATCCATGTTGATCAGGACGTTCGCGGTCGTGCTGTACCACGTATTGACCAGCGGCTGGACCTCCGGCGGCACCTGGAATTTGGTACGGGCCAGAATCTTGACCCACGTTCCCGCGATTGACTGACTGACCTTGCGGAAGTACTCGTCCGGGCCCGCCGCCGCCGCGGCATACCGCTTCGGTGAGATGCTGCCATGCAGCGGCATCGTGACCCACCAGCGTTGCGACTTGTCCGCACCCAGCGTGAAGTCAAACGCCGTCACGGCGGTCGCCAGGCCGGTGGAATCGTTCAACTCAGCCGCACCGGCCGCCACCGGTGCGAGGGGCGCGCACGGAGCTTCCGCAAACGTCGTGAGACCGACCCGGTCAGGCTTTGCGTGAAACGTGACTCGATGTTCGCCATTCACAAGCACATCACTGGCCTCAATCGCGAGGCGGTGGATGTTGCCCGCACCGCCGGTGATGTTCAACTCATGCCACGGGGGGAGCACCTGCAACGGGCGAAGCGCCAGATGCAGCGTCCCCTTGACGGGCGCTGCGCTGGTGTTGGTCAGTTCGTAACAGATAATGACGGCCGAATCAGTCGGAGCCCCTTCAGTGAGCGTCGTGATCCGCATCGTGATCGGGTCGGCACGACGCGTGACGATCGGCAGCGGCAGTACTTTCTCCGCCTGTTCGCGAGTCGTCTTCGAGTTCTCCCACGTCTGCGTCAGAACGCCGTTCTGCGACTCGAGCAGCACGAACGGCTCGATCATGAACGTGCTCTTGGCCAGTTCGATCTGACCATCCTCGCTCACGAGCACTTCATGGTGGTCGCCGGGAACGCCCGCAACGGTCCAGTAAATCTGTTCTCCATGCAGCGAACGGGGGAACCCGCCGCGTGGGTAGGATGACGCAACACGCGCAAGCATCGCATTGGCGGAATCGCCGAATGAAGGCGGCTCGATCGAAAGCGTCTGAATGCCCACCGCGCTGGCCTTGGCCCGCCGCGGCATCTCCAGTCGCACATATCTCGCCTGCGCGTCCGGCAACCGCACGAACGCACGCTGAGGATCAAGCGGCCCGGTCAGCTGGGCTGCGGTTGTCCAGGTCGCGGCATCATCGGAGAGCTTCACCTCGACGGACTCGGGCCAGTAGCCCTTCTCCCACTCAATCGACAGACCACCCAGCTCCCTCGACACTCCGAAGTCAATCTGGTACCAGGGCCTGACTTCATTGGGCTCGCATTGCCACGCCGTTGTGTCGTCATTATCGAACAGATTCGTCGGATCATGCATCTCGCACATCTTGGTCGAAGCAGACCCCACAGGCGGCGTGGTCGGCACGGCGGCCACAGGCAACTCGCGGATCTCAAGATCATCGATCCAGACCTGGCCGGTCCCGCCTTCGCCCGCCGCAATCGCGAACTCCAGCGCGCCCACCTTTGTCAATGGGGCCTTGCCGCCGCCGGGTCCCCACGCGAAACTGAACTTGCGCTGCTTGAAGACCTTTCGGCTCCACTGCTCGCTGGGCGGCATGTTCCGGGTGTTCACCCACCAGACGTCATCACCTTCGGGCGTTGCCTTCACGCCGTTGATCGACCCATCCACGAGCTTGCACTCAAAGTTGTTGGCCTTCCCGGCTGACCGCAACGAGAAGGAAACCTCGTAGTTGGCCGGAAGCGTGATGTTCAACGGCACCCGGATGATGAAGTACCCGGCCCCGGCCTTGAAGGCATAGTCGACCTTCAATGACTGACTCGTCGCCTTCCCCTGCGCATCGGCATCGAGTGACGCCGTTGCTTCAACTCCGTCCGATGGGCGCACCGTCCATGAGCCCATCTGATCGAACTGATCGGAGAAAAGAGTCTGGCCTGCACAGAGGCTGCAAAGAGACAGACTCGCGATGACGGAAAGAGCGGTCGGACGCAGGTCAAGCATCCCCAACAGTAGCGATCCGCCAACCCACCAGCGACACGGGAGAACCTTGACCGATATCAGCAACCGGCTTCCCAGAAGCCGAAAAACGCGCCGACATCGGCACCATCGGTGCCTCCATCGGCATTGAGGTCGGCCTCGCCCGCTTCCCACGAGGCAAAGAACGCCTCGACATCCGCCCCGTCAACACCACCGTCGGAGTTCCAGTCAGATGGGCAGTTGCACGAGGGGTAGGGACCAGTCAGCACCGTGGCAACGCTTCCGGGCTGCAGCGCCTCGGCAAGCCCCAGTGCACCCAGCACGACATCGGGCATCCCGGCAGAGTCGGGGACATAGGCCGGATCAACCTGGGACTTTCGATAGAGGATCGAAGCACCCGACTTGAACGTCTGGCGGGCTCCGGTGCGGTAGGCGTGGTAGGCCGCGGCCCGCTCGTTGATGGCGGTTCCACCCGCAGCCGTCATGGCCATCAGCGACGGGAACGTCGCCACATCGCCCGGGTGACTCGTCAGACTGTCTGCGTTGTACCCGCCCCAGATGCTCTTGGTGGTTCCGGCGGAAAAGACGGTGTAGTACCTGGGGCCGTTGTCGTCGTTCCACGCCGCGTGATTGAGGCGGAGGTTGACGATGTTGGTCTGCCATGCCGGATCGGTTCGATACCGGTCGATCAGCAGCAGCGGATACAGCGAGAGGAACGACGCCTGCACCGTGTTTGACTGCGTGCTCGTGACCCCGCGACCCGTGACCAGCGTGCCGGTGGGCCAGAAGGCGCGGTTGAGCCAGGCCTGCGACACCTGTGGGCCAAGCGTGCTGCCGTAGACGCCGGCCTGTTCAGCGAAGATCACCGACTCGTGCCAGCCGGTGCTCGCCGAGGTGTTGTCGCGGCCACCGCCCACCAGGCCCTTGAGGTACGTGCGCCCCGAGAAGTCAAAGTAGCCATCCCAGTTGGAGATACCACAGATGATCTCACGAGCCGCGGCACGGATCGCTGGGTCATCGGGCGCATACGCCGCCGCACGCGCCGCCGCGGCGACGATCTTCATCGTGCTCATTGTCGCGTACTCAGGATCCCATCCAGGCTTCACGCCACCAGTGAGCGGATCGATCCAATGCCGGTAAATGCCGTCGGCGGTGCGGCTGGGTCGGATGCCATCCGCGGCAAGCCCCGCATACCGGGTCAGAATCGTGCGGACCAGCGGCAGAGATTGCGGGTCGTGATTCAAATGGTCGTTCATCAGCAGAATCAACACCGCCCACGCCGCGGCGTCAGGTGTCGCCGGATGGAACCGAGACCACGCCGGAATCACATCCGCATCGATCACCCATCCTGCAGGTTGCCCGTCGGGAGAGATCAGGCCCTTGGTCAGACGAACGACTTGCTGAAACTCGTCGGCTGTCCACGCCGCGAAGGTGAGCCGCGGGTCATTGGAATCTCGCAGCAACAGGCCATCTCCCGCAGATTGGGCCAAGAGCAACTCGCCGCTGCAGGTGGCGCCGAGCCCTGTGATCGCCAGCGTGCCCTCAAAGTAGACCGAGGGCGCAAACGAAACGGTGCTTCGTGCCATCGCGGGGGTCACAAAGCCAATCAACGGCGTGGTTGGAGTGGGGGAGCCGGGCAGGCTGTATGCGACGTACAGGCCCGCTTGCGAGGCAGCGCCATAGTGATCCGACCACGCCAGGGCCCTGGCGGAAGCGGGCAGGGTGCCGACGCTCGTGAACGACAGCGTTGATGACGCAATGGAGGTTCGCGAAAGCTGCGTGCCGCTGGCGACATACATCGTGCTGGTCAGTCGATCGATTGCCAGCGCCGTCGTGGTGCTCGCGCTTCCGAAGGTCGCGGTCGAGACCACCGATGATGTCGCATCGTTCATGCGGGCATTGAGCGTGGTGATCGTTGTTCCAAAGCCCAGATACAGACGTCCCTTGAAATGCGCCAGCATCGGGCGAGGCGTGGTGTTGAAACCGCCGAGTTCCGCGCGATGGAAGAGCGTGAGCTGGTCGGTATAGGTGTCGTAGCGAACTATGGCATCACCGGGCTGCGCATCAGGCGCGGTGTTTGTGTCACAGACGCCGATGTAGACATGGCGACCCGAATCACTCAGCGCGAGCGAGCAGGGGCCGTCCGCATCGGTGTTGAACGACATCCACGGTAGAAGCGCGGAGAGCTCGGCACGCGTGATCGTGCGCCTCAAGGTCCGGCCTGCATCACGCAACTCGACGATGTCGGAGCGGGAGTTGGCCATGGCCGTCCATCCGCTCAACGCCGCCGCGGCACACGCCGAGGTGAAGGTCGGACCCGCGATCGGATACGCCTCCGTTGTGACGACCGCCGCGGCATTGCCCGACCAGAGCACCGCCGAAACGGCGCTGGCAGCAAGGCTGGTACACACACAGTCGCCGCGTCGGATCATAAACGATGATACGGGCCAAACACGCGGCGGGACGCAAGAATGCATCCGCACGCGGCACTCTGGCCCTTCTGCACCGTTACACTCATGCATGCCCGATAAGAACCCACAGGTGACGCCGGATGGTACTGGCCTGATCCAGCATGACCCCTGGCTGGCACCCTACGCCGACAGCTTGAGGCACCGGTTCAATCGTCTCGCGGCAGCACGGACTCGCATCGAAGCAACCGGTGGTTCCATCGAGTCGTTCGCCCAGGGCCATCGCTGGTTCGGGTTCACCGCCGGCACTCACGAGGGAACGCAGGGAATCTGGTATCGAGAATGGGCTCCCGGCGCCACGAGCCTCGCCCTCATCGGCGACTTCAATCAATGGAATCCCTCATCACATGTGATGCAGCGCGATCAGTTCGGAGTTCACAGCATCTTCGTCCCTGCGCCACAATCCCAGCAGCTGCTTGGCTCGGCAGTCAAGGTCAGAATCCGTTCGGAACAGGGCGAAGAGGATCGGATCCCGGCGTACATCCGGCGCGTCGAGTTCAACGACGATGGAACCAATGCACGCGGCATCGTGCTTCTGGAATCCTCCTACCAATGGAAGCATGCCCGCCCCGCAACGCCACTGGCTCCGCGCATCTACGAAGCACACGTGGGGATGTCGCTCGAAGAAGGCAAAGTCGCGTCGTTTGATCAGTTCCGGACCAAGGTGCTCCCCAGGATTCAGGAGGCCGGGTACAACACCGTTCAGTTGATGGCCATCCAGGAGCATCCGTACTACGGGAGCTTCGGGTACCACGTCAGCAACTTCTTCGCCGTTTCGTCCAGGTTCGGGACACCTGATGATCTGCGACGTCTGATCGACGATGCACATGGGCGAGGCCTTCGCATCATCATGGATCTGGTCCACAGCCATAGCGTGAAGAACACCGTGGAGGGGCTCAATGGGTTCGACGGAACCGACCATCAGTACTTCCACGCCGGTGCCCGTGGCAGGCACGAAGGGTGGGATTCGCTGCTCTTTGATTATGGAGTCATGGAGGTCCAGCGCTTCCTCCTCAGCAACGTGCGCTACTGGCTTGAAGAGTTCAACCTCGATGGCTTCCGGTTCGATGGCGTGACGAGCATGATGTATCTGCATCATGGCCTTGGGCATGGGTTCGGCTCGTACGACGATTACCTGCGAGTGGGAATCGATGAAGACGCCGTGACCTATCTGCAACTGGCCAACGCCGTGGCGCACGCGGTCAATCCGCAGGTCACGTGCGTTGCCGAGGATGTCTCGGGCATGGTGGGGCTTTGCCGGCCGCTGGAGGAAGGCGGCCTGGGATTCGATTACCGACTCGCCATGGGACTCCCCGATTTCTGGATTGCCTCGCTTCGCGAACGCCGCGATGAAGACTGGCGGATGGACGAGCTTTTCCACACTCTGTGCAATCGGCGGTACATGGAGCCGCACATCGGTTACTGCGAGAGTCATGATCAGGCGCTCGTGGGCGACAAGACCATCGCCTTCTGGCTGATGGACAAGGAGATGTACTGGAACATGAGCCGCAGCTCGCGGCATCCGATCATTGATCGGGGGCTCGCGCTCCACAAGATGATCCGCCTTGCGACCTTCGCTGCGGGAGGCGAGGGATATCTCAACTTCATGGGCAACGAGTTCGGTCACCCCGAGTGGATTGACTTTCCTCGTGCCGGCAACGGATGGTCATATCACTACTGCCGCAGGCAGTGGTCATTGGCCGACAACCCGGCACTCCGGTACGCAGGGCTGCTGGCCTTCGACAAGGCGATGCAGCAGCTGGATGCCAACGGCCTGCTTCGCAGTCCGGGCGCAAGACTGCTGACGATTCACGAAGACCACAAGCTGCTGGCCTTCGAACGCGGCGGGCTGATTTTCGCTTTCAACTGGCATCCTGTCAGATCCGAGGCTGCACTGACAATCCTCGTTCCGGCTGGCTGCACCCATGTCTCGCTGGTGCTCAATACGGATGACGCTTCGTTCGATGGGTTCGGCATCGTCAGCGGTCAGACGCAATGGACTCCGCTGACGCAGAACGATCAGACGCAGATCATGGTGCATCTGCCTGCCCGAAGCGCACTGGTGCTGCGCGCCGGGGTATGATGAGTGGTCCGTTTCATGTCGCTTGTGGTCTGAAGCTCAGGGCAAGGGACTTGGAACCCAGATCGGCTCTCCGTTCAGCGCGTCGTGGTCCCCACGGATGCAGGCGACGATGACGGACGCAACCTGAGCGGGTGAGAGGGTCATGGATTCGGGCAGGATCTCCCGATCGACGATCGTGCGAAGCAGCTCTGTCTCGACTGCGCCGGGTGCGACGGCAAATGCTTGGATGTGGTGCGGTCCACCCTCGTTGGCGGCGCTTCGGGCCAGAAGGTGAGTCGAAGCCTTCGCCGCGGCATAGGCGTAGAGCTGCTCAAAGGGGGCCTTGACCGCCATCGAGGAGACATTGACGATCGTCACCCGAGGCATCGGTCGTCCTGCATCGCGTGCCGCGGCGGCCTGTTGCGTGAGCCGCGGCCATGCCCGGGCAATCGTGAGTGCCGGTGCCATCGCATTGAGCGCAAAGACCTGTTCGATCATCGCGGCGTCGGTCTGAGCGATCGTCGCTGAAGGCGACCACCCGGCGTTGTTCACCAGAGCATCAAGCCGTCCACGCCAGTTGAACGCGGCATCGACCATCCGTTCCACATCGCGAGGCTTGCACAGATCGACCGAAAGTGGAAGCGCGGGGCCGCGCAGCAGGGATGCGGTCTCTTCAAGTGGACGCAGGCGTCGCCCGCACAGCACGCACGCGAAGCCCAGATCGGCGAGTTGTCGCGCAATCTCCCTGCCGATGCCGCTGCCGGCACCGGTGATCAGCGCGATCGGGGTTGAGTCAGAAGGGGTTGCTGGCAATCCACGCCTCCAGTGCTTGCGGTGTGTTGAGGTTGATGGCAATGTCCGGGTCATCGACCTGAACACGGCGGACAATCGGACGCGTCAAGTCATCAAGGCGTGCGGTCAGCGGATCGGGCAGAGGCGGCGTGAGCAGGTGACTGTTGATCCATGAGCCGCTGAGGCAGAGCGGATGGCCGGTGGTGTCGCCGCGTGCGGGGACACTGGCTCCTTCACCGCACGCACTCGCCAGTTTCGAGAATGTGTCGGGAAGCGGGCAGGGAACATCGACCGGCAGGATGAAGTTGCAGGCGTGCGGGGTGCACACCGAAAATGCGTGGGCGACGCTGGCGAACATCGGCAAGGTCGCGGTACTCGTGGGTACCACGGTCGCATGCCGCGGCGGCGATGCGTCGGCGGCAAACGCGGCGGCGACGACCGAGTTGACGATCCAGAATGCGTCGACACCCGCTGCCTGCAGTCTGGATTGCTGCAACGTCCACCACACCGTTTCTCGCACGCGAAGCAGAGCCTTGGGGGTGCCCATCCGCGTTCCGTGGCCCGCGGCGAGCACGATGCACAGAGGGTTGGGGCTGGGGTCAAGCTTCATGTGAATCGAGGCGAGTACACACGCTTCGCAGCGGGGTCTTCAGGGAAGGCAAGGCAATGTCCGAGCGACTTGAAGGAGTTGGGCCGCCATCGAGATGGCGACGAGTCGGGGCTCCTTGCCCAGATCGCCGATCCCGATCGGGCAGTGTACCTTCTGCACCACTTCCGAATCGATGCCGCTGCCGACGAGTCTTCCGAAGAGGCAGACCCGCTTGCTCCTGCTTCCGATCAGGCCCACGAACGCCGGAGGCTTGACAAGCAATTGGCGCAGGAGTTCAAAGTCGGTATCGTGCGAGCAGGTCATCACGCATGCGAGTGTCGAGGCTGGCGCAGCGTGACAGAGCGCCACAGCGGCGGACCAGTCAAGAACTCTCCGGCACGAAGCGAAGCGGTCGGGCGAGTTCCATTCGGGGCGGTCATCGGCGATGACCAGTTCGTGGCCAGCGGGTTCGAGCAGATGGGCGAGCTCGTGTGCGACGTGGCCAGCGCCCAAGATCACGATTCGCTGAGCGCGGCCGTAATACTCGAAGTAGACCTCCATGACGCCGCCGCAGCATTGGTCTGCATCGGTTCCAAGGACATATCGCTCCATGCCGCTGGAGCGGGAGGTCATGTACTTTCGGGCAGCATCGATGGCGAGAAGTTCGAACTGTCCGCCTCCGACGGTGCCGACCAGTGTGCCCGACGCTTCCGCCGCGGCATGCCAGATCATCTTGGCACCCACATTCCGGGGAGTGCTGCCTTTGGCGCTTACCACGGTGATGAGAACGAAAGGACGGCCTTCTTCCCCCATGCGGGCGGCTGTCCGGAGGATGTCGAGGTCGTTGGGCACGGGCTGATCGTACGTTGGACGGGGTGTGAGGGCCAAAATGATCGATGGAGGTGGGGCTGGATCCCCTGAGCGGGCCACCGGGTCGGGCGACTCGCGCAAAGATTGCGATTGCATGGGGGCTGTTTTTGCGCTTCTTTCGGCGCGAGGTCGATAGGAGTATCGCCGACGCGAGTGGTGTCGCGACGGACTGCGGAGTGTGGAACATTCCGGGTGGTACCAAGGTGGAACGAACAGAGCAGGAGGCTCGCACATGGCGGCTGATTCTCGCGAAAGCAACATGACGGTGATTGGTTGTGGCGCTCGCTTCAAGGGCGAACTCATGCTCGATGGAGCAGCACAGATTCTGGGCACGATCGAGGGACAGATCTCGTCGGCCGGCCAGGTGCAGATCGGCAATGGCGCCGAGTGCAATGCACGCGTTGAGGCCGCAACGATCATCGTTGATGGCAACGTTGCCGGTGACTTGATTGCCCGCGAGCGGCTCCAGCTGACCGGCAAGGCGGTCGTCAAGGGTGATATCGCCGCGGCAGCGCTGGTGGTCGCCGAAGGCGCAACCTTCATCGGCCATGTCGCAGTCGGCCCCGAAGCCGTCGCTGCGGCGCAGAAGAAGCGGGGCCCTCAGGTCGAGGCCAAGCCCCAGGGCAAGGGTGATTGGGGTGTCGCAGCGCAGTCTGCGGATGCTGACTGGGCGACTCGCGCCGTTGCCGCGGCGTGATGTGGCCGCATCCCGCGTACGGAATGCAGTGCAATTCATGAACGCGGCCGCTTTCCGGGCCGCGTTCTTTTTCATGACCAGAGTTGATGGAGCCTTTCGCCATGGCCAGATCTTCCAATGAACGCACCGTGACCTGCTATCAGTGCGGCCGCGAGATCATCGTGCCCGCCGCGGCGCGGACCGCCAGTTGTCCGCTGTGCTACAAGGGCATCGTGCTGGACGATCTGGCGGTGAAGGATGCCGGCAGCTACACCGGGCGACTGGTGACGTGCGGGACGGTCACGATTCACTCGCGAGCCCGCACCGTCACACGATCCGTTGAAGCGGGCAAGGGCGTGCATATCGAGGGCGTTCTCGAAGCCAAGGTGTGCAGCGGCGGGACAGTGACAATCTCACCGGGGGCACGGGTGAAGGGCGATTGTGAAGCGCGTTCACTGGTGGTGGAGGCGGGGGCGATCATCGAAGGCGGGTTCTTCCGGATCGGCGCCGCGGCCCCGGCCCGGTGACCTTGCACCAGAACACACTCCAAAGCCAGGACATTCCAAAAGCAAAGAAGGCCCGCGATGAGCGGGCCTTCTTCATGGTTGCACAGTATGAGCCGCGGTGAAATCAGCGAGTCGGAACGAAGTTCCAGTCCGACTTGGTGGCCCAGTTGGACCACTGCGTCATGTCGCGAGCTTCTTCGATGCTCTGCATCTCAACGTGTCCGTCCATCTTGACGGCGACCGTCTTCTTGAAGTGGCGGAAGTCCATCATGCCCCAGCTGCTGGGAGAGAGCGACGGGTTGAAGGCATTGCTGGTGGACCAGCCGCCGCCGAGCGTGTAGCCGGCACCCGCGTAACCGCGATCGCGGGGGTGCGGACGAGGAGGCGTGATCATCCAGTACCCGGGGCGAACGCCCGCTGCAGTGGTGGGGTTCGGATCTGCAGAACCCCAACTCCACCAGCCACCTTCACGGACGTCGCCGCCACGTGAGCTGGAGAAGATCAGAAGCTTGGAGGGATAGTTCACCTGGGAGGCATCGCCCAAATAGAAGCGACCGCCGGAGGAGAACGGATTGGGCCCGGGGCTCACGGTTCCGTTTGCACCCGCCGGGTTGCGGAAGGCGCCGTGCGTGAAGGAGCCGCCGACGTAAACGCCGTTGTAGCCGAGCGACGGGTGGTAGCCCACCGCCGCGGCGAACGAATCGGCCGTGTACTGGACGTGCGAGGCATCGTCAGGCATCGCGCCCTTGGGACGCGAGAAGAAGTTCTGGAACGTCGCCTTGTCAAACTGCATGTTGTCGGCCGCGTAGTTCAGGCGGCCAACGAAGTGCCACACCCAGGTCTTGGCGACCGAGTGCCACATCACGTACCGGCGATCGTACGGATCGGCCGGATACATGGCGTAGGTCGTCGTTGCATGCACCCAATCCCAGTGAGGCGCACCGGGAAGGAACTTATCACGGAAGTCCGTGAGGTATCCGGAGTAGGCCTTCATCTGCTGGTTCGCAGCAGCCTGCTCCTTGAGAGCACGTCCCATGGCTCGCGTCTTGCCGAGCGCAGGCAGGAGGATGCCGATCAGCATCGCAATCAACGCGATGACCACCAGCAACTCAATGAGGGTGAAGCCCTTGGTGAGCGTCGTCAATGACTTTCGAGTTCTGTGCATTCCAGCTTCCTCCCTGTCACCAGGGTTTGACCCGTGCTGATCCAGCGTCACACACGCGAAGAACCGGCACTTCCAGTAAGAGAGCACCTCAACCGACAATCCGACTCGATGGCACCCACGAAGTGATGAGCGTTGTGGCAAAGTCCGGCGGCAGAACGCCGCGTATGTAAACAATACCCGACATTGCCAGGGTTGCCCAACCAAATTCCTGAATTCGTGGCCGACATTTGCTCAGTTGGATTCGGGTTCCGCCGCAGAACATTTCAGTTGGTGCGAAGAATATGTTATAGGACTATAACTGAAGGGCCTCCGCGTAGACCCGTTCGAGCTCCTGCACCATGGTCTGGGCTGAGAATCGCGTCGTGCATTCCGCCTGGCCCCGGGCAGCCAGCGCCGCCCTGGCCAGCGGCTGGTCGATACACCAGAGGATGGCTTCGCCCAGCTTGGCGGTATCACCCAGGGGTACCAGACGACCAGTCTCCATCTCGCGGCAGACCTCACCGGTTCCATCCACGTCGTAGGCCACAGGGCAAACTCCCGTCAGCAACGCCTGCGGCACTGTGCGAGGCAGCCCCTCGCGATAGCTGGGATGCACGAGAACATCCATCGCACGCATCAATCCGGGCACATCATCGGGTGGTACCAGGCCTGTCAATACGACCCGCGTCGTCGGACTCGGCCGCTCACCACGATCCAGATTGACAACCTCCCAACCCATGGCAGTCGCGGCATCGGTCAGGCGAGTTCTCCACCAGCCGTCGCCCACCCAGAGCAACACGACCTCGCGACGAGCGGCACATCGCTCGTGTAGAGCATTGAGGATGTCGTCGTGCCCTTTGTGCTCAGCAAGCCGCGCGACTGTTCCGATCACGCAGCGATCCGATGTGAGTCCTATGGCGTGCTTGGCTCGGTCCGGGCTCTGGTCGCACGCCGCGGCGAAGCTGCTGACTTCCATGCCCGAGTACACGGTCGTGAACAGTTCAGGCCGCCCGATTCCCCGTTCAAGAAACTGAGTGGACATCGCATTCGCGACGCTCACGATCCGGTGGCAGCGCTTCGCCGCGTAGCGTTCCGCAAGCGTGTAGATTGTGTTCTTGCACCGGATCTTGGACTGCGCAGACGGAGTTCCTTCGACGGGCATGAAGGGTGGGCCGTGGATGGTGTGGATGATGGCCGGTGCAGGCCCGTTGCGTGAGCGCATGGAGGAAAAGGAGCCGGGTTTCTCGTGCGATTGAAGCACCGCCCACGCCGCGGCACGCCCAAGCACTCCCGCCTTGCTGCTGTGAGTGTGCACGACATCTGGCCCGATCTTCGCAATCAGCTGCCTGAGTTGCCTGGACGCGCGCCAGTCCTTGGTCAGCGATACCTCGCGAACCAGCGAGGGAATCTCATGGAGGACGATCGGGCACACCGGGCTTCCATCGGGAAGCGTTTCCTCGCGGCGGGCGCATCGGGCATTGAATGCCTTGACCCGTTCGAGCAGTGACCCTTCAGGCCCGAAAATCGGCCCGTACGCCAGGTGAACACGGTGACCGAGCCGGGCCTGACCCTCGCATGAGAGCACAGTGTTCTCCTGAGATCCGCCCAGAATCAACCGAGTCGAGATGTGCAGGATGCGAAGCGTCAATGGTCCTTCGTATCGGCGAACGGTGCCGATTGGCTCAATTTCCGCCGCACGTGTGGGGGAGGTCCCGGAGCAGATCCGGTGTTCACGCCCTGCGCGCCGCGATCACGCGGGGGAGTCCTTCGATATCCTTGAGGATTCGCACATCGGTGAGCATCGGGTTGCTCGATGCGAGTTCCGCCGCGGCCGCCGCGCGAGAATCGGCCACTTCTACCAGCAGCAGACCCTGCGGCCGGATTCGCCGCGGCGCATCGGCCAGCAGCGGCCTGACCAGATCGAGCCCATCGCTGCCGCCTCGCAGCGCCATATGTGGTTCATAGTCCTTCACATTGGGAGCCACGGCCCCCCATTCATCGTCGGGGATGTAGGGCGGATTCGAGACCAGATAATCAATGGAATCATTGGCCATCGTTGCGGGACGCTCATCAAGCGCGGCAAGCAGATCGCCCTGCACGAGTTCGAGGCGGTCGGAGACTCCATGACGCTGGGCATTCTCACCCGCCGCGGCGATGGCGAGGGCCGACAGGTCGGTCGCGGCGGCCCGAGCCTGCGGCAACTGCTTGAGCAGCGAGATGGCGATGCACCCGCTGCCAGTGCAGACATCGGCGATCAGAACCCCATCGCCCTTGGTGCCAGGCCGGGTGGCGCGGTGGTGCTGAAGGACTTCCTCAACAATGGTCGCCGTCGAGGGGCGGGGAATGAGCACGCGGCGATCCACCTTGAAGTCGAGGCCGAAGAACTTGGCCTCGCCCACCAGATATTGCACAGGCTCGTGCTTGAGCGCTCTGGTCACCAGGTCTCGCAGTGCCTGACGCTCCAGCGGGCTCGCAGGTCGGTCGGGGTCTGTGTACAGGCTCAGCCGCTTGCAGCCCAGTACGTGCTCGAGCAGCATCTCAGCCTGAATTCTGGGAGAATCAAGGTCGCGACGCGTGAATGTGTCGATCATCCACGCCATGAGACGGCGCGTCGTCCACAAGTCCTGGTTCTGCATCGGTATCTGCACGCAGTGAGCATACGGACCCGAACGGTCCGTGGGCCAGCCTCACTCTGGCCAACTCGATTCACTGCTTGGCCGGAGTGGTGGCAGCAACCTGGGTCGATGGCTGCGAATCTTTGGGAAGCACCCGCGTCGTGGCCGTCGCCTTGCGTGCCGGGCTTTCGTTCGGGCCCAGCACCCGAACCTTTGCCTTCAGCCGCGGCATGTCAGGGGGAAGTTCGATGACGGCGCGCGGCTCAATCTTCTCTGAACCGGCTTTGGCCTGAGGACTCGCGGCGCTCTTCGCATCGGCCTTCTTTGCAGCCGCGGCGTCGTTGACGAAGGTCCGGACCCCGCCGACGAAGTTGTGGTCCTTGAGCCATTGCTGACGGGCCGCTTCAACACGCCCGGCGAGCTTGCGATGAGCCGACTTGTACGGGTTGCTCCAGTTGTTGCCGTCAGACACAAGGCCCACTGGCTGCCAGGGCGAGATTTCGTAGGAGCGCCCGCATGACTCGAACCCGAAGAGGCCGGGCACCCGCACCCGGATTGAATCAGCGGCCATCGGTTGCGCGCCATAGCGAGCAGCCTCCGGACAGGGCTTCTCCGAGTCCTTCGGTCCGATGATGACTGCGCCGGCGAAGACTCTCCCGTTGATGCTGCCGGGGTGATCCTTGCAGTCTGCCTGGTGTTCGTTCCGGCAGCACGCCTTGGATTGATCGGCACAGGACGAGTCGGGCGAGTTTGGTGTCATCGACGCCATCAGAACGCACAGTGCGGGCAGAACCATGATTCACATCCTTCTTGGGTTTTCGATCAGGCAGCTGGGCGGGCCTGGCCGGCAGGCGCGCAGCCCCGTACATCAGTAAAGGTGCGCGGAATTCCTGTGAATGCAAGCCCGTTGGCCGAAAATGCCGCGTTTGCGCGGCATTCACGCTGGAACGGGATGGATATCAGACCTCCAAGGGCGGTCAATGCCTCAGGGCACGCGGGCGATGCCGTTGCGTGATCCGAATCAGGGAGTGAACCTGATGGCGTTTCCGGAGGCAAGTTCGGTGTAGACCGCCTGGACGCCCTTGATGTGGTCAGAGGCCTTTCGGTGCATCTGAACGAAGAAGCGAGCGGATTCCACCAACGACCTGGCTCCCGCGGGATCACTCAGAAGACGATTGATGGCGATGGCCCATGAATCCTTGCTTCGATGGCTGACGGCGATGCAGGTTCGGCCGTCCTGAAGGATCGATGAGTGCGGGTCCGCAGCCGCGATGACGAGCAGTTCGCTGGCCATGCACTGAAGCACCACGCTGCGCTGTTCGCCCCGAGATTCGGGGAGCAGCACCAGATCGCCGTGCAGCATCAGGTCGCGGCGGCTTTCAAGATCCTCGATGAGTGACAGACGGTCCAGCAGCGAAAGACTCCTTGCCCGCGTCCACAACTCACTGCGACGCGCGGCGAGCGCATCCGCGAAGATGAGCAGGTCGAGCCCGCCGCGGATCGCATCGGCGCAGCCCTGCAACGCGGCGTTCCATGCATCGGCGTCGCGGCCTGAGCCGATGAGCATGACCGATGCGGGTCGCGTGGTGCCGGGGGACTGGGTGGGGGTCCGGTGCTCCGAAGGTGTCAGGACGCCCCACGGCACGCAGCGTGTGCGGGGCATCTGTGCCGTTGCATGCCGCGACGAGGGCCTCGCGATGTGCGTCAGTTCCCGTTCGATCGAAGGGTCGGACGCGATGAAGATCGTCCGATCGATGCGATCAGAAGTGGAGACCAGCGCACGCGCCGAATCCTGAAGGCCGGCCCGCCACGCTTCGACGGCAAGCGGCGCCTCAAGGTGATCGGCCACGGTCGCAGCCAGATCCCACGCCGCACCACCGAAGACGTGAACAACGTCGATGGTGTCAAAGTCACCGGGCAGTTCCGACAGACCCCGCTCGAGATCCGCCGCGGCGAAGCGGCGAGCAAGGGCAAAGGGTGCCGGTGAGTAAGGGACGACCTTTGAGAAGACACCTGAGAGATCCGCCGCGCTCCCGGGTGTGTCGTCGATGATCTTGCGTGGCACCGCATACGCGACGATGATGCCCTCATCGGCAAGGCCGACTTCGAGCCTCGTGAGCAGGCTGCGTTCACGGGATGCAAAGAGTTCATCAGCAACGATCAGGACGCGCATCTGCGTGCTCCTCCGCCTTCGCCGCGTCTTCGCGACTCCAGACGATCTCAGGGCGCTCTGAGACCGCCGCGACCTCCGCGGCATCGCGGGCGCAGACCCATCGGTCGACGCTCGCTCGTACAAGCTTCCCGCGGCCCGAACCGGGCCACCATGGTTCAATGGGACCATCCACGGTCGGAATGGTTGCACGCAATTCGGGGCTGGCGAGAGAACTGACGGTGGGGAGTCTGGTTCCACGGGTGGGAAGGCCCGGGGAGCATCGCAGCAGTGCCGCGGTGTACGGGTGCAGTGGTGAGGCCAGAAGGTCTGGCGCGCGTCCATACTCAACGACTCTGCCCCGGAACATGACGCAGACCACATCGGCCCGACTGCGGACGACATTCAAGTCGTGGGTGATCAGCATCACCCCCAGGTTCCGCGATAGCCGCAGGCCGTCGATCAGATCCAGGATCTGCGCCTGCACTGAAACATCGAGTGCCGTGGTTGGCTCATCGGCGATCAGAATCGACGGGTTGCACGCCAGTGCCATGGCGATCATCACCCGTTGCCGCATTCCTCCAGAAAACTCGTGTGGGTATTGCCCGAGTCGTTGCGAGGGTGCATCGATGCCCACGGCCGCGAGTGCCGCGGCGGCGGTCTCCTGTCGCTGCGTGCCACTCAGTGACGGGCTGTGCAGGACAAGAGCCTCCTTGATCTGCTCGCCGATGGTCAGCACCGGGTTGAGGCTGGTCATCGGCTCCTGGAAGATCATCGCGATCTGACCGCCTCTGATCGAACGCAAGTGTGATTCGGGGCAGGTGAGCAGGTTCGTGGAAGGGCCTGTGCCCGACATGAACTCGATGCTGCCCGTCGGATAGCGACTCTGATTCCTGGGCGGGGGAAGCAAGCCCAGGACGCTCATCGCGGTGACGCTCTTGCCGCTGCCGGATTCGCCCACGATGGCGAGCGTCTGGCGAGGGAAAAGACTGAGGCTGACCTGTTCAACAGCCGCGGGGCCGCTGGGGGCGAATCGAACGGAAAGGTCCGTGATGCGAAGCAGCGGCGATGCGGCTGTACGGGGCGAGCTCATGCCTTGATGCTCCCTGCCGCGGCCATGCGTCGGTTCCCCGCGGACTTGGGATCCAGTCGTTCGCGGAGTCCTTCTCCCAGAAAGTTGAGTGAAAGAAGCGTCAGGCAGAGAAGGAGGCTTGGAAAGACCAGGAGCCACCAGTTTGACTTGTAGGGGTTGAGTTCACCCAGCCCGTCCGCGGCGAGCGTGCCCCAGCTGGGCATCGGGGGCTGGACACCGATGCCCAGAAAGGAAAGGAATGACTCCTGCAGGATGGCCTGGGGCACGGTCAGCGTGGCATAGACGATGATGGTGCCGGCGAGATTGGGCAGCAGATGGCGGAAGAAGATGCGCTGTGGCGAGGCACCGATGGCGCGGGCAGCCTCGACGAAGGGGCGTTCCTTGAGGCTGAGCACCTGGCCTCGGATGACGCGAGCCATGGTGAGCCAGCTCACGCCGCCGATGGCGATCAGCAGCGTGCCGAGGTTGAGCAGCATCCGCGCTCGGTCGCTGATCTGACGCGGCGGAACGAGGGCGAGCGCCTGACGTCGCGCACTCACGACTTCGGGCAGGGCTTCCTTGGTGGGCCGTGCCAGTTCGAGACTGATCTGCAGCGGGCTGAGGGTTCTGCCTGATTGCTGCAACTGCGATTGAAGTTCGATGCGTTCCACCCGGGCCCGCGCGTGCTGACGGGAGATGTACTCATCGACCAGTGAATCGCTCGCGACCGCAAGGAGGACGACCAGAAGCACGTACGGAAGTCCGTAGAGGACATCGACGATGCGCATCATGATCGCATCGGTTCTGCCGCCCCGGTACGCCGCGATGCCGCCCCAGAGCGTGCCGATCGAGACCGATACCAGTGCCGCGAGCAAGCCGATTGAGAGTGAGGCGCCGCCACCGGCAAGGCACCGGACAAAGAGGCTTCGGCCGAGTGCATCAGTGCCCCAGAACTTCTGTGCGTCGGTGGGGGCCCACTGGGGGCTCTGCAGTGCCTCAGCGGTGGTGCCCTGGTTGTAGCGGGGCGAGCTGGGGCCGCCCGGCACCGCGCTGCGTGACAGCGTCCAGGGGAGCGTTCCCAGGCAGGCCAGCAGCATCGACACAATGACCACCAGCCCCAGCCGTGCCGGGGTGTTCAGGCAGGACCAAAGCGACGGAACAGCCGCCGGCTGCTGGGTGGCATTCATCGCGTCGGGGCTTTCATCCAGAGCAGGTATAAGCCGCACGGAGGCAGGTGGTCGCCGGGCGGCTCTCAGTTCACGACACGGTCGAGAGGTAGGCCGACAGGACATCGCGGGCAGCGAAGAGGTCCTTCTTGTCGATCATCTCCGTGACGGTATGGATGTAGCGAGTGCCCACGGTGATGCCGATGGCACGGGCGCCCGCCGCGGCCTGCTGCGCCGCAGCACCATCCTGCCCACCCGCAGCGAGAATCGTCCGCTGGTAGGCAATCCGGTGCTTCTTCGCGATCGACTCGAACTCATTGACGAGCTTGTAATCCGCGATGAAACTGCTGTCCTTGACATGCAGTCCGAAGCCCTTGCCGTGCTTGGTGACCGATTCCTCATCGGGCACACCGGGCGTGTCGCACGCGAGCGTCACATCGATGCCGATGCCGATGTGCGGCTGCACCGCGTGGCTGGCTGTCTTGGCGCCGCGGAGGCCGACTTCCTCCTGCGTCGTGAAGGCGACGATGACCTCGCAGGCGTGGCCGGCACCCGATGCATCCAGCTTGCGGACGGCCTCGATGCCCAGCCAGCACGCAACGCGGTTGTCGAGCGCCTTGCTGACGAACTTGTCACCCATCTCCAGCGCGGGCTCATTCATCACCACATAGTCGCCCACCTTGAACTTCTTGAGCGCTTCCTTGGCCGGCAGCCCGGTGTCGACGAAGAACTCCTTGACTTCGGGGACACGTTCACGATCCTTGGGGCTTGCAATGTGGACGGGGCGGCCACCTGGATTCATCACGCCATGGACATCGCCGCTGTCGCAGACGACGGTCACGCGGCGGCTGAAGAGGTTGCGAGTGTCAAAGCCGCCCGCAGCATTCATCCACAGGAAGCCATTCTTGTCGATCGCCGTGACATAGAAGCCGATCTCATCCATGTGGCACAGGAGCATCACGCGCGTCGGCGACGCGTTCTTGCTCAGCGACTTGTGTGATTTGCCCTTGCGCGGGGCGCGGCGGCAGATCAGCGAACCCATGGAGTCGGTCTCGACCGAGTCAAAGAGGCCCTTGATCTCGCGTTCGATCAGTGCCCGCACGCGCTCTTCGCGGCCGGGGACGCCGGGGGTTTCGCACAGACGCTTGAGAAGTTCGAGGTTTTCCATGTTCATGAATCCTTGGAAGGCGGACGCCCGCCGGAGGCGAACGCCGCGTGTGAGCATGAGTTGATGGGCCGGGAATGCCCGAGATGGCGCATCGATGCGCGGGCGGTCACTTCAGTTCGCCGCGGTCGATCAGGTTCTGACGGACGAGTGAAACGACCGGCGGCCAGATGAGGTAGTCGGCACCCTGAACGATGTCGGAGGTGTTCTGGACACGCTTGGCGTTCACCTTCGCGTTGTCGGAGCCGACGGAGTAGAGCACGAATACATCGTCCTGGAGCTTCACCTGGAACGGGGCGCCGCCTGCAATGATTTCCATCTCATGCGGATTGCCCGCACCGTTGATCGCGGCGGTGTCGCGAATGGGGACGAAGAACTCCATTGCGGGCTTGGCATCGTTGGCGGTGTTGGGGTTGTAGGGATCGGCGTCGATTCCCGGCAGCCAGGCGGGACGAACCGCGGTCAGCTGGGGCGGAATCTTGCCGATGGTCCGGGTGTAACCCACAACGGCCAGCGCAGTCCGCGTGCCCACGAGTTCGACGCGAACCAGGTGCCGCTGATACTGAAGGCCGGTCATGTCCGGAACAACCGCAGCGAGCGCAGCGAAGCGGCTCTTGTCGAGGCGGGAGAACTGCACGACATTCGCCATGCGCTTGTCGAACCAGGGAGTCGTCCACCTCGCCGCCCAGTCGGAGAAGAGGCCATCCACCTGACGGTCCGCGTCCTTGCGCGGGGCCTGTGAAGCGCCGATGGAGCGCCACTTGCCCGATTCACTGAACAGCCGCAGCGGATGCGTGGTGCTGGTGAGCCGCGACATCGTCGAGGCGAAGACCTGCTGGTCAACAGAGTCAGAAGTCGTGTAGACGCGTGAAGTCAGCTGCTCCGCCGCCGCGCGGTCCCCGCCCGGGAACGCGACGCGACCCAGTTCGAGGTAGGCGTTGCTCTTGTCGTCGAACCGCTTGATCTGCTCCTTGAGCTTCGCGGCGTCGATCGTGGCACCCTGGCGGGAATCCACGTAGACCACATCGCGGACGCGTTCGCAGGCCTGACGCATCTGCGTGAGGCCCCAGGAGACTTCGGTGTAGAACTGGCGATCGGCCATCTGCCGGGAGAAGAAGAGCAGATTGGTCAGGACATCGATTGCATCGTTGACCTTGCCTTCGGAAGCGAGCCGCGTTGCTTCAACATGGCAGAGGAGGGCGAGCCGGTCGAGTGCGGGAAGGTACAGAAACTTCGCGCCCGCGAGTGTCGGCGGATCACCCAGATCAACGAACATTCCGGCCTGGATGAACTCGAGCGGGACCTCATCAATGCCGTAGGGGAGCGCAAAGGCGAAGGACTTCTTCCAATCCTTCTCCTTGGTGATGTCGGCGAGCACTTTGAGTGCGTCCTGCTGCGGTTTCGCGGCGGCCCATGCCGCGGCGGCCTTCGCGCCGGCAGCGGTGGGGGGCATCAGCATCGCGTTCTCAAGGCTTGAAACGTCCTTTGGCGGAGCGTCGAGCTTCATGAGCACGGGGATCAGCACGAGGTCACTGCGCTGCGCCTTGGGGACTTCCGCGTAAGGCTTGTTGGCCTTGTTCGTGAAGTCGTCGGCGCGGGCGGATGAACCGCAAAGCCCCACCAGCATCGCGGCGGTCAGCGAGAGAGCAAGACGTGTGCTGGAACGGGCCAGGCCCGTACGTGCGACGAGAGATTCAAGCATGGCCGATGGTAGCTTGCTGACTCATGCTGCGGACATTGATGAAGCACCGGAGCCTCCAAAAAACTGGCGGACCCGATGCCCCTCCCCGGGGCCCGGGCCAGCACGAACAGGATTGGTGCGCAACAAAAACCCGCTCTGGAAGCAGAGCGGGTCAGAAGGAAACTCACATCGTCGGATCGGGCGTTGAGGGCGGGCCGCCTCAGGCCTGGGGGGCCTTGAGCAGGCTGCGTTCCTCATCACGCTCGGTCATCGATCCATCAGGCCAGCGGCCGGTCGTCAGGCGGTGATTGAGCTTGGTCAATGCCTCGTCGGCGACCTGACGGACGCGTTCGCGGCTGATGCTCAGCGTCTCGGAGATCTGGGCCAGCGTGTACACCTCGCTGCCATCAAGGCCGAACCGCATGCGGAGAATGGTCGCCTCGCGGTCGGAGATGCAATCCATCAGGCGCTTGAGGATCGACATCTCCTCGCCCTTGAGCATCCGCTCCTGGGGCGTGCCGACGCGGCTGTCTGTCAGAATCTCGCCCATCTTGGCCAGATCGTTGTCCTCTCGCGACTGTGAGGGCGACTGATAGGCCTTCACTGCGCGGCGGATCATGCGGATCTTCTTGAGGGGGAGATTCATCTCCTCCGCAAGGTCATTCATGCTGGGGCTGTGGCCCCGCTCGGTTTCCAGCTTGCGGTAGGCCAGCTTCCACTTGGAGACCAGCTCCACCATGTAGGCCGGAATGTGCACGGGCTGAGCGGCGTTGACCAGAGCACGCTTGATGGCCTGCTTGATCCACCATGAGCCATAGGTGCTGAAGCGGGCGCCCTGAGCAGGGTCGAACCCTTCGACCGCACGCATCAGCCCGATGTTCCCTTCCTCGATGAGGTCGGAAAGGGGCAGGCCCCGATTTGCATACTTCTTGGCGATCGCGACGACCAGCCGAAGATTCGACCGGATCATCCGATCACGGGCTTCAGGGCAGTTGTCGTTCAGGATGGCCCAGCCCAGTTCCTTCTCTTCCTCGGCGGTGAGGAGAGGGTACTGGTTGATGTCGCGCATGTACGAGTGGAGCTCGTGCTGGCGGCTGCTGTTCCCGTGTCCCGATGATGTCCCGAGCGTTCCAGCGCGTGCGTGACTCACTGTATTGAACCCACTTTCCCGGCGAGAACCGCCGTACCACCCACATCTCTCTTGTCGGAACAAAGACGCCGTGATGGCAAGTCGCCTGTGGTGGCGTCCAAGTATCCGTCTCTTCCCCTCACGGGGTTTCATCGACTTAGGGATTTCGGGGGTTGACTCTCTTCCTCCGCGCAATCCTCTCAGCGTACAAGGTGAATCACGTTTGAGGAAACGCAAGGCGCGCCCCCCGATTTTCTTGAAGAAAAGTGATATTGTCATCAAGTCACCCCCTGAATCCGGGACCCGCCAAATCAGCATGTTGAAAACTTGTCAGTTTGACACTTTTTTTCGGACCCTGATGCAACCAGTGGCACCAGGCACGATGCTCTCGGGCGTTGTTGCTTGATATTCGGATTCTGGAAGGTGTCCGCGAGCCCATGTCGATTGCTCAGATCGTGGTCAGCGTGCAGGACGTGTCCCAAGAGGAAGGGGCGATAAGCTGGGGAACTTCAATCGACGCCTTCGCGGCGGGTGTCCGAGTGCAAAGCGGCCCTGCCTATGTTTCTGCCGCACATGACCCGAGACATTTCCGCCATTCTCGCAGAGTGGGAGTTTCAGCCCGGCCAGCTTTCAGCACGTGTCATCGCCGCTGAAGACGGCGAGCCGCGGCTTCAGGTGCGGCTCGATCTGGGGCTCATCCAGATGCACCTGGAAGGCCGTCCGGATGGTCAGATGCCGTATGGCTTTCGCTCGCTGCTGGACTATTTTGAAGGCCAGTTCGAGGCTGGAAGAATCGACGAGCCCTTCGAGCAAGGTGACGAGCAAGGTGACCCGGAACTGGGTCCTTCGGGTGAAGAGGGTGGGCGCGATGGTGAGGAGGCCAATGCGGATCTCCCTGGTGGCGAGCCACGTTCTCACCTGACACCGGAAGACTGCCGAGCGCTTCGCGAAGAACTTTCGCAGTTCAACCAGCGTGCGGTGGCCCTCAACGCCATGGAAGACCATGAGCGCGTGGCACGGGATGCGGGCCGCAATCTGCGTGTACTGGACCTGTGCAAGGAAAAGGCAACGGCCGAAGCCGACCAGACCATGCTCGAGCAGTACCGGCCCTACTTCATCACGATGCGTTGTCGCGCTCTGGCGAGCATGGCATTGCGCGATTCGGAGGCAAAGGGCGCGGTGGTTGTGATCGACGAAGGGCTGGACGCGCTCAAGGTGGCCTACGCGGGCTCATCCAAGCCTGATGCCTTCGAGCAGTCGCCCGAAGTCCGGACGCTGCGCTCCATGCGGGAATCGCTGATCCCGCAGTTGCCTCTGAGTCAGAAGGCGGAACTTCGTCAACGGCTGGCCGAGGCGCTCGAGCAGGAAAACTATGAGCTCGCCGCCATCCTTCGTGATGAGCTCAAGCAACTCAAGGACTGAGCCTTTCGAGTCGCCGCATCAGTCCCGGGGATTGGGGGAAGGCCCGGGACCGAGTACCCGCAAAGTGACAAGTTTCCGGATCGGGTGTCGAACTACTCCCATGCCGCGGCGGGCCGAGCCGCGGTTGCCGTGTCGTGTGTCCCGTTCCCAGGAGTCATCTTCCGATGGTCGCAAGTTCTGATTCGCTGCACGCCGCAAACGCCTCGCCCTGGGCCGTCGAGCTCGAACACGTCAGCAAGACGTACCGCGGGGGCGTGCAGGCCCTTCGCGGCATCGAGATGAAGGTCAGAAGGGGTGAGATCTTCGGTCTTCTTGGTCCCAATGGCGCTGGCAAGAGCACCCTGGTCAAGATTCTGATGTCCGTCATTGCTCCCACTCAGGCCCGGGGCATGGTGCTCGGCCACCGCGTGGGCCACAAGCCCACTCTGGGCTCCATCGGGTACCTGCCGGAGCACCACCGGTTCCCGGAATATCTGACCGGGTCACAGGTGCTGGACTTCTACGGTGCGATGTCGGGAGTGCCAAAACAGGTTCGACGAGCGCGTGCCGCGGAACTGCTGCAGCTGGTCAACATGGCCGATTGGGGAGACAAACGTGTCCGAGGCTATTCCAAGGGCATGCGCCAGCGCATCGGCATTGCCCAGGCCCTGATGAACAATCCGCAGCTTGTGGTCCTGGATGAGCCCACCGATGGCGTTGACCCGGTGGGTCGGCGCGACATTCGCGTGATGCTCACCAAGCTGAAGGATCGGGGAATGACCGTCTTCCTCAACTCCCACCTGCTGAGCGAACTGGAGATGGTCTGTGACCGCGTCGCCATTCTGGTCAAGGGGAAGGTCTACTCCCAGGGCACCATTGATGAGCTGACCTCGCATCGCCAGTTCTACGAACTGGAGATATCGGGTGCGGATGTCTCCGCTATCGGCCTTGCCTATGAGGCAGCGATCGGCGCAGTGGGTGGAAGGCTCACAGCCGGTGCCGCGGAGCCTGCGTGGAGTCTTGCCAGTGGTGAGGGCGTCACGGTGTCGCGTCAGGTTCTGCGCGTGGCCACTACGGAGGCGGCGGTGGTTCAGCCGCTCATCGATGCGCTTCGACGCAATGGGCAGGTGATCCGGACGGTCAGGACGGTCAGGCCCACGCTCGAAGACCTGTTCATGGAGGCGGTGATTGATCCGACGACCGGTGTGGCACTGACGCCCGGCGCTGCGGGAGTAGGCGATCGCGGCGATTCGGCCGTCGGAGGTGCGGCATGAGTGCGATGATGATCCAGACCTGGGCTCTGTTCGTCGATGCGTACCGTGAACTCAACAGCAAGCGGCTGTTCTGGATCACGATGACGCTTTCGGCGCTGGTGGTTGCAGTCTTCGGCATGTTCGGCATCAACGAACGCGGGCTGACCTTCCTCTGGTGGGAGTTCCCGCTGCCACTGTTCAACTCGACGATGTTCCCGCCGAGCCTGTTCTACCGGTTCGCCTTCGCGACCATCGGCGTCCCGATCTGGCTGACATGGATCGCAACCGCGCTCGCTCTGATCTCCACCGCCAGCATCATTCCTGACTTTGTGGCCAGCGGCTCCATTGAACTGACGCTTTCGAAGCCGATCGGCCGACTGCGGCTGTTCATGACCAAGTTTCTGACAGGACTTCTGTTCGTCGGGCTTCAGGTGGCGGTCTTCACGCTGGCCTGCTTTCTGGTCATCGGCATCCGCGGCGGCGAGTGGGAATGGCGCATGTGGCTGGCCGTCCCCATCGTGCTGCTCTTCTTCAGTTACCTCTTTTCGGTCTGCACGCTTGCCGGGCTTCTCACCCGTTCCACGATCGCAGCCCTGCTGACGACTTTGCTGTGCTGGGTTTTGTGCTTTGCGCTCAATGTCACCGATTCGGTCTTCGTTCAGCAGCTGGCATCCAGTCGCCTCACGGTCGAAGATACCCAGAAGCTCGTCACTCGCCGCGAGGAACAGACCCGCAAGACCATCAAGGATGCAACGGAGAAGGGCATCGAACTGATCAAGCCCAGGGAGGGCGAGGATCAACTCGAAGCCGTCAATCCGGTGCTCAAGATGAGCCGCACGCAACTGGCCGAGGCCAAGGAGTCGCTCGCCACGTGGGAGAAGTGGACCAAGATCGGATTCGCGGTGAAGACCTGCTTCCCAAAGACCTCCGAGACGATCGGCCTGCTCAATCGGCGACTGGTCAGCGTCGATGAACTGGTCAAGCTCGGGCTGATGGAGCCGGACGCCGCGGGCACCGAACCGGCGGACGAGGAGCCTCAGGCAGAGCCCAGACGCCGCCGCCGCGGTCCCGGCGATCCCAGAATGGCCAAGATCGTCGAGAACGAGATGCGGTCGCGCAGCATGACCTGGATCATCGGAACGTCGATCGTGTTTGAAGCCGCGGTGCTCGGACTGGCCTGCCTGATCTTCGTGAAGCGCGACTTCTGAGCAGCGTGCGGCGGGCCGCACCTTGGCGAAGCACCGCCCGACATCGGCACCCGACGCAAGACGCGTTCAGCTGGCGGATGCCGCGGGAATCGCGGCAGCGAGTTCAGGAGGCTGAACCGCCGGAGCGCCCGGAGGTGGGGGTGGCCTGAGCCGCGGCTTCCTGCCTCGCTACTTCCCATCGGCGCTCCATCGCCCCAAGAGGCACCAGCACGAACCAGGCGATGCCTGTCCCGATGATCGCAAGCCAGAAGTTGCCAAGGCCGCACGCCACACCCACCGCGGCGGTCAGCCAGGTGCTCGCTGCGGTCGTGAGGCCCTTGACCTCGGCCCGGTCGCTCATCTTGATGATGGTGCCCGCACCCAGAAAGCCAACGCCCTGGATGATCCCCTGAATCACGCGGCTGCACCCCTCGATCGACAGTGCCGCGAGAACCGCCGCGAGCACGAAAATCGCAGAACCCACACACACCACCATGTGAGTGCGCATGCCGGCGGTCTTGCGGAGCCGCTCGCGGCCAATCCCCAGCAGAAGGCCCATCGCCGCGGCGAGCGCAAGCCGTGCCGCGATCACCTTGATGATCTGCAGATCGGCAAAGACAAACATCGGCATGGCCAGATGAGCGGTCGACGCATCAGCAGCAAGTGGGGGCATTGCAAAGCTACTCCAGGGCAACGGCCGCGACTGCGGTCTGCTGCACAAGCGTAGGACTCCGGCCCCAACAGCTCATCGCACCCGCATCAGCCGGGTCGGGTCGCCAGGGACTTCCGAATCGTCGTTCGGATCGAATCAAGGTCGCCGCCCACCGGCAGCAGCCGCGGCGGACGCGTGAGTGCTCCGCCACTCCCCGTCACGCCCGCCTCAGCCTGCACCATCTTGATGAGCTGAACGAAGTCATAGGTCGTGTCCATCCGCAGCAGCGGAAGGAACCAGTGGTAGAGTGCCTCTGCCTCAGCGTGCTTGCCCGCACGAGCGAGGTCGAAGAGTCGCACTGATTCCACCGGCAGCGCGTTGACAAGCCCGGCGATCCAGCCTGTTGCACCAGCCGCGATTCCCTCCACGATCAGATCATCCACACCCACGAGCAGTGCGAGGCGGTCGCCGCAGCAGGCGCGGATGCCCGTGAGGCGACGCACATCGGTGCTTGATTCCTTGACCGCATGGAGATTGGCGTGGTCGCGGGCGAGTTCTGCGATCTGTTCGGGAAGCACATCGGTGCCGTAGGCAACCGGGTTGTTGTAGAGCATGCAGGAGAGGGGCGTTGCATTGAGCATCGCGGCAAAGTGCGCGCGGGTCTCTCGCCACGAACCCTTGTAGACGTACGCGGGCAGAATCATCAGGCCATCACAGCCGCACGCGTGTGCCGCCCTCGCCGCCGCGACTGCCTCTGCGGTGCTCGCCGCGGCGATGGCCGCGATGACCGTGCCGCGTGTTCCGACCGTTTCGCGCAGCAGAGTCCAGAGCCGCTTGCGTTCATCAAAGCTCAGCGTCGAGCCCTCGCCCAGCGAGCCCGGCGCGACGATGCCCGTGCAGCCGGCATCCATCAGCATCGTGATGTGCTTCCTGAAGAATGCCTCATCAATCGAATAGTCGGAGTTGAAGGGTGTGGTGATGGCGGGAATCACGCCCGTCCAGTGGGCCTTGGTCATTGGCTGGTTCATGCTGTGGTCGATCCTTGAGTGGGAGATCCGGAAAGTGAAGCTGGCTGATGATGCCCGGGTTCGAGCAGCGTGCCCAGCGGAACATTCATGATGGGTGGACGAGCATCTGCGGGCTTCCAGCCACGCAGGTACTCAACGACGGGGCCGCACACAGTGCCCTGACACGGGCCCATGCCAAGACGCGTGTGCAGCTTCGCATCACGCCACGAGTGGCAGTGTGCAAGGTCGCCAAGGCGCACATCTTCGCACCGGCAGATGATCGTCTGGTCGTCGGGCATGGTCCGCAGCTGCTCGCGCAGCGGGAAGGCCTGATCCAGCAGCCTGGCAAAGTCGAGTTCGTTCTGACGCTGGTTCGCGAGCGAGTGGGCAAGCGACGAATCGCCCGCCGCGGCTGCGCCCGCGATGCGACCCTCGACCAGCGCTTTGCCGACTCCCCCGATGCCCGTGCATTCGCCCGCGGCGTAGATGGTGGGGATGGAGGTGCACTGCGACGAGTCCACGCGAACGGCACCCTGTTCGATGTCGCACCCCAGGAGTGCGGCGGTCCGAACACGCGGCAGCAGCCCGAACCCGCATGCCGCGTAGTCGCAGCCGATCACTTCCTCGCGATTTCCGTCGGTCAGCACCAGTTCTCGAACCCGATCATCGCCGCGTGCTCGGACCGGCCACCAGCCGGTCTTGTAGGGAGTTCCAAGCAGTCGCAGACGAGCGGTGAGTGCCTGGAATGCCTTCGACGGACGCGACAGCAGCGCGGGGATCATCGAACGCACGCTGCTCCACGAGGCTTGCTCATGAATCGCAGCGACTTCAGCGCCGCGTGCGGCGAGCAGCGCACCCACAGCGAGCAGCAATGGTCCGCTTCCGGCGATCACAATGCGTTTGCCTGCAACATCCAGGCCCTGCTTACAGAGTGCTTGAATGCCACCGGCACCGAAGACTCCCGGGAGCGTCCAGCCGGGGAAGGGCAGAAAGCGTTCGCTTGCGCCAGTTGCAAGGACGATGGCCCGGAAGGCAATCGTGGTGGTGGTCTGGCCATCGGCTGATGCAGCCAGGATTGTTCCGTTGTCCAGGCGCGTGACGACACCCCGGTCCAGAAGGAACGACGCGCCAGCACTTCGAGCGGCGGTTTCGTGACGCGATGGCTGCGGGGCGCGAAGGTCGCGACGCCAGATCTGGCCGCCGGGTGCGTGGTTGTCATCGATGATGATGACGCTGCGGCCGCGGAGGGCTGCTTCGCGTGCCGCGGCGAGCCCGGCGGGCCCGGCGCCGATGACGAGCACATCACAGGCCGCCTCCTGGGAATGATGAGCAGTGGCGGGGGGCACATTCGATGAGTCGGCGCGGTGGTCCACGCCGTCGCCCGCGGCGTTCATGCATGAACGCTGGTGGGGGTGCTGATTGATGGTGGAGCGACATTCGTAGCAGACGCCCATGCCGCACAGTGGGCCACGTGGTTCGCCCGTCACAGAGGTTCGAGTGGCACAAACTCCGGCATTTGCAGCCGCGGCGGCGAGGCTGGTGCCTTGCGCACCCGTCTGCTTCGAACCCTTGATGCTGAGTGTGAACGGAGAGATCATGCGGCACCTGCGCTGAATCGGTGAACGCGGTACGGGGTTGGATCGATTGGTGGCGGCGAACCTGTGGCCATGGAGGCGATGAGCAACCCGGTGCCCGTGGCGGTGGTGATGCCAAGTCCCTCGTGTCCAGCCGCGACGAAGACGCCGGGCATTCCATCAACGGGTCCGATGATGGGCATGCCATCGGGAGTGGCGGCGCGGAGGCCGGTCCAGGCGCGGATGCCCTGCAACTGGGCGAGGCCGGGCATGAACCGGCACCCACGGGCGATCACTTTGGAGAGCATTGTGCTCTGGATCGAGAGTTCCTCGACATCGAACTGGCGAGAGGAGCCCAGGAGCATCTGGCCGTTTGGCCGAGGTTGCAGGTTGAAGGCGACTGATTCAAGCGCGTTGCCGTGCGCGTTCTTGATATAGCCCAACTCGACGATCTGATTCGAGCAGAAGCCAGGGTAGCGATCGGTGATGATCAGGTGGCCCTTGCGTGCCCGCAGCGGCAGCCCGGGCGTGAGTTCGCGTGCATCGAGCCCAGCAGCATTCACGATGATGTCTGCTTCGAGCGTGCGTCCATCGGCAAGTGTCACTCTGGATGGGGCGATCGACGCCACCGGTGTGCCCAGATGCAGGTTGCTCGCCGAAGCTCCGGCTGCATCGAGCATCCAGCGTGCCGCGAGGGGCGGGTAGACGAGCCCGTCGCGGACGATTCGAAGTCCGCCGGCCAATCCTGTCCGAAGGTTTGGCTCGGTGCGGGCAAGGCCGGCAGGATCGAGCAACTGCACCTCGATGCCAGCTCGCGAGAGCCGCTCGTGCTTGGCTCTGGCTTCGTCCATCTCGGCTTCATCTTCGGCGACCCACAGAGTGCCGCACCGCGAATACTCTGCGTGCATCGTCATCTGGGGAACCAGGTCCTCCCAGAGCTTCATGGAAAGGTGCGTGAGCACGAACTCCGCCGGCGGGTCGTCGATGACGACCAGATGGCCCATGCCCGCGGCAGTGGTGCCGGATCCGATGGGGCGAGGGTCGACGACGCCGACGTGCATGCCGACCTTGGCCAGCGCCCAGGCACAGGCTGCGCCGATGATGCCCGCTCCGATGACGATGGCCCGTGTCATGCGCGGATTCCGTGGGCAAATGGATCGCCCGGCTGAATGAGCAAGGTACTGGTGGCGGTGATGAACGCGCTGCCACGAATGGTGGGAATCAACTGATCACCCTTGAGAGCGACGGTGCCGACGAATCGACTGCCGATGATGCTCTCCTGACGCCAGGGTTTGCCGGGTGCAAGATGACCATCGGCATGGAGGCAGGCCATCTTCGCGCTCGTGCCGGTGCCGCAGGGGGACCGGTCATACTCGCGACCGGGGCAGAGGACAAAGTTTCGACTGTCGCAATCGCTGCGCTGCGGCAACCCGAAGAGTTCGATGTGATCGATGTGGCCCCGGTTGGCACCGGTGATGCCGGAAGCCTCAAGACTCTGACGCACCGCCCAGCAGAAGTTCGTCAGCACTTCGCGGTTACTCAGTGTGAGGCTGAGCGGATGGTCCTTGATCAGGAAGAACCAGTTGCCGCCCCAGGCGATGTCGCCCTTCACTGTCAGAGGACGGCCTTCCCATTGAATCGTCACGGGGACCTGGGCCTGGGAGCGATACGACGCGACATTCTCAATGGCGATGTTGCCATCGCGCTCGAGTGCCGCCGTCACCGTTCCAACCGGGGTTTCGATCAGCAGCGGCGCATCGCCGGGCTTCACGCGGCCCAGGTGTGCGAGGGTCGCGGCAAGGCCGATCGTTCCATGGCCGCAGGCATTGAGCAGACCGACGTTGTTGAAGAAGATGATGCCGGTGGTGGCGCCGGGGAGCTGGCTGGGAACCATCAAGGCACCCACCAGCGCGTCATAGCCGCGTGGTTCGTTGACGACCGCCGACCTGAACCAGTCGAACTTCTCCCTGAAGACCTGCGCCTGCTGGGCGACCGTGCCTGGGCCAAGGTCAGGCCCGCCAGCGATCACGACGCGGGTGGGTTCTCCCTCGGTGTGGGAATCGACGACTTGGATGGCCTGTGGCACGGGAAGCAGCCTTGGTGGGAAGGTTTGAGTGGAGCGGTCGGACGGTCAATTATGGCATGACGCAGGTAGGGCGTCTTGGCGCATCGCGGGGCGTACGCTGGAGAGTGCGCACATCTGCCGGACAACTCGAAACGGGGCAGGCTCGCCGCGTGCTCGAAGCGCTCAGCGACCCCTCAGCACTGGAGGCGCTCTTTGATCACTGTGCCGGCACGGTCTTCTTCGTCAAGGATGCCTCGTGCCGGTACATTTCGGTGAACCAGACTCTGGCGGATCGGTGCGGAGGACGGCACAAGCAGGCACTGCTGGGCCGACGGGCCGACGAGGTGTTTCCGGATCCATACGGTGCTCGCTATCGACGCCAGGATGAGGCCATCATCAGTAGTGCCAGACCCGTCTACGACGAACTTGAACTTCATTTCTATCCGTCGATGCAGCCGGGGTGGTGCCTGACCCACAAGGTTCCGCTCAAGGACAGGACGGGCAAGGTAGTGGGGCTCGTCGGTCTTTCGACGGACTTGACGCCGATGAAGGACGTGCGCCGTAGCGATTCCGTTGCGGGTGGAGGGGCCGGCGACCTGGGTGTACTGGCAAGCGTGATTGCTCGCGTGCGCCAAGGGCTGGCGGGGCCGGTGCGAGCCACCGAGCTCGCCGCGGCGGCGGGGCTCTCGGTCTATCAGTGCGACCAGCGCATGCGCCAGGTCTTTGGCCTGACGGCCATGCAGTACGTGCAGCGCGAGCGCGTGAGCGAGGCCATGCGGCTGCTCAAGGATTCGGACCATTCGGCCATGGAGATTGCGTCACGCTGCGGCTACAGCGATCAGAGCGCCTTCACGAGGCAGTTCCGCCGCGCCACCGGACTCTCGCCCGTGCAGTACCGCAGGAGTGTTCAAGGGGTGGGGTGAAGCACGGAATCAAATCGCCACGAGGTTTCAAAGTCCTTCGAAGGAGGCGTCTTGGAGATGATGCACCGGAGCATCTCGATGGGCATCGCGTTCTCGCGCATGATGGCATCGTGGAACTGACGATCGGTCATCTTGCCTGACTCGACCAGTTCCTTGCGCATGGCCCTGATCTGCAGGCCGCCGGTCATGTAGGCAAGCTGATACAGGGGCCCGTAGTCGCCCAGCAGTGATCGGCGGACCTCGCCCTCGGCGTTGGCCCGCTCATGCCCGACGCGATCGACCAGGAGATCCACGCACTGCTGGGGCGTCATCTCACCCATGTGGAACTTGATCGAGAAGATGATGCGTGCGCAGCGGTGCGAACGCCAGAAGAGGGCGCCGATCCGATCCTGCGGTGTGGCGTGGTACCCCTTGTCCCACATCAGCATCTCCCAGTACAACGCCCAGCCTTCGATCCAGAATGGCGTATCGAATGCGGCGCGATGGACCATCGTCCGCGAGTTCATGAACTGCTGGAGGTGGTGGCCGGGAATCAGCTCATGGAAGACCGTGGCATGCGAGAAGTG
>JBILUL010000241.1:0-5462 GCA_044371005.1 Phycisphaerales bacterium | reverse complement strand
GTTCCTGGGCATGGCTGGCGCGGGTCTGTTCGAGTTCCTTGCGTGTGCGTTCGAGTTCGGTCTGCAGCTGCGTGGTGGTTTCGGTGTGGTCTTCCATCGATGATGCTCCTTGTGCGTGAATGTGAATAGGAACCAACTTCAAGACGTCTGTTTCAGGGACGCGCGCCTTCGCCTGCGCCGTAACCCAGTTCTTCGAGAATGCGTTGCTTGGGAACTCCCAGACGCGCCTTGGCTTCCGCGGCCTGCATGAGTTCGCGCGTGTCTTCGGGCAGCGGATCCTGCCAGACAAGCCTCGTGCGACGGTCGTGTTCGTGCGTCAGCAGCACACCGGCATTGTGCAGTGCGGTGAGAATGAGCTGGCACATGCGGTTGATGCCGTTGCCGTAGGTGATGCGTTTGCGTGCGGTTTTGCTCAACGCGGCCATGAGCGTGATGCGCAGCGCGTTGGCGCTGGAGAGATTGCCGATCTTGGCCTGCACCACGCCGCTGGCCAGGGGCGGGATGCCGCTGATCTTGTCGAGTGCTTCTCGCACTTCACGGATGTGCGATTCCTCGCTGGGGCTCGATGCATCGCCGCCGAAGGCTTCGACGCTCGCGCCGGGATTGTCGGTGGTCCAGATCTGCCCGGGTCCGACGCGAGCGTTCTCGAATCCGTGGATGCCCTTGGCCAGGTACATCTTGAAGCTCTGCAGCGTGACGCGCGAGGCGCGGTCGGAGAGGCGCGTGTTGAGTTCATCCTGCAGCGGGATGAGCGGCTCCACTTCACCCTGGCCCGAGTATTCAAAGGGCTGGGCGATGTTCTGGATGTGCACGATGGGGATCTGCCCGCCCGTGAGGTTCAGCGTCTGATCCCACAAGCTGCGGCCGTTCTCGAACATCGTCCACGAGCGCGGGCCGATGACTTCGAGCGTTTCACCCTCGGGGTCGGTGAGCATCTGCCGAAGCAGACCGCTGCCGGATGCGGTCTTGGGTCGGTTGGTGGCGTGGGTGTGGCGGACGATGTACGCGCGGATGGTGCGGTAGTCGAAGGGATCGATCAGCGCGATGCCGCGGCGGGGTTCGACCAGCTCGATTCGAAGGCCCGCCGCGGCGGCGTTGCTCAGCGACTCATCATCGCCGCCCGCGCCGATGAGGTTCTCGTGGATGCGCAGCGCCATGTCGGCATGGCCATAGATGTGGCCCATGAGCGCGAGATCCTGCAGCAGCGCGATGCCACCCGAAGCGGTCCACACCGCGTGAAGCACGCGTTCGATGGTGCGGGCGAGTGCCGGTGACCTGGCATCGCTGCGGATCTCAAGGGGCTTGCCGAACATGAAGTCGACCATGGCCTGCAGGCGCCAGGCGATGTCGTTCTCCACCACGACCTCGCGGCGTTCGAAGATGCGCTTGTCGGTCACCGCGCCGCTGGTGCGTCCGGGAAGCCCGGCTTCCTGCGCGAGTCGATACCAGCGCGAGCGGGCGTGCTGGTCGTCGGCGAGGCGCATCGGGTTGCGGTAGTAGGCCCAGAAGCGCTCGAGGCGCGGGAGCTGGTTCTTGGTGAAGGTCTCGACGGATTCGAGGATCGCCGCGGCGGAGAGTCCTGTTCCTGCGATGCCCTGCGGTGACGGTGTCGGTGCGTGTTTCATGAAGTTCTTTGCCTTGCGTTGGGGTGCAACATGCCTGTCTGTAAACAGGGGGGTGCGGCGAAGAACGCGCTGCACAAAAGCGGCGCAGAGGTGCCCGACGAGGTGGCTCCAACTCCCCTGTTTGCATGGATTTGGAAGATTTATCGCGCGTGTTTTTTGAGACCCCCTCCCGGGGCAGTCGATTGCGCTGCACGCCAGCGGCGCAGCGACGCGACGACCGGGCTGTCAGGGGGATGCCGTAGTCGCGGCGGGCGGAGGGGATCTATCCTCGCCCAGGGTTCTCACCAAGGAGTTTCTTCATGAACGATGCACGAACGATCGGTGTGATTGGTTGGATGTTGATTGCTGCGGGTGCCGCCTTCGGGCAGACAACGCCCGCGGCTGTTTCTGAGCAGGCTCCCGCAGCAGCGGCGACTGAGCCGGCGGCCGCGGCGGCGGAGGAAGAGTCTTCGCCTTACTCGTTCACCCTCAGCATGGATTACACCACGGGGTATTACTTCCGCGGCATCGTGCAGGAGGATTGCGGGCTCATCCTTCAGCCCGCAGCGAGCTTTGATGTTCGCGTCTACAACCAGGATGATCTCTCGATCAACGTCGGCGCGCTCGTCTGGAACAGCGTGCATGGCCAGAAGACGGCTTCGCAGATGGGTGGCGACTTCGCCTCGTACTGGTACGAGTCGGACCTTGGTGCGAGCGTGACAGTGACCAAGGGCAAGTGGAGCGCCACGGCCGGGTACATCTACTACATCGCTCCCAACGATGGGTGGGAGACCATTCAGGAACTGGGATTCACGGTTGCCTACGACGACAGCGAACTGCTGGGGAAGTTCGCGCTCAACCCGCACGGCGGATGGTGTTGATTCAGATCCGGGTCGTTACCTGGAACTGGGCATTGCGCCCGGCTGCACTGTCGGTGAGACGCATCCGATTGCGTTCTCGCTGCCGGTGACGGTGGGCTTGAGCCTGAGTGATTACTACCAGAATGCCGCGGGCGATGATGACACCTTCGGCTACGTTCAGGTGGGTGCCAAGGCGGAGATTCCGATCAGCTGCTTTGGTTCCAAGTGCGGCGACTGGACGCTCAATGCTGGGCTTTATGGTCTTTTCCTGGGTGACCACACCAAGGAGATCAACGATGATGATGGTGCCGAGCTGATTGGTGTGCTGGGCGTTGCCGTCTCATTCTGAGTTCGAGCGTCACGCCGCGTTGCCGGGCAGTGCGCGTTGAGTGCCGCCGCGGCGGATTGTGCCGCATTCCGGGCAGCGGGGCAGGTCAAGCACTTCGAAATTGCAGCAGGCGCAGCGTCCTTTGGCGCTGCGTCTTTTGTTGCGCACCCAGCGTGCCGCGGCGTGGAGCGTGAAGATGCATGCGGCCCAGAGTGCAATGTTTGCCGCGAGGCCCGGCAGGTAGGGCGACACCGGGAAGAGCAGGACGGTGCCGTTGAGTGCGTTGCCGACGAGGCCGTATTCGATGCGCAGCTGGCGTTCGAAGAGTTCGAGCTTGATGCCCGCGCCTTTCCAGGTGGTGAGGAGCTTGCCCAGCGGGTTGCCGCCGCTGTACGCCGCGGCGAGTGCGGGGAAGGGCCAGCCGACGCTGAGGCGGTGTTGTTCGTAGTAGGTTGAGGGTGATTCAGGGAAGACCCAGAACTCGCTGCCGCAGGAGCGTTGTTCGAGTGAGAAGCCCGGTGCGCTGAGGGTGGAGGAGTGGAGTGGGCGCGGGGTGTTGGCGGGCGGTGGTGTAAACCAGTCGGGGGCAGCAGCGGGGTCGAGGTGGGTTGTTTGGGTGGGCGAGTGGAGGGTGCGGGCGAAGTTCGCCGCGGGGAGGAGGATGGAAACGAGTGTGAGCCCCAGGGAGAGGAGGATCCAGATCAGGATGGCGGTGGGGCGGGGCATTCAGGGGCGTTGGTGGCTGGGGGCGTGGCTGCGGTGCCGCATTCGGGGCAGCGGGGGAGTCGGGCGAGGTCGAAGCCGCAGCGGACGCAGAGGCCTTTCTTGACGCGGCGGGATTGGCGGAGATGGTGAAGGAGGCGGCTACACAGCACGAGGGTGCCACACCAGAAGATGCAGTTGGCGATCAAGCCCGGCAGAAAGATGGAGCGGGGGAGGCGCAGGGCGGAGCTGAGGAGGGTGCCGCGTGGGGCGAGGTTGGAAATGGTGATGAAGTCGTGGGTGAAGGTGATGGTGCAGCCCAGGAGCGGGTGCTGGCTGATGGTGGTCTGGCGGGGGTCGCCTTCCTGTTCGATGTGGCGGAGGGCGGTGAAGGGGAAGCCGACGCTGGTGCGGCACTGGGTGTAGGGCCAGGGGCCGGAGTCGCCGCTGCTGGTGCTTTGCAGGCCGGAGGTGGTGAGTGTGGTTTCGCTGTATCCCAGGGAGCTTTCGGTGATGGTGCCGTAGGGTTTGCCGGTACCTGGCGGGGGCGGGATGAACCAGGCGAGGGGAGTGTTGCCGCCTTCGAGGTAGTGGGTGTTCTGGCCGCGCCAGATGCCGCGCGCGAAGTTCGCAGCGGGCATGAGAATGGAAGCGAGCGTGAGCCCCATCGCGAGGAGGATCCAGGGGAGGATGGAGGCGAGGCGGGGCATGTGGGGGCAGGGGGAGAAGTTCCGAAGTTTCGAAGTTATGAAGTGCAGGAGCGCAGCGGAGTGGGTTGGGCTGATCGTGAGGTGGTGGCCGGGAACTTCGTGCGTTATGGGTGTGGTGATGGTGCGTTGGAGGGTGCTGTGTTGATAAGTTGGGTGGGCTGGCCGCACTCCGGGCATCTGGGCAACTGATCTACCGGGAACGCGCAGTTGGTGCACAAGCCCTTGGCGCGGCGGCGCGCGATGCGCAGTCGTTTCACGCCAGAGGAAATGAACCATGCCACAAAGCCCCAGAAGATGATGTTGGCGATGAGGCCGGGCCAGAAGGGTGTGGTGGGGATCTGGATGATGGAGCCGGGAGTGGTGCCGCGTGGTGGGCGGAAGGAGATGGAGAGGTGGAGATTGGTGAGCGAGATGCGGTTGCCGGCGATGCTGAAGGTGTGAAGCGGGGTTTCGGGCGGATCGGTGATGCTGAAGATGCGTGAGACCGAGGTGAATGGAAGGCCGATGCTCAGGCGGTCCTGCACGGTGGCGCTCGCGGCAGGATTCGGCGAGTCGGTGTCGGGCATTCCCATCAGAATCTCATAGGCATACCCGGGCAGCACGCGGCTTGACATCTGCGGGGGTTTCATTGTGCCCGTTGCGATCGGCGGCGTGAACCACTCGTGTGGCGCGGTGCTGGCGCGAAAGACATTCGGTCTGCCCGCGGCGTAGAGCGCAGGCAGGAAAACACTCGCCACGAGCAACGCAAGAGTCAGCACGAGCCAGAGGGCGGCATCGCGGAGGCGGACGAGGTTGGAGCGGGGGTGCTGTTGCATGAGCCGCGGCGGAGCAGGAGGGCACCGGAGATGGACGCGAGTGCGGGCATCCAGAGCGGGACTGTAAGTGTCCAGTCGCCTGGTGTGTTGAACTGCGCTTCGGGAGCGAAGCGCAGGCCTTCAGAGTTGTGCGCGATGTAGAAGGACTCGGTGTTGAAGGGCGGTGTGGCGCGGAGGGTGAGGCGGCCGTGTTCGAGTCGCCAGTGGAAGCGCGGAGAGAGTGAAGCGCCGGAGTAGAAGGGGAGGCAGAGGATGTTGAGGAGGAGGCACGCCGCGGCGAGGGTGAAGAGGAGCGGGCGGGCGATGGAGCGGCGGCGTCTGGGCATTGCGGAGCCTTGAGTGAGTTACGTTATGCGGGTGGTGTTGGGGGTGCGATTGGGATGTGGCTGGAATTCTGGTGATGAAAGCAGCGGTTGCGGGTGGGCGGGATTGGTAGTGGCTGC
>JBILUL010000093.1:0-19367 GCA_044371005.1 Phycisphaerales bacterium | reverse complement strand
ACGACGACGCCCGAGCCGATGGTCTTGCCACCTTCGCGGACGGCGAAGCGAACGCCCTTTTCCATGGCGACGGGCTTCTCGCCCAGATCGACTTCCATGGTGATGTTGTCGCCGGGCATGCACATTTCAGCGCCGCCGAGCAGCTTGGTGCCGCCGGTGACGTCGGTGGTGCGGAAGTAGAACTGGGGGCGGTAACCGGAGAAGAACGGAGTGTGACGGCCGCCTTCTTCCTTGGTGAGGACGTAAACCTCGCCCTTGAACTTGGTGTGGGGGGTGATGCTCTTGGGCTTGCAGAGCACCTGGCCGCGTTCGATTTCTTCCTTGTCGACGCCGCGGAGGAGGGCGCCAACGTTGTCGCCGGCTTCGCCGCTGTCGAGGGTCTTGTTGAACATTTCCACGCCGGTGACGACGCAGCTCTTGACGTCGGAACGGAGGCCGACGATTTCAACCGTGTCGCCGACCTTGACGAGACCACGCTCGATACGACCGGTGGCAACGGTACCACGGCCCTTGATCGAGAAGACGTCTTCGATGCTCATGAGGAAGGGCTTGTCCTTCTCACGAACGGGCTCGGGGATGTAGCTGTCGATGGCGTTGAAGAGTTCGTCGATGGGGGCGCAAGCCTTGTCATCGGCGGGGTTCTCGAGAGCGAGCTTGGCCTGGCCGCGGACGATGGGGGTGTTGTCGCCGGGGAAGGAGTACTTCTTGAGCAGTTCGCGAACTTCGAGCTCGACGAGGTCGAGAAGTTCCGGATCGTCGACGAGGTCGACCTTGTTCATGAAGCAGACGATGTAGGGCACGCCGACCTGACGGGCGAGCAGCACGTGCTCACGGGTCTGGGGCATGGGGCCGTCTGCAGCGGAGACGACGAGGATCGCGCCGTCCATCTGAGCGGCGCCGGTGATCATGTTCTTGACGAAGTCGGCGTGGCCCGGGCAGTCAACGTGAGCGTAGTGACGGTTCGCGGTCTCGTACTCGGTGTGAGACGAGGCGATGGTCACGGTCTTGTTGGCGTCGCGGACGGTACCACCCTTGGTGATTTCGGCGTAGGTCTTGGGCTTGAGGCCCATCTTGGTGGCCGAACGGGCGGACATTGCCGCGGTGAGGGTCGACTTGCCGTGGTCGATGTGACCGATGGTGCCGACGTTCACGTGGGGCTTGGTACGAGCAAAAGTTCCAACTGCCATGGGATTAAACTCCAAAGTCCGGCACACGCCGGACGGTCTTTCGGGACGCCCATCTAGAAGACTTGGGGCGGGGATCCCATCACGCCTCCACCAAGTCAGCAACTCGTTGACCTGTGCCGAGGGTTCAACGCAAGTCGAACCACCAACACCGGACACTCGAAGCTACACATCAAGGCGCACGCGGTTGCCAAAGCCGCTTGCTCCGACCCCTTTCGACACCCTCAGCATGCGGACCACCAAAGGTCCGAGTACCAATGTGTTGAAAGGAACGGAAAAGCCACCAAAGGGACTTGAACCCTTGACCTCTCCCTTACCAAGGGAGTGCTCTACCACTGAGCTACGGTGGCCTGAAACTTCGATGCAAAACCGGACATTGGTGCAGAAAGACGACCGCAGCGAAGCATCCAAAGCGCGTGTACACCGCAGGCGCGAAGGGGGGGAATCGTAGCGGGTCCGATGTATCGGTCAATCAGCCCGGGAAAGACCAACCCCAGGCCACTTTCCACACCACAACGCGGCACCCACCCCCCTGGATCCGGCCCATCAGTCCTTTGGGGCGCATCCACGACCCATTGTGTGTCCACTCCCGGAGCTTCTCTATATATGGATGCTGAGTCGCCGGCACCCCGAAATGATCGTGGGCGACTTGGTGTTCGTGTTTTGTTTAGTTTTTGGTGAGAATCTCTGGATTTGCAATCCACGCGGCGAAGTAGGGCGTGGAGGCATCCTTCTTGAGCATCTGAATCAGGAATGGACCATCACACACCATCACCTTGGGCTGATCACGGATCATCGGGGCTGACGTCACGCCCATGAACGCTTCGCTCTTGAGGATGGCGCCCCGTTCATCAAGCTTGAAGCGGATGTTCTGGATGGCGGTGTCGATCGTGCCGGAGGCCTTGGCACCGGAGATCTGCGTGCCCGTGAGTTGCGAGAACGATTCGGTGATGTCGAAGTTGAGGTAGGGAACCTTGAGCGTGTCACGCGTGCCCATCGCCGCGGCGGGTTCGGTGGCGAGTGCGAGTGCCGCGTCGCAGGTCGCGGCGAGCGTCGCGGCTGGTTCAAGCCGCGAGATGATGAGGCGATCGGTGGGGTCCTTGGTGGTGAGTTCGACCGACCAGTTGGTGGGTGAGGTGTACGCCAGGATCTTCACCTGGCCTCTGATCGTCTTAAGGTCCTTGGTGAGAGGGTCGTTCCAGTAACCCCAGGCTTTCAGTGCGGTCGTGGTGAAGGTGATGGGTGCTTTGGACTTGATGAAGGGCGTTTCGAACTCAAGGTTCTTGAAGAGGTAGGCGTAGGCGAGGATGTCGGTGGGGCCCAGCGTGGCGGGGAGGAGCTTGGGCGATGCCGCACCCTTGAATGTCTGGCTGAGTTTGGTCCGGATCTGGTTGATGGTGTCGGGACCGATGCCAGCGTGGGCGACGTAGGCGTTGGCGTCGATGTCGGAGGTGCCGCCTCGTGCGATGAGGAGTTCTGCCGCGAGGGGATTGGGGGGCGTGCCGATGGAGGGTTTGCCTGCGCCGCCGGTGACGAGCGTCGAGAGTTCGTTCCATGCCAGCTGCATGGTGGAGCACCAGAGGAGGTTCTCACCTGCGATGATGGGGGCATGGAAGTGGGGAAGGACTTTGGTGGTCTTGAGTTGAGTGCGCGCGTCGGAGATGACCAGGTCGGGTGGTCCCAGCGCATCGTCGTGGGATGAAGGTGGAGAGGTGCATGCCATGATCAGGCCAAGGCCGGCAAAGAGGGCGAGGGCGGATGAGGTGGCGGCCAATGAGGTGGTGAGCATGGGGTTGCTCCGATGGTGATGATGGATGACCGATCTATCAGACTGTGATGCGCGGGGTTTGGTTCGAGGAATTGCCCCGGTTTGTCGCGCATCGTGTCCTGGAGTGCCCGACGCGGCCGTTGGGTCGTCCGGGTGGCTTCTGGTACAATATGATGCGGCTTCACCAAGGAAGGTCTGATCATGCGAATTCTGCTTACCAACGACGATGGCATCCGGGCTCCTGGCATTGTGGCAATGCATGATGCATTGACGGATCGGTGGGGCGTGTTCGGTGGATTTCTCGAGGACAAGACCGCAGGCGCGGTGAGCCGTTCGCCCCGGACGGTGGTGTACCCGATCGCGCCGCTCACGGTGCAGTCGGCGACAAGTCACGGTGTGACGTTTCACACGCCGCTGATGGTGAAGGAAGAGCAGGTCAATGAGTTGATGACCGGCATCGGCGTTGATGGACGCCCCGCGGATTGTGTGAAGCTCGCGCTGGCTGGGTTGTGGCCGGACCGGTTTGGTCCCGGTGAGCGGCCGGAGTTGTGCATTTCGGGGATGAATGCGGGCGCGAACTGCGGGATCAATGTGATATATTCGGGAACGGTCGCCGCGGCGATTGAGGCGGCGTTCCTGGGTGTGCCCTCGATTGCCGTGAGCATGATGCTGGGGAAGGGCAAGCCTCGCTTCGATGTGGGGGCGACGTGGGCGCGGCGTGTGATTGAGATGCTGCTGCGGGATGGTCCGCCGCGTGCACACGAGTGCCTGTCGATCAACATTCCGGTGATTGAGGATGCGAATCTCGGGCTCAATGCGCCGCTGCCGCCGGTGGTGGTGTGCCCGATGAATGCCCACGGGCTGGTGGACAAGTATGAGCGGCGGGTGAGTCCCACGGGCGGGGTGTATTACTGGTCGGCGGGGTATGGCCTTGAGTTCCAGGACACCGAGGATGGGAGCGATGTGCATCACCTGCTTGCGGGGCACATCACGGTGACGCCGCTGATGTATGACCTCACGAAGCACGAGACGCTGGACCGATGGAGGAAGGTGGCGGCGCGCTGAACCGGCGTGATGCGCCTCTGGAGGCACTCATGGCTGGCAAAGCAGAGGCGCGAATCCGTGCATTCTCCGTCCGCGACCTTCGCGAGATGGACCGGCTGGCATCCGCCGAGTACGGCATGCCCACACTGTTGCTCATGGAGCACGCGGCGCAGGCTTTGTGCGAATCCATCGTGCAGGGTGCCGACACTCTGGCTTCGCAGCGGATTCTGATTGTCTGCGGCGCAGGGAACAACGGCGGCGATGGGTACGCCGCGGCTCGCTTGCTCCTGAACGAGGACATCGCGGCTCATGTCGTCTGCGTCGACCTCCCCAGAGAGGGGACGGATGCATCAAGCAATTACTCGATGGCGCGCAGTTTTGGTGTGCCTGTTCACCTGTTTGAGGCGGAAGTGGTGAAGGACCTGTTCGAGCAGGCGGACATCATCGTGGATTGCCTGCTTGGGACGGGTTTGTCGCGGGCGCCCGAAGGTGAGACATTGCGTGCGATTGAGTGGATGAACGCGGCACGCGATCGGGGCGCGTTTGTGTTCGCCGCGGATGTGCCTTCGGGGCTCGATGCGGACCTGGGCTTGCCGCTGGGTGCATGTGTGCGCGCGAATGTGACCGTGTCGTTCGTGGGGCCCAAGATCGGCTATGTGACGGAGGCGGCCAGTTCGCAGTACACGGGGTGGGTGCTGTCGTCGCCCATTGGCATGCCTGGTGCGCTGGTGAAGCGGTATGGACAGATGGTCAAGCCCGCGGCGGTGAAGCCCACGCGTGCGAAGGTGAAGAAGCGGGTGAAGAAGGCCAAGGGTGCGGTGCGAGCTTCGAGTGGGCGAGGGGTGAAGAAGTGAGGTTGGGATGTTCCAAAGTGTGCGTGGTGGGAAGGTTGATCTTCGACCTGGAACCGGCTTTCCGGAATGAGTGAGGCGACATGACCCGCCGCACCATCTCCGCGCTCTGAAATTCTGAAATCTGAAATCTGTCTTTTGTTTCGCTTTCTGAACCCCAAGACAAAGTGCGTGACTTCCGGGCTCGCTTGCAAAAGGCGATTGCAGTGGTGTGTATTGGTGTTGTTGAGAAGGCCAGAGCGGGGACACCGATTCCGAAGCCGGGAATCGGTGGCACTTTACGATGGGATCTTGGGTGAGGGTTCAAGAGGGTGGGGGGTGGGTTCTTTGTCCGGACTTCTGGGCTGTAGGTGTGTTTGGGCCCTTGGGTGAAGTCCAAAAACGGCAACACCGATCCCGCAAGTGGAATCGGTGTCACCGGTGGTGTGAGTTTCAGGATTCGCTCAGCGGCAGCCGCCTGCTTCCCAGACTTCGAAGAACGCGCCGACGTCGGCACCGTCGATGCCTCCGTCAAGATTCACGTCGGCCTGGTTCTCTCCGCTTTCCCACGCGGCGAAGAAGGCGTCGATGTCTGAGCCGTCCACGCCGCCGTCCTGATTGAAGTCGGCTGCACAGAACGGGTTGGGGAGGACGGTGAGATACGCGCGGTCGGACCAGATGTCGCCGCAGGTACTGGTGATGAGGCAGGAGTAGACGCCCTCATCGGTGAGGACGGCACCGGCGATGTTCATCTGAGCAGTGGTGGTGCCGGTGATGCGGCCGTCATCGGTGAGGGGCTGGGCGTTGTAGTGCCATTGGTAGGTGGAGGCCCCTGCCGCGGCGACGGTGAAGTCGACGGTCGCTCCTTCGACGACAGTCTGCTCCTGCGGGTGCTGCGAGATGGAGATGGAGGTTCCGGCCGAACCGGTGTCAAGTGCACCGTAGACACCCGGGCCGCAGGGGGTGACTTCGCGGACCCAGTAGGAGTAGAGGGTGCCGGCCTGTGCGGTCTGATCGATGAAGGGGCTCTCGCCGGTGACGCCGATGATGGGAGCGGAGAAGGGATCATTCGAGATGGCGTTGCGCCGCACTTCGAACCAGGCCCCGGGCGTGGATGAAGTCCAGGTGATGATGACGCTGCTGCATTCGGTGCCATCGGTGGCGTTGACGTTGCTGGTCATCGATGCGAGTCCGGCGCGAGATCCGATGGTGGTGGCGCTGATGAAGCCGTCGCCACATTCGTTCACGGAGCGGACCCAGTAGTAGAGCGTGCCGGTGGGAGCCGTGTAGTCACCGAAGGAGTTGCCCACGATGCTGCCGACCAGTGTTGCCGACGCGGAGTTGTTGATGGTGTTGCGATAGACGCGGTAGCTGGTGGCGTTGGTGGCCGAGGCCCAGGAGACCTGGACATGGTCACAGTAGAGCGCGTCGCTGGCATCGACGTTCGTGGGTGAGGCGGGCGTCATCTTGCGGCGGCCGGAGTTGGCGTTGCTCGGGTCGCTCTCGCCGCACTGGCCCTTGCGGGTGATCCAGTACCAGTAGGTGGTGTTGGGGGCTGCAGTCAGATCGTGATACGGACTGTTGATGTCGACCGCGATCTTGAGTGCCTGGCCGAAGTCGTTGACGCTTCCGCGCCAGACGTCATACTCGGTGTATCCGGGCAGACCGATCCAGGTCAGCGTGATCCGATCGCACACGGTGCCGTCGGATGCATTCAGGTTCACGGGTGGCGGCGGCAGCGTGAAGCGCGAGCCCAGATCACCGTCTGAAAGGTCGCTGCCTCCGCACGAGTTGGTCGCCTTGACGAAGTAGAAGTACGGCACACCCGGCAGCGCAGTGAAGTCCACGTACGGGCTGGCGGTGTCGGTGCCGATCTGGAGTGCTTCACCGGCATTGTTCTCGTCGGCCCTGTAGATCCTGAAGAAAGAGGCCGGTGAACTCCACGAGATGGTGATGGCCGAGCAGCTCGACGACCCCGCGACGACGTTGATCGGAGCAGGCGGAACTGGCGAGCGCCAGCCTGTTCCCGCGTAGACCTCTTGTCCGAACCCGCACCCGTTGAAGCCCTGCACCCAGTAGTGGTACTGCGTTCCGTCGTCGGAGGCCCAATCGTCAAGCCAGAAATCCTGATCGGTGATTCCGACGATGACGGCGTGATCGATGTTCGAGTTGACGCTGCGGAACACGAGGTATTCCGGAGCCGAAGAAATGGGTTGCCAGTCGATCCGCACAGCGCTGCAGAGTGTCCCGTTGCTCGCACCGGCCATGGGAATGAATCCTGGCGTTGAGCACGAACCAACCTGGACGCGATGAGCATCCCACGTATCGGTATCGTTGTTCGAGACGTTGAAGTCTTCGCTGTCATCGATGATGCAGCCGATGTAGTACCCGCCCTCGGGTGTGCCGAAGGGAATGGTCAGTGAGGGAATCGGGAAGTACCCGCTGGTCATCGCGTCAAAGTTGATGTTGTCGAAGTGGAAGGTGCCCAGCAGTGTGTCGCTGGTGGTGATGTTCTCGTTGGAGGAGAGATAGATGTGGAGCGTGACGGTGCGGGGTCCGGGGTTGGCGTTGGTGGTGTTGGCGATCAGGACCGACGCGGGCGAGGTGTTGCCGCCCTGGGTGAGGTTGGTGCTTCCGTTGAGGCGGAAGTTGAGGGCCTCGATGTCGAAGGTGTTGCCCCGTGCCTGGGAGCGGAACTGCTCGATGGAGTCGGCCATTTCCTCCCAGATCATGCAGAACTTGGTCTTGCTGCTGCGGTCGCTGTTGGAGGCGACTCCAGCAGCGTACCGCGTGCCGCCATCGATGTAGTAGGCAGCGCTGCCGCTCTGACCGCCCCAGCCTGCGGAGAAGCAGCCCGCATCGGTGTTGTTGCGCATCTGGTTGCCGGTGAGGGGGCAATGGTCGATGGTGCCTGACTGCTTGTACATATCCAGGCCGTTGTGGAGCCCCGGAGTGCCGCAGGATTCGGCCGGATAGCTGTACTGGTAGTACGTGCGGCTTTCGTTGCAGGTGCCGTAGACCCAGCCGTACCAGCCGGTGAGGATGCCCACGTTGCGGGTTTCAGTCCGGTCGAGGCGGATGATGCCCACATCGCGGTTGAAGTTGCCGTCATCAACGTAGTCGCTGCCCACGATGTAGTGTGTGCTGCGTGCCGCGCCGTAGTTGTCGTAGCTGCGAGTGCTCTGCTGCAGCGGCACATCCGTGCCGTCCCAGGCGGGGTAGACCCAGACTTCCTCGGCGTACCGGTAAATCGGGGTGCCGCTCTTGGTTTCGCGCATGTAGAGGCAGTGCGCGGCGACAAGTACCACGCCCGAATCCTGCATCGAGCCCGAGCAGGCCGAAAAGATGCTGTTGCCTTCAGGATCGAGGAATCGCATGGCGATCTTGCAGTTGGCTCTGGCCGGGTAGCTGTTCAGCTCGTTCCCGGTCACGATCTGCATATCCGAGAAGCCCCGTTGCCATTCCAGCGGCGCATTCACATCACCCAGGCCCACGAAGGGTGCCTGGCTGCGTGCTTCCGGTGGTAGCGGACGCGTCGAAAGAGGAACCTCCTCGACGGTGCCCGCCTCGGCATCGATGATGCGGATGGTTGCCGGGCCGGCGACGGAGTCCAGCACATCGTTGGGCTGGGGCATCGGCGCCGGTTCGATCTGGCTCAAGGGCGGGTGGGGGAGAGGTTCGGTGCGGTCGTCACTGGCGCGCCAGATCAGAGGTGTGGCGGGGCCGCCGCTGGATGGGGCGGGGGCGAAGAAGTAGCTGGCTTCGGGGGCGGGTTGTGCCGCGGCTGCTCCGGCCAGTGCGGCCAGCCACGCGGCGGTCGCGATAATCCTTGATCGAACGTCCATGGAGTGTCTCCAGTGCAAAGCCAAGGGGGAGGGGGCGGGCTCGCAGCCCGGGGTCACGCCTTGGTGAGTGCGCTGGATGGGGTGGTGTGACACAGCGAACAAAATCTCTTTGAGGCCGTGGCACGGCTCTCTGAGCCGTGTTCTTGAAGTTTCATGGCTCTCTGAGCCATGTCGGCGGTTTGTTTCGCAGCACTGGCCTTGCACACAGAGTGTGCGGCGACGGGGGAGCATTGCTCGGAGAGCAATGCCACTGGGGAACATTGCTCAGAGAGCAATGCCACGGGGAACATTGCTCTCAAGAGCAATGCCACGTGATTCAAAACGTCGGGAAGTTCACTTCGCGCAGATACCAGACGCCGGTGGCGACCAGGGCAGAGGCAGACGCCGCGGCGATGCAGAGCAGGAGCCAGAGGAGCCTGCCGCGTTCGAGCTTCCATCCGGTGTTGATGGCAAAGTACCACCACGCACCGACCCAGAGCGGGGCCAAGATCCACAGTGAAATGGCGATTCCGGAGATCAGGGGGTCGACCACGAGCACATAGCGATCGATGAGGGTGGCTGGGATGATGCGAGAGAGTGCTCCCAGGGCGATGTTGCCGATGGCGACGGTGCGGTCGAGCACCAGGAGCAGGACTACCCAGAGGAACGGGTACGCCGCGGCACGCGCGACGTGGGCCCATCGCAGCTTGGCTTCGTGCCGCGTTGTCGGCAGCGCGATGAAGAGCAGGGGCCAGGCCAGGATGCACGCACAGAGCGCAGCGAGGCGCACGAGCGTCCCCATGATCGGATACTCGATCCAGAGCATGCTGGCGCCCCAGGCATACTGAATGCGTTCAATCCGCATGAAAGGTTCGACGAAGGGAGTGACGACATGCGGCCACCAGATGTGGGAGCGATCGAGCGACCAGTTGATCTGCGGATCGGCAAAGCTCAGGGCAAGTCCACCCAGGCCCGCGGCTGCCTGCGCAAGGAGCGCAAAGAGGATCGCGGCGAGCGCGATGGGCCAGAGGCGGATGGTGTGATGCATCTGGACACGATTCCAGAAGCGGTGGGGCAGGAGCATCCAGCCGAAGGTGGTGAAGGTCCAGCGAAACGTCTGGCGGAGGCCTCGTGCGTGTTCTAGCAGGCCGGGGAGGCGGCCACGGAAGGGGTTGAGGAGGTTGGCCCATTCGAACTCGAGGCCACATTCGCTGCAGACGCCGCGGGTCGGGCAGGAGTCTGCCCAGGTGGCGATGGTGCCACTCTGGTCGTAACCGCAACGCGGGCAGGGAGTTGGGTTCGCTGGCGTGGTCATGCGACAGGGTTGGTCATCGCAGCGAGAGCAGGGTTTCGATGAGGGTGTGCATCGCGACTCCGAAGGTGAGGCTGGCCAGGCAGAGGATACCCCACAGCCGCGTGGGGCGGGGGAGTGACCAGCCGGTGTGGATTGCGGCAGACCACCACGCGGCGATCCACAGGTGCAGCGCCAGCAGCATGAGAGGCACCCCCAGATCCGCGGCGAACGCACTAAGTGTGGTCAGTGTGGGAATGATGGAGGTCGCGTTCGTGAGCGGGCCCATGATGGCCAGGGTGAGGAGCGATTTGCTGGTGGCATGCAGGAAGAGTGCCAGGCAGAGATACAGGAGCAGTGGCCAGCATTGGAGTGCGGCGGCGCGGGCGAGGTGGCTCCAGTGGAGATTGGCACGGTGGCGGATGCCCGGGAGCAGCGAGAAGAGCATGGGCCAGGCGAGGAGCGTGCCGCTGAGTCCGGAGAAACTCAGCAGGGAGCGTGCGGCCAGAAGCGGGGAACTGCGGGTGGGGGTGTAGGTGGCGAAGGTGATGGTGCGGATGCTGGAGAGGGTGGTGGTGAGGGGGGAGGGGAGCATGGAGGTCGCGGCAAAGCCGCGGCGGTAGTTGGCGTAGACCAGGATGGCCTGTGACGCGGCAAGGGTCGCGATGATGCACAGGAGCAGGCAGGCTGTCGTGATGATCAGAATGGGCCGTGGGCGGAACGAGTAGCGTGTGGTGATGCGCTGCCAGAAGCGGTGGGGCGCGGCGATCCAGAGGAGGGTGGTGAGGGCGTAGCGCACGTGCTGTGCGGGGGTTCGGGCGTGTTCGATGAAGCCGCGGAGGCGGCTGATGTGATCGCCCAGCAGGTCGTTCCAGAGGAGCGGCTCGCCGCATTCGCTGCAGGTGCCATCGAGGGGGCAGGAGGTGGTCCAGGAGGCGGGGGTGCCGGAGAGGTCGTATCCGCAGCGCGGGCAGGCGATGGTGGCCGGAAGAGGGTCGGCGTTTGGGTGCGGATCGCTCATGCGGGCGGGTAGGCTGTGCGGGGCATCATACGGCCAGCGGCGATACACTCGGACGAGGGTGGAGGCCTGAAGCGGGCGGAGTGTGGAATCCTGAGTGCAGTGAAGGAGTTCGTGCCATGAATCGTGTGTGCGTTGCTCGGCGTGTTGTTGCGGGAGTTGCGATGATGCTCAGTGTGCTTTCGGGGACAAGTCAGGGGCAGACGACGTACAAGATGCCGCCCGCGGCGATCGCCAAGGCACTGGATGCCAAGCCCCTGCCGGGCGTCTCACTGAATCCGCCCCGGACGGTCATGGTGCTGATGGAGCGCATCAGTCTCCCTCCGATCGCTGATCTGGCGCGGCCGATGATGCGGCTTGCGGGCGGACGGTTTGATGGCGGAAACAACGGCCCGCACGGCCCGCGGCGGATCACCGGGTACACGCTCAAGTCCGTCGTGGATGGTGTGGAGCGCGTGGTTGCACTGCCGGCGGATTCTGATCTCTCGTCGCCAGTGTGGAGCCCAGATGGGACGCGGTTCGCGTTCACGCGGACGACGGCAACGACGATTGAGCTGTGGATGCTCGATGTGGCCAGCGGCAAGGCGAGCAAGCTGCACGAGGGGCTCAACAGCGCTTCGGGCGCACCGATTGACTGGATGCCCGATGGTGCGCACCTGCTGGTGCGGTTCACGTCGGGTTCGCGCGGAGCGATGCCCGTGATGGCCGCGGCTCCGACGGGCCCGGTGATTCAGGAGACCAAGGGGACGACCGCGCAGGTGCGGACGTATCAGGACCTGCTCAAGGACGAGCACGACGAGCGTGTCTTTGAATGGCTGATGCAGACGCAGCTTGCGGTGGTGGATGCGGGTACGGGCGCGAGGAAGGATGTGGGAGTACCGGGTGCGTACAGCGGCGCGGATGCATCGCCGGATGGGAAGTACCTGCTGGTCTCGCGCATCGTGCGGCCGTACTCGTATCTGGTGCCTTCGGGTCTTTTTCCGGAAGTGATCGAGGTGCTCGACGCGGCGAGCGGGAGTGTGGTGAAGGAACTGCGGCAGATGCCGCTGCGCGAGGACATTCCGATTCAGGGCGTGGAGAAGGGCCCGCGTGGGCATCGCTGGCGCGAGACGGCGGGTTCAACGCTGATGTGGATGGAAGCGCTCGATGAAGGAAACCCCAAGAACAAGGTGCCGCACCGCGACAAGGTGATGGTGCTCGATGCGCCCTTCGCGGGCGAGGCGCGCGAGTGGTTCAAGACTGAGCATCGACTGATGGGCATGTCGTGGATGGATGCCGCGCCGGGCATGAGTGGCGGCGTGATGGTGAGTGAATATGACCGTGACAAGCGGTGGTCGCGGACGTGGCTCTTTGATGCGGATCAGCCCGGGAAGGAGCCGCGGCTGGTGTTTGATCGCAGCGTGCAGGACCGGTACAACGATCCGGGCTCGCCGATGACGACGCGGCTTGCCAACGGCCGGCGCGTAGTGCGCGTGGATGGTGCGGGTGATGATGCCGTGGTGTATCTCTCCGGTGCCGGCGCGAGCCCTGAGGGCGATCGGCCCTTCCTGGATTCGATGTCGCTCAAGGATCTCAAGCCCACTCGTCTGTGGCGCAATGAGGGCGAGTGCTACGAGTCGGTAATCGATCTGCTGGCAGGCGGCGTCGCGCTCACGAGCTTCGAGACTTCCACGCAGGTGCCCAACTACTTCCTTCGTGACATCAAGGCCGGAACGAAGAAGGCCATCACCGCGTTCATGGATCCGGTGCCGGAACTGCGGCAGGTGAAGAAGGAACTGGTCAAGTACAAGCGGGCCGATGGCGTGGATCTCTCTGCGACGCTCTATCTGCCGGCTGATTACAAGGAAGGCCAGCGCCTGCCGATGCTGGTGTGGGCCTATCCGCAGGAGTTCAACAACGCCAGCGATGCTGGACAGGTGTCGGGCACGTCGCGGCGATTCACTTCGATCGGCGGACTCTCGCACCTCTTCCTGCTCACGCAGGGATACGCGGTGATGGATAATGCGACGATGCCGGTGATCGGTGATCCCGAGACCGTGAACGACACGTTCATTGAACAGATCACGCAGGCGGCCAAGGCCGCGATTGATTTCGCGGACAGCCGCGGCGTGGCGGATCCCAAGCGCGTCGCGGTGGGTGGTCACTCGTACGGTGCGTTCATGACGGCGAACCTGCTGGCGCACACGGATCTGTTCAAGGCGGGCATCGCACGCAGCGGCGCGTACAACCGGACGCTGACACCCTTCGGGTTCCAGGGCGAGCGGCGGACGTACTGGGATGCGGTGGACACGTACACGAAGATGTCACCCTTCACGTATGCCAACAAGATCAAGGCGCCGATCCTGATGACGCACGGGCAGATCGACAGCAATCCAGGCACGTTCCCCGTGCAGTCAGAGCGTCTGTACGCGGCGATCAAGGGCAACGGCGGCACGGCTCGCCTGGTGCTGCTGCCCTATGAAGATCACGGATACGCCGCACGCGAGAGCGTCATGCACGTGCAGGCTGAGATGGTCGAGTGGATGAATGCGTATGTGAAGTAACGTGGCACGACTCTCTGAGTCGTGTCTTCAAGTCTCATGGCTCTCTGAGCCATGTCTGCGTTCTGGCGTGCAGCGAGGGCCTTGCTCACAGAGTGAGCGGCGACGGGGGAACATTGCTCGGAGAGCAATGCCACGTCAGCAGCCGCGTTCCCACGCGACGATGAACGTCTCGATGTCGGCTCCGTCGACGCCTCCATCGAGGTTGACATCCGCCGCGGGGTTTCCGGTTTCCCAGATGGTGAAGAAGGATTCGATGTCGGATCCGTCGGCACCACCATCGCAGTTGAAGTCGCCCAGGCAGATGCGCGTGATTGGGCCGAGCAGCTGGAGCGTTCCGCTGCAGAGCTTGTTGCTGAAGGAGGCGGTGAAGAACCCTGCGTCGCCCTGGATGAGACAGGTCGTGGCACCCGGGAGGGGTCGCGCGCAGAGCGTGTCATCGAGATTCATGGACCCCTGGGTGCCCGCGAACGTCGCGGCGTTGGTGGGGAGGAACGAGAACTGGTAGCTCTCGAGGCTGGCGTTGAGCGCGATGGAGCCGCCGCCGGGCGCGAGGTAGCCTTCGATCGGGCTCGACCCGGTGTTGCCGTTGATGTCGGTCATCATGAGCGTGCCGCTCGCGGTGGCGAAGGCGTCGTTGAGTCGGACGATGTTCAACTCGATGACGAAATCAGCTGGATCGGCGGGACTGGCGACGAAGCCGGGCGCAAAGCGGGTGGTGCTGGTGGGATCGATGAGGCGACTGAACTCGAGGCGCGAGTTGATGTCGGTGGTTGCGGAAGCGCGCAGGGTGAGTGTGCCGCTGCTGGGGGTCGCCGCGGCGTAGTTGCCGACCAGATCGTTGAAGGCGCACGTGAAGGCCGCTGATTGTGCGTGCGCACCTGAGGCCGCGGCGGAGAGGGTGAGCAAGGTCGTGCCGGTGAGCCGCGTGAATCGGGAGATCATGGATACATCCTCCGGGCTGGTTGTGCACACGTTCGCTTGAGCGAGATGGAGGATGGTAGCGGTGCGGTGGATTTGGGGAGCAATGGGGAAAAGGCGGAGTACAGATCTCAGAATTTCAAATTTCAAATTTCAAATTTCAGAGTTCAGAGTTCAGAGTTCAGAGTTCAGAGTTCAGAGTTCAGAGTCTGGTACAAGCGGGTTTCTGTCCCTGTTTCATGGAATGGTGGTCCAGGGCTGTGGGGCGATGTCGTGGAGGGCTCCGCGCATCCAGGCGTGGGGTTTGCCGCGGCCTTCGAAGTAGCCGTTGGCGGAGAAGTGGCTGTCGTCGCCGAAGCCCCATTTGGCCATGAGGGCGTTCTGGCGGGCGGAGGCGGAGGTGACGATGCAGTTGCTGACGCCGCCGCCGGCGTGGAAGTTGCGCGAGGGGTCAAGGTCGGCGCGGCCGCAGAGTGTGGTGCCGGTGGCGCCTTTGGTGCCGGTCTTGGGGTCGGTGGTGTCGCCGAGGAAGGACTGAGCCGCGGCGATGTTGATGCGGCCCTTGTATTCATCCATGAGTTGCTGCCAGCGATCGCGGCGGGGCCAGTGTTCGAATGACATGCCGGGGCATTCGGCCTTGATGGCCTCGGATTCGGCGAAGTTCGCGCCGTAGTACGCGCCGTTGGTGGTGCGGCTGACGACCACGTTGCGCAGGCCCAGTTCGAGTTTGGCGATCTCGCCAGTTTTCTGGTCGCCGATGAGCCATGTGTTGGCGTATCCGCCGTTATTGCCTTGCTTGAAGGTGGCGATCATGTCGTCGATGGAGCTTGAGAACTGAATGGCGCTGCGCATGCGAACGAACTCGGGAATGCCGTTCTCGTCGAAGCCGACAAAGCCGCTGATGGTGGTTTCGCAAAGCATGAGGCCTGCTTGCGAGACGGCCACATCGGTGCCGCTGTGCACGAGGCCGGGTGCGGTCTGCATGGTGAAGGCGTGGCCCTGATCGGGCTTGATGCAGAGCATGACGTTGAAGTGCTGGCCGGTGAGGTAGCCCCACCAGAAGTTGTGACCCATGATGATCGAGCGGTCGGTGGTCATGTCACCGGTGGCGATGAAGGCCGAGCAGGCTTCGTGGGCGCGGCTGGGCTGATCGATGCCGGTTGCTTGCTTCATCGCGATGGGGTACCAGTAGCCCATGAGCTCGATGTGTGCGTTGAGCGTGAGGATGTCTTCCCAGGTGTAGGTGTAGCCGGCCTTCTGAAGACCCGCGGCGATGGAGGTAATTTCGCGGCGCAGCGACTCGGAGGTGCGCGGCCAGCAGATGCGGACCGCGGCCTCCTTGAAGAACTCCCACTGGTGCTCGGGCGGGAGATCGTGCGAGGCTTCGAGCTTGATGGCCTTGATGAAGGCATCGATCTGCGGGGCCAGGGTGAGGCCGTGCTCGAAGCCGATGGTTTCGGGTGTGCCTTCGAGCCGCAGGATGTGCCAGCCATCGCGGAATTGGTGCGCGCCGGAGGGGGCGGTCGCGGCGTAACTGGTGGGAGTGGTGCTGGCCGTGTGGGCGCGGGGTGCGCAGCCGATGAGCGCGGCGAGGGTGAGTGCCGTCAGAAGGAGGCGATGCATGGGGCGAAGGTAGGGAGGGAACGTCGCCGGCATCAGCCGATCAGGGCAAACGCATGATCCACATCAGCTGCTTCTGGCATGAGTGGAATGAGCGAGTTTGGGGCCGGACTGGCGGAACGAAAAGCAGATTTCAAAGTTCAGAGCATCAGAGGGCGGAGGCTTGGAACATCAAAGGACCGGTTGAGAGCAGCTCGATCGTGGGGACGTCTTTCAGTTGAAACTGAATCTGCCCTCTCACAATTCGCTGGCAGCCACACAAAGGTACACCAGAGGCACCGGGCACTTGGAGGATGCGATGTGCTCTGCATCTCCCACTGCCGCAACGAACCTGCGCAGCCTCTTGTCTTATCCTGTCCATCCTGTCCATCCATGTTCCATTTTCGAAAGAGGAAAGGAACATGGATAGACAGGATGGACAGGATGCAAGGCACAGAACCATGTGAACCAGGCGTGAAATGTGAAGGGCAAGGAGCGTGAAGCCTGGGAAAATGCGTTGAACCCGATCAGGCGATGCGCTCAACGGCGATGCGCATGCCATCGACCTGAACAACCCTGTCCATCCATGTTCCATTTTCGAAAGAGGAAAGGAACATGGATAGACAGGATGGACAGGATGCAAGGCACAGAACCATGTGAACCAGGCGTGAAGTGTGAAGGGCAAGAAGCGTGAAGCCTGGGAAAATGCGTTGAACCTGATCAGGCGATGCGCTCAACGGCGATGCGCATGCCATCGACCTGAACGACCTTGATGCGCGAGCCGGGTTCGATGAACCCGTACTCGGCGACGGCATCGAGGATCTGGTCGTTGATCTGGATGCGGCCGGCGGGTCGCATGGGGGTGATGGCGGTGCCGATGTCGCCGGGACGTGCCGCGATGCCGGCATCGGGATCCATGGCGATCAGGACATCGGAATCGTCGGAATCGGGGGTCTTGAGAATGAGCCGTCCGATGAAGGGAATGGAGCCAAAGTGCTTGGCGATGAAGTACATCGCGGTTCCGGCTGTGCCGAAGGAGAGAAGGAGGGCGACGCCGCCGCGGAGCAGATCGCGGCGTTCCTCGGGAGTGTTGGGGAAGGGGCCGGTGCCTGCGGGAACAAAGAGCCCGATGAGGCCGGCAAAGAGGAGGAGCAGGCCGATCACACCTGGGACACCGAAGCCGGGAATGACGAAGATCTCAAGACCGATGAGGAGCATGCCGGAGAAGATGGCGAGCACCTCCCACCAGGAGGCCATGCCGATGAGCATGCCCGGCGCAATGAGCAGGCCGAGAGCAACCACCGAGGTGACGCCCGGCACGATCGCACCGGGGTGGGTCATTTCGACGAACGCGGCGATGAGGAAGATGACGACCAGGAGAATCTGGGTGGGGAGGCTGGTGAGCGCATCGACCAGGGTTTCAGACCAGTTGGTGTCATAGCGCTGGAGATTCATGGCGCCGAAGAAGGCCTTGAGATCGGCATCAGAGTTGATGGGCTTGAGGGTGCCCTGACCGTTGATGACCTGCGTGTCGTTGTTGCACAGGCCGTAGTGGAGCATGTCCGCGGCCTTGAAGACCGCGGGCAGCGAGCCATCCTTGACCTTGTCGACGAGTTCCCACTCGCCCACATCCGCGATGGTGAGCCTGGGGCGCAGCGAAGGGGCGATGGTCGTGGTGTTGGGTGCGGCGAGCGCGAGTTTGGCGCTGCCCGCGGGAACCGGCATGTTGGGCGCGCTCTGGTTGGAGCCGGGAAGGCTCAGCGGGGCAGAGCCAGCCTGGCTTGGCAGGCGCGTGGGGCCGGTGAGCGCAACGCCTGGGAAGAGCATCTCGAACTCCGCGCGGTCGATGCACATGCGCGTGCCGGTGGTCTTGTTGCGAACGAACCAGAGTTCGACGTCGTTGGCGATGATCGACTGGACGAGGTATTCATCGCGCAGGTACGCGCCGTTGGCGGTGTTGTAGTCGCGAGCGCTCTGGGTGACCTCGGAGATGAGCGGAGGGAGGATCTTCTTCAGCAACTCGGGGTCCTTGGGAGCGTTGGCGCCGCCGGCAAGGAGGTTGAGTGGCGACTGGAAGATCGGCATGGCATCGCCGAAACTGGCGTGTTCGGCGACCACGATCTCGCGGCAGGCCAATGCAATGATCGCGCCACCGGAGAAGGCTTCGGGATTGATCCAGGCGACGGTGTTGCGGATGGGGCTGGAGCGGATCTGTTCGCAGATCTTGAGGACCGTGGGGACGGAGCCGCCGGGGGTGTCGATGTCGAAGACGATGGCGTCGGCACCGTCGCGGACCGCCGCGGCGATGCGGCGGGAGATGCTCTGGGCCATCACGCCTTTGCGGTCGATCTCGCCCTTGACGGTGATGATCGCGACGTTCTTCGCCGCGCGACCGCCGGGGATGGAGGAGGGGGCCAGGACCGGGGGTTTGTCGGTGGGGGTGGCGGTGGTGGGAGCGGCCGCCGGGGCCTGCGCGGGAGCGGGCGGCTGCGCCGGAGCGGGAGAGGAGGGGGATTGGGCCGCCAACGGGGCGGCAAGGGCCACGAGGGTGGCAAGGAGTGCAAGGCACCACAGCCGGGCGATGTTCATAAGGATGATTGTACGGAATGCGGGGGTGGGCATTGCGGGAGGGGCCTGTGATCTAGGATTGTTGCTCACAAGGAGGTACTGATGAACGGGAGCATGAAATTGGCGGGTGTGCGTGCGGGTGTTGTGATGATGATGGTGTGCGCTGGGGGCGTACCTGTCGGCGTGGCGGCTCCGCGCGAGGTGGTGGGTGTGGGGGTAGGGGTGTTGGGGGTGGTGGATGGGGGGGCGGATGTGGTGAAGGCGTGCCGCGATGCGTGTGCGAACGTGCAGGCGGTGAGCTATTCGGCCAAGACGTACGGGACTGGGGAGAGTAAGGGGAAGGTCCCCGCGTACATGGCGACTGTGAGTCTGGCGAGGGTGGATGGGGGTGGGTGGAAGGTGTATGTGAAGGGCAAGGCGGACGCGGCGGATGCGGTGCCCTTTGAGATTGGCTATGACGGGGTGGATGCCAGGTCGGTGCGCGAGAAGGACAAGGTGGTGGTGGAGAAGGCCGTCGACACGATGGGCGATCTGGCGGTCTTCATGAGCACGCAGTCCGCGCGGCATCCGATTGCCTGGGAGCTTCTGGGTGAGACGGTGCTGGCCGGTGATGAGAGCAAGGCCGTGCTGGAGGGCCAGGTGGATGTGGGGATGACGACCTGTGATGTGGTGTGGATGCCGGGTGCAACGGATGATGCGCCGGGTGGGGTGCGGGTGGCGATTGGAGTGGCGGATCGGCTGCCGCGGCGGATCGAGCGCTTGCAGGCACCGGCCAAGGAA
>JBILUL010000092.1:0-19396 GCA_044371005.1 Phycisphaerales bacterium | reverse complement strand
GCGGGCTTCTTCTCCGAGACGATGCGCTTGAGGACATCCAGCGTCTGGCCGCTGTCGAGAATGTCGTCGATGATCACCACGTGCTTGCCTTCGAGATTTGCGGGCAGATCAGAACGCAGGCTGACGCCCTTGCTCTCCATGCTCTTGCCCGGATAGCTCGACACGGCGACCAGACCCAGGCTCAGCTTGTGGGGCAGGTGCCGGATCAGATCGGCGACGAAGACGATCGACCCGGTGAGGACGGGCATGAGGACGATGCGCCCGTCGCGCTCGGCCTCGGTGAGTCCGCCCAGGTCGCGGGCGAAATCCGCGGACATCGCGGCCGCGATCTCCGCGACGCGCTGCGCGATGCGGGAACGGTCGATCAGGACCTTTTCAATGTCACGCAGCATGAGAGAGCTTTCTTGAGAGTTCGTGCCGGTCCATCGCCCGATCAGCCCCGGGGCTGATTCACAGGCCTTTCATCGCGCCCGTGCGGCGGAGCTTCTCGTAGCGAAGCAGTGAATCCTCGATGATCGAATGCGCCGCCTCAGCGGGGAGGATCTCATCGACCAGCACTTCCTTGCCTTCGAGCGTCTTGTAGTCCTCGAAGAAGTTGCGGAGCATCTTGAAGATGTGCTTGGGGAAGTCGCTTGCCTTGCGGAACTCGGTGTAGACCGGATCGGCCTCGAGCACCGCGATGATCTTGTGATCGGGCGTGCCATGGTCGATCATCGTCATCAGACCCACCGCGCGGGCCTCGCACAGCGTCATCGGAGGGATGTCCTCGATGCTGTAGACAAGCACATCGAGCGGATCGTCATCCTCGCCCATGGTCTGCGGAATGAACCCGTAGTTGGCCGGGTAGTAGACGGCACTCGACAGCACGCGGTCGAGCTTGAGCATGCCCGAGGCCTTGTCGAGTTCGTACTTGTTGGAGGATCCCTTGGGAATCTCAATCACCGCGCGGAAGTTCTCGGGCAGGTCCTTGCCCTCGATTCCCGGAGTCACATCGTGCCAGGCATGAATCATGGCCAAGAGTATGCGACTTGGGCGACCCGTGGCCCTGATTCAGCCGAGCCACGCAGGCGCATTCTGCACACACACCGGGCGGCACCAGCGCTCCATGGCCATCGTCCCCACCGCCGTGCTGTGCGGCTGATTCGTCGCCGGGAAGGGCCCGCCATGCACCATCGCCGGCGACACCTCGACCCCCGTCGTCACACCCTGGAAGACCAGTCGCCCCACGCGACGCGTCAGCACCGCTGCGAGCTTGCGGGCTACGGGCGTGTCCGCCGGATCGTCACAGAAAATCGCCGCTGCGAGGCTCCCTGGAATCTTCGCCGCGGCGTGGAGCATCTGTGCCTCGTCATCGCACACCACCACAATCGTCGAAGGGCCAAAGCACTCTTCGTGCAGCGTTTCAAACCTCGCCAGTGTCGAGGCCGTCGTGCGCATCACCACCAGCGGCTGATAGACACCCATTTCCGGTGCCCGCTTCGCCCTCGCGATGATGTCGACTCCCGGCACCTGCGCACACTCATGGATGCGAGCCAGGAAGGCCGCCTGCATCCGCGCCGAGAGCATTGTCTGCGACGGCGCCTCTTCCGTCAGCTTCGCGAGTCGGCCGATGAGCTTCTCGGCCTGCTCACCCCGGACCACGAACACCAGCCCCGGACACGTGCACATCTGACCATTGCTGTTGCTCAGACTTGCGAAGAGCTTGTCGGCGATGGATTCGGCCTGGGACGATGCCGCGGCGGGAAGCACGAAAATCGGGTTGATGCTCCCCATCTCCGCGAAGACCGCAATCGGTTCCGGTCGGCCCTGGCAGAGCCGGTGCAGCGCCATGCCACCCTTGAACGATCCCGTGAAGCCCACCGCCTTGATGGCCTCGTGCGTCACCAGCTCCGCCCCAATGTGATGATCGCGATCGCCACCGGCACCCAGATAGCCGAAGACCGCGTGGTGCGCGCCGGTGGATTCAATCGCCCGTCCAATCGCCGCGGCGACCATCTCGCCCGTTCCCGGGTGCAGCGCATGCCCCTTCACCACGACCGGACATCCCGCCGCGAGTGCCGAGGCGGTATCGCCGCCTGCGGTCGAATACGCCAGCGGAAAGTTGCTGGCGCCAAAGACCGCCACCGGGCCCAGGGGGACGAGTTCACGTCGAAGCGACGGCTTGGGCAGCGGCTTGCGGTCGGGCATCGCCGCGTCGTCGCAGCGGCGACTCCACGTGCCCGCATCCACGGCATCGGCAAAACTGCGGAGCGTGAAGACGGTTCGATCTCGCTCACCGGCGAGCCGCGGCGAAGTCAGACCGGTCTCCTCACTGGCCAGCGAGACGAGCGAGTCGCCCAGATCGCTGATCTCCTGGGCGATGGCCCGGAGAAGCGAGGAACGAGCCGCGGCTGGGGCCTGGCACAACCAGTCAAACGCCTCCGCCGCCTTCAGACACGTCGTATCCAACTCGTCAGCCTGTGCGATTCGATATTCTCGGACCGTGGGTTGGCCGGTGGCTGGAGTGCTGGGGCGGAAGGTGGAGGCTGGCATGATGGGGCGATTCTTGGCTCTTGGGGGAGACCGGGAGCAGGAATGTCGGGAAATCGTGACAGGCGCGCGAGAGTACTGCCGCATGGGATGGGGCAAGCCTCCGATTTGTGTTCATGGGGCGAGCCGTGTGCGGCGTGGGAAGGTCTGGGGAAAGGCGGGTGTTTGGGTGAAGCAGATGAATCGATTGATGAACGTCTTGGTGGCGGGGCTTCTGGGAAGCGTGGCTGCCTGCGCGTCTGGTCAGGTGTCGCTGTTGGCGCAGGATCGATCCATTGCGCTCCAGACCGGGGCCGATGGCACGCTGCGCGATGCGAGTGCGAGTGACTTTGCACCCTTCGCCGCGGCGGTCTCGCACCATGCGGTCGTCTCCGACCCATTCGGCCCGGTCGACACGGGCGGCGACCTGAACATCTCCTGCCACTTCGAGGGCGGGATCGATCTGACCGCGACGATGTCGGGATGGAGCCTGTCGGAAACGGGAGCCATCGCGGCACCGGTGAGGGCCGAAGTGAATCTCGACCTTGCCTTCGCGCTGGACCAGCCGATGCAGGTGTGGGTGCTGCGCAACGGCATGGGGAGCAGCTCGGCCGTGGATGAGACCGTGGAGATCTCGCTGCGCCGCCTTGATTCACAGCGGCGGTCGCTGATCAGCGACTCTGATCAGACGATCGGTTCGCTGGCTGAACACACGGTGAATCTGCCTGCGGGCGAGTACGAGTTCCGATTCCACGCGCTGCTTGAATCAACTGGAGAGGTCGCCCAGCGCAACATGCTCCTGCAGGTGCGCTTCGGCGAACTTCCGTGCACCGCCGACATGAACATCGATGGCGGTGTCGATGGAAGCGACATCAACGCCTTCTTTGAAGTCTGGGAGACCGGCGAGGTGGGCGGGGACCTGAACCGCGATGGCGGCGTCGACGGGGCAGACATTCAGTTCTTCCTCGAACACTGGGAATCAGGCTGCTGAGGCGGCGCGGTCTCGAAGCCAAACCCGGACCCAGCCAAGCGCGTTCCGATTGCCGAACCGGGCCGACACTGGCCGACTTGTCCTAATGTACACCTGATTCTGCGGTGTACTCCATGAGTGAAGCCAGGAAGCCATCCCCGAGCGGTGACAGCCGCGACATGACCTATCTGCTCGCACAGGCGGCAAAGGGCGATGCCCACGCCACCAACGAGCTCTTCCCGCGTGTCTACGCCGAACTTCGCATGATGGCCGAGGCCCAGCTCGGCGGCGAACGCGCTGGCCACACACTCCAACCCACGGCACTGGTCAACGAAGCCTACTTGCGCCTCATCGGCCCCCAGGGTCAGGACACGCCCTGGGAGAACCGGGGCCACTTCTTCGGAGCGGCGGCACAGGCCATTCGTCGAATCCTCACCGACCATGCCCGCGCTCGCAACGCCGCCAAGCGCGGCGGGAATGCCGAACGCGAGTCAGAATCCCTGACGCGTCTCTCCCTTCCCGAAAGTCAGGAAACTCCCGTTGACTTCGAGGCGCTCGACAAGGCCCTCACACGCCTTGCCGCGATGGACTCCTTCAAGGCCTCGATCGTCGAGCTGCGGTATTTCGCGGGACTCACCGGCGACGAAACCGCACTGGCACTTGGCACCTCCCCCAGCACGATCGCACGCGAATGGGCCTTCATCCGTGTCTGGCTTCACCGCGAACTCTCCGGCAAAGGAAGTGCCTGAGTGGCCAGCCGCACGCCAATCCATCGACCCCTCCTCGCCAGCCTCTCTCTGCTGGCGGCACTGGCACTCACTCCCGGCTGCGATCAGCAGGAGCACGGTGAAGTGCTCGCCACCCTCAGTTCACAGCGCGATGCCATCGAACTCACCAGCGCGCTCGAACAGAGCAGCATTCCAGGTGTCCGACTCGACCGGACTGAAGGCAGCGTGGGCACCGCCACCTACAGCGTCCGCTGCCCGGCTGCCGCGGCGTCATACGCGCGCATCGCCATGACCGAGCTGGGCCTGCCCCGCGAACGCGCCGCGTCCGGTACCAGCACCGGAGCCTCGCTCTTCCCCACCCGCGCCGACGACATTGCCCGAGAGCAGGCCCGCCGCGCCGAAGACCTCGAAGAGGCCATCACACTCCTCGAAGGCATCGCCACCGCGCACGTTCAGCTCTCACAGGCAACCCAGGAAGACCCCCTCGCCCGCAGCACCCCAAGCCCCAACCTGCTGGTTGTTGTCCGAGCCATCGGACCACTCGAACCCTCGCGAGAAGAACTGCTCCGCGACCGCGTCACCAAGGCGTGCAGCGCCGCATTCACAGGGCTTGATGTACAGCGCCGACTCACATTGCTCATCTCAGGACGCGATGGGGCGCTGGCCTCCCCCGCCGCGAAGGCCGCCATAGCCGCGGCGAAGAAGGCCAACCCGGCACTCCAGGAACCGACCGTGCAGCTGAGCATCCTCAGCCGCTACATCATGCCACTGGCCGCCATCGCAGCCCTCTGCGTGCTGGGTGCGCTGACACTCAAGGACCGCTGGCGTGCCCTTCAGGCCCGCTGATCACTTCTCACTTCCCCTCCCCGCCCCCCACCCCCGACGAAAGGCATGATGTTCGAGGGCATGACGCACAACCAGCAGCCAGTGGCCACGGATGAACGATCCGCCGCGGCGACCTGCATGCTCTCGCTGGTTGATCCCGCACGCGCCGCCGCGATGGTGCGCCGCAGCGCACGCCCCCTGGCCGTGGGTGCCGTCCCCGAAGCCGCGACCGCGGTCCGCGAACTCAAGGAACTCCTGGGCGCCGCAGAGCACTCAGCCGCGGACTACTTCGTGCAGCAACGCGAACGAGCCAGCGTCGCCGCGCTGCAGTCCGTCGCGGTGCGCGTCCCCTCGCTCTGGCTTGGACTGCTCTCCCACTCCCAGCCCCTGGCCGTACGCCGCTGCTGCGAACGGGCCGGCACCCTGGGTATCAGCCTGATCCTCGCTCATGTACGAGATGAGGCACAACGGTCGCGCATCCTGCTGTGCGCCGGCGAACTGGCCTCCATCGCAGCCATCGCTGGCGGCAAAGGAGCTTCCGTGCGCGAACGCGGGGCAGCCACGCTGGCCGCCGCGTTGTGGCTGTGCCTTGCCGGCCTGCCCCATGCAGACGACGCTGGCAGCTCATCGGTCCAGACACTGGGTGCGTGCATGTTCGCCGCGGCGTGGCGGCGGATCGATCCGGGCGATGCCCGCTTGCTCGCCGCCGCGGCACGCTGGGATGTCCTTCGACTCTTTGCCTCCCTCCCACACACCGTGGGCCCCATCGGTCAGGACTCACTGACCGTTCTGCTCCGACTGCTCTCGCGGGCCACTGCACATGAGGAGCACCCATGAGCGATTCGACTCTCCTTCCCGAACAACCCAGAGCCACGGGCAATGGCGGCAGGCTGGTCCGCGGGCTCGATGCGGGTGCCATCGAACCTCTCTTTCCAACAACGCGGCTTGTGCGCGAGGCCACCCAGCGCGCCCAGCAGCTCAACGAACAGGCCCAGCTGGCACTCATTCAGGCGACGCGCCAGGCCGAGCAGTTGATCGCCGCGGCGGAGGCTCGTGCGGCGGAGATCAAGGCGAAGGCGGCGCAGGAGGCGAAGATCCATGCCGCGGGCAAACTGCACGAACTCATGGCGAGCATCGAGGCAACGGTGCGCAGCTGGACCGAGGATCAATCCAGACAACTCGCTCACGCCGCGGCACGCCTTGCCGGAACCATTCTTCGCTCTGAACTCACGCGTTCTCCCGAGCGCATCTCCGAGCTGGCCGCACAGACCCTGGCCCGAGCCCGTCACGAGACAGTGGCGGCATTGGAGATGCATCCCGACGATGCGGCACTGACTCAGGAAGCCATGCAGGAGGTCGCGACGGCGGCCCGTTACAGCGGCGGGCTGCGGATCGTTGCAAATCCGTCGCTGCCCCGGGGCAGCGTCAGGCTGCACACGACGCAAGGGATGTATGATGGCTCGCTCTCAACGCGCCTGGCTGAACTTGAGCGGCTGCTGAGCGGTTCAAACGGCCAGAATCGGATGGTGTGACAGACGCATGTCGAATCCAAAGTCCATTCCGCCGATCGTGCTTCCTCCGGAGATTGAGGAGCGGCTGGCTCGTTTTGATGGTGTGGCTCGGGTGGGTCGGGTGCTGGCGGTGACGGGGACGATCATCCGTGCGGAGCTGCCCGAGGTGCGGATCGGTGAAGTCTGCCGCGTGAAGAGGCCGGGGCAATCTGAACTTGATGTGGAAGTGGTCGGGTTCGACCGATCGGGTGTGATTCTGATGGCGCTGGGAACGCTGGAAGGCGTTGAGGCCGGTGCCGCGGTGACACCGGCGGGCAAGGTGCATTCAACGGCCTGCGGGCCTGAGGTTCGCGGGCGCGTGCTTGATGCGCTGGGACGACCGATTGATGACAAGGGATCGCTGGGCATCGAGGAGCGTGCTCCGCTGACGGCGCTGCCGCCGCACCCGCTCAAGCGTCAGCGCATTCGTACGCCGCTGGCGACGGGTGTGCGGGCCATTGATGCGTGCCTGACGGTGGGCCGCGGGCAGCGTGTGGGGATCTTTGCCGCGCCGGGCGTGGGCAAGAGCAGTCTGCTCTCGATGATTGCGAGGAATGTTGAAGCCGACATGATCGTGCTGGCGCTCATCGGTGAGCGTGGCCGCGAAGTAGCGGGGTTCATCGAGGACGACCTTGGCCCCAAGGGCCTGGAGCGTGCCACGGTGGTCGTCTCGACTTCCGACCAGCCGGCACTGCTGCGTCTCAAGGCCGCCCATACGGCACTTGCCATCGCGGAAGCATCGCGTTCGCGCGGCCAGAATGTCGTGCTGCTGATGGATTCGGTGACGCGCTTTGCACGAGCTCTGAGAGAAGTGGGCCTCGCGGCGGGTGAGCCTCCGGGTCGGCAGGGGTATCCGGCCTCGGTCTTCGCGGAACTGCCGCGGATGTTCGAACGCGCCGGCAATGACGATGTGGGAACCATCACGGCATTCTTCACGGTGCTGATGACGGGCGAGGAGCTGGATGATCCGGTGGCGGATGAAACGATGGGCCTGCTGGACGGGCACATCATGCTCAGTCGCGACTTGGCTGCAAGCGGCGCGTACCCGGCGATTGATATCGTGCGGAGCAAGAGCCGCGTGATGGGCGACATCACCAGCACGGAGCACCAGGCCGCCGCGGCCAAGGCCGTGAAGATTGTCTCGACGTACCGCCGCAACTACGACAAGATCAGCTGCAACGCCTATGAACAGGGCACCGACCCCGAAGTCGATGAAGCCATCGAGCGGATCGAAGGGGTGAAGGCGTTCCTCAATCAGAAACGTCATGAGGCCAGCGCGTTTGATGCGAGCGTGGCGGGGTTGATGGACGCAGTGGGGAGCGAAGGCTGAAGCGCCTGAGTGCGATGTTCACGGGGAACCAGGAACCCCAGGACATCAGAATTTCAGAGTTCAGAATTTCAAAGCTCCGAATCATCCCTCGCTACTTCGTTTCCCGCGGCACCGGAATCATCATCGTGATGATCATGCCGGGAATGTAGAGCAGCGCGGTCCAGAAGATCACGCGATGATTGCCGCCTGCTGAAGTGGCCAGAAGGCCTCCGAAAAGAGCGCCCGCGGCGGAGATGAGCCGTCCGGCGTTGTACGTGAATCCCGCGCCCAGTGTGCGGGTCAGCGTGGGGAAGAGTGGCGGGATGTAGAGCGGGAAGAGGCCAAAGAGGCCCAGCGAGAAGAAGGCCGCGGTGCCCATGACCCAGTAGACGTTGGAGAGCGTGAGGGGCTCACGGAACAGGATCATGTAGGTTGCCAGCGATGCGGCGAAGAGGAAGGTGAAGGCCTTGCGGTACCCGATCCACTGGGCCAGGTAGGTGGCAAAGTAGTTGCCCGCGATGTTCACGAGCAGATACGCGACCGTGACGTTGGTGACGAACTTCTGCTGCTGAGCGGGCGACCAGTCCTTGATCTCCGGGATGCTCTTGACGGCGATGGGGCCGAAGTAGAGGAATGCCCAGACGGTGGTGAGTGCGATGCCGGTGAGTGCGACGGTGAGGATGGTGGTCCGACGCAGTTGGGGCGAGAAGAGCGAGGAGAGCGGAGGCGGCTTGCTGTGCGTGTTGTGATGGGTCCACTCATCGGTCTCGGGCACCGCAAAGCGGATCCAGAAGGTGAGCAGTGCGGGCGTGATGCCCACGACGAAGACCCACTTGGGGTCAAGGTGCGACATCCAGCCGGCGGTCAGTGCGGCGAGGATGCAGCCCACCATGTAGCCGCTCTGCAGCGTGGCGCTCGCCCACGCCCGGTGCTTGACATGCAGCGTCTCGCTCACCAGCGCCGAACCCGCGGCCCACTCGCCGCCGATGCCCAGCGCGGCGATGAAGCGGAAGATGAGCAGATGCCACCACTCGGTCGCGAAGAAGGCCATGCCGGTGAAGATGGCGTAGGTGAGGATCGTGATCGTGAGGGTGCGTGAGCGCCCGATGCGATCGCCCACGCGCCCGAAGAAGGCTCCGCCTACCGCCCACCCCACCAGAAACGCGGCTTGGATCAGGGCGGCTTTTTCAGTGATCTGCGCCACTGTCGCATCCGGGCCCATCAACTGGCCGACGAAGCGGATGGCCACCATCACGTAGAGGTAGCCGTCGAGGCCATCGAAGGCCCACCCCAGCCACGCCGCGGTGAGTGCCCACCACTGCCGCCTGGACACGCCCTTGTGCTCAACGTTGGGTTCGGCCTGGGTCATGGCGGGCAGTGTAGAACCCCGGGGCTGGCGGGGCCCGGAACGACCCGGTCGCGGTCGGGGACCGGCCGGTCGTCCTGCAGCGAGTGTCCTCAGAGATTCGCGACAGCCTTGAGGCGATCGGCGACTTTTGTCAGGACGATTGCCGCGGTTTCGGGATCCGACTCGACGAGTTTGCCCTGTGCGATGTCGCCCCCGCGTGCGATCGTCCGGGCAATTCCGAGGACGAACTCGGCATTGTCGGTCGAGAAGTTCACCGGCTCAAGAATCGCCCGCTGATTCGCAGCGGACGTTGAACGCAGCGCGTGGGCCTGCTCCTCGAGCGCGCGACGCTCCGCGGCTTGCCCCGCCACGTGATCTATCAACTCCTCGCTCGACTTGAGGCCGTACACGCGCTTGTTGTACGCCTTGATCGCGTGTCGTGCCAGTTCGGTCTCCGCACCGACCATCACGAGCATGCCGATCGAGCGCATGTGCAGCGCCCACCAGAGAGCTCGCCATTGCAGAAGCGTGCCGATGTTCTGAAGCGGAAGCAGGAAGGGAATCTGCCCCGTCTCCTGCATCACGGCGAACCCGTCGACCTCACCGGCCTCGTGCATCCTTTCCATCATCAGGTTTGGCATCAGGGTGTTCTCATAGAACTCCGCCAGCGTGACCCCGTAGGTGGCGTACTCCTTCATCAGCGAACGGATCTTCCCGGTCGCCATCGCGCTCCTCAATGCACGTTGGAAATCCGCCGCGGCGACGCGTGCCCCATGTGCGGCGTTGATCGCCGTGGCGAGCGCATCCACATGCTTCTCGTGGTAGCTGAAGAACGGGTGCGATGATGCTGCGGATCCGAAGATCTTCCCGGCGATCGTCTGACCCGCCATCAGGAAGGCCTTGACCCCCGCACCAAGCTGCGTGTCTGGATCGAGCAGCTCACCAACCAGCTTGATCTGATCGATGTACCCCGTCACCGTGTCAAAGTGCTTCTTGGGCGCAGGAATGAAGTCCTCGGGTTCGTACGGATGGCTATACCAGATCCCGGACATCGGGCATGCTCCCTGACACGAGTAAGCCGGCACTCCGGAGCCTCCAGGCACCGGAAAGACTGCGACAACGCGGTGAGAAAGCACCCGCGCCGTACTATCTGCGCGCATGAAAATTGACCTGCACACGCACATCCTCCCTCGCACCTGGCCCGACTGGACGCATCGAAGCGGCTATAGCGGCTGGATCGAACTGGCCCACGAGAAGCCCGGGTGCGCCCGCATGCAGCAATCCAAGCCGGATGGAACAAGGGCCTTTTTTCGCGAAGTGCAGGCCAATTGCTGGGATCCGGCCGTGCGCCTTGCCGAGATGGATGCCCGCAAAGTCGACATGCAGGTACTCTCCACCGTGCCGGTGATGTTCTCGTACTGGGCCAAGCCGGCGGATGCCTGCGAACTGTCGCGGCTGCTCAACGACCACATTGCACAGATCTGCCGCGATACGCCATCGCGTTTCACCGGGCTTGGCACGATTCCCATGCAGGACCCCGAGCTTGCCTGCCGCGAGCTGGAGCGGTGTGTGCGCGAACTGGGGCTCAAGGGCGTGCAGATCGGCACCAACATCAACGGCGCGAATCTGAGCGATCCATCGCTTCGCCCCATCTTCGAAACCGCCCAGCGCCTCAACGCGGCGATCTTCGTTCACCCCTGGGAGATGCTCGGATCGGAGCGAACACAGCAGTACTGGGGTTCGTGGCTCGTGGGCATGCCCGCCGAGACGTGCCTGGCCCTCTCACACGTGCTCTTTTCCGGCCTCATCGATCGCTATCCGCACCTGCGCTGGTGCTTTGCCCACGGCGGGGGCTCGTTCCCCGCCACCATCGGCCGCCTGCAGCACGGCTTTGAGGCACGGCCTGATCTGTGCGCCAAGGACAACTCGCAAGGCCCGCGGCATTACGTCGCGAGCTGCCAGTGTGCGCGGCCATCGCGGTTCTGGGTGGATTCGCTCACGCACGACGCCGCTGCGTTGCGACTGCTGATTGAGATCATCGGCCGCGAACGCATCGTGCTTGGCTCGGATTATCCCTTCCCGCTGGGTGAGGATCACCCGGGCTCACTCATCGAGTCCATGCACGACCTTTCGCCGCAGACCAGGGAATGGCTGCTGTCGAAGGCGGCACTTGAGTTTCTGGGCGGGTGAGGTCTGGGGCGAAAGCCGCTCAAGGCTTGGAACGGCCGGCTTCTGCCGCGGCCTTGACGACTGTCACGAAGTCCGCGATCTTGAGTGACGCGCCGCCGATGAGGCCGCCATCGATGTCGGGCTGCGCGAAGAGTTCCGCGGCGTTTTCGGCCTTCACGCTGCCACCGTAGATGATGCGGACGCGTGACGCCACATCGGCGTTGTACATGCGGGCGAGCAGTTCGCGGATCTGCTTGTGCATGTCCTGCGCATCCTGGGGCGTGGCGGTCTTGCCGGTGCCGATGGCCCACACGGGCTCGTAGGCGATGATGAGGCGCTCGACCAATGCGGCGGGGATGTCGGCAAGGCCGGTGCGGACCTGACGCGAGTTGACGATTTCCTGATGGCCGGCAACGCGTTCCTCGAGCGTCTCGCCGACGCAGAGAATGGCATCCGCGCCGTTCTCAAGCAGTGCACGCAGCTTCTTGTTGAGCAGTTCGTCTTTTTCGCCCATGATGTGGCGACGCTCGCTGTGACCCACGAGCGTGTGCTGCACGCCGCAGTCCTTGAGCATGCTGATGGAGACTTCGCCGGTGAAGGCACCTTCCGCGGCGTGATAGACATCCTGCGCGCCAAGCCGCACCGCCGAGCTGCGGTCGCGCAGAATGGCGCGGATCGTCAGCAGGTAGGGGAAGGGCGGGAAGACACAGGTCTCAACCCCGTCGATGTTCATCAGTGCATCGACCACCCCCCGGGCCAGGTCAGAGCCCGTGGATCGGTTCGTGTTCATCTTCCAGTTGCCGCCGACGAAGGGTTTGCGAGTCGCCAAGGGAGAGTCCTTATGTAAGTACCGAAGGGGACGCGAGGGAGCGTAGTGTCCGAGAAGTGGAGTGGCAAAGAACCCGGAAAGAACCCGGGCCCGGTTGAATCCAGAGGGCGAAGGATGCCGAAGATGCCTATCCTTCGAACCCAGTTGGGGAGTAGCCATCCGGTCGGGTTTTGGAAGTATCTTCTTCCAACGATCGGGCAATGCAGGCCGTCAACACGGGGCACCACCCCCGGCCTGCACAGGACGATGCGATCGCTTTTCGATCGCAATCGATTTCCGGCGAGACCAACACGAAACACCGGCGCGGCATGGTTGCATGCTTCGCCAGGAGGCTGTCGTGTTGGAACATTTGCCGTCCATCAACTCTCTTTTCACGCTTGCTTCTGCCGCGGTGACTCCTCCGCCCGGTCAGGAAGGCAACCTCATGTACGTCGCGTACGGCGGGTTCCTGCTCCTGGTCCTCTTCTTCCTTGCTCTTGACCTTGGCGTCTTTCACCGTGAAGCCCACGAGGTGAAGTTCAAGGAAGCTCTTGGCTGGTCGATCGTCTGGATCACCACCGCGCTGCTCTTTGGCGGCTTTGTCTACATCGGGTATGAGAAGCACTGGCTGGGTCTGGGGCTGAATGTCCCCATGTACAACCCGTCCAACGAGGTGGGTGCACCCAAGATCATCGAGGGCACGGTCGCGGGTGCTGAAGCGCTCAAGCAGTATCTCACCGGCTACATCATCGAGAAGAGCCTCTCGATGGACAACGTCTTCGTCATCGCGCTCATCTTCGGTGCGCTGGCCGTTCCCGCTCGCTACCAGCATCGCGTGCTCTTCTGGGGCATTCTGGGTGCTCTGGTGATGCGTGCTGGCATGATCTTCGTCGGTGCTGAACTCGTCCGCCGCTTTGAGTGGATCCTCATCATCTTCGGTCTGTTCCTGGTCTTCACGGCTGCGAAGATGGCGCTGGTCAAGGCCCAGGATGATCCCAGCAACAACCCAGTGGTCCGCTTCCTGCGTCGTTACGTCCGCATGACGGACTTCTACGACGGCCAGAAGTTCTTCACGCGTCGCACACGTCCGGTCGAGTACAAGGAAGAGAAGGGCAAGCTCATCGCTCTTCCCGCCGACCCCGCCACACTGTCGGTGCGCTACGCCGCGACGCCGCTGCTGATTGCACTGATCCTGGTGGAAGTCACCGACCTCATCTTCGCCGTTGACTCCATCCCGGCGATCTTCGCGATCACGCCCGACCCGTTCATCGTCCTCACCAGCAACATCTTCGCGATTCTGGGACTCCGGGCGCTCTACTTCTGCCTGGCCGCCCTGATCGAGAAGTTCCGCTATCTCAAGCCCGCCCTCATCCTCATCCTGGCCTTCGTGGGCGCCAAGCTCCTGCTGCTGAGCGTGCCCCCCTACATCGATGACATGGCCGGTTGGTTCGGAATGACCGTCGAGCCCATGAAGTCGATCAAGATCGACACCGTGGTCTCCCTGCTGGTGGTCGTCGGACTTCTGACGCTGGCGACCATCGCCTCGATCCTTCGTCCGGCTCCGTCCAAGGCGTGAGTTTTCCGTCAGGGACCTGAGTGGACCGCACGGGAGCCTGTCTTCGGAAGAGGCTACCGTTGGAATCCGCCGCGGCGTGACCGGTGTTCAAACCGGAAGCCGCGGCGGATTCCTCGCGTTTTACGGAAAAATCCATGACCGATCACCTGTCCCTCCTGGCCCAGACTGCCGCGGCCGACACCGATCTGAAAATCTGGTTCTATGTCGGCTTCATCGCCATGGTCGCCGTCTTCCTGGCGCTTGATCTTGGTGTCTTCAACCGCAAGGCCCACGAGATCTCCATGAAGGAGGCACTGCGCTGGACCGGGGTGTGGATCACCACAGCCCTGCTCTTCTCGGTGGCCATCTACTTCATCTATCAGAACAACTGGCTTGGCATCGGCATCGATGTCCCTCAGGGTGCCGGCAAGCCCCCCCGCAACGTCGGCGGCACCGAGGCCACCGGGCTCTTCCTGACCGGCTGGATGCTCGAGTACGCGCTGAGCATGGACAACATCTTCGTGATTGCCATGGTCTTCAAGTACTTTGCGGTGCCGCGGATCCACCAGCATCGCGTCCTCTTCTGGGGCATCATGGGGGCGCTGGTCCTACGCGGCGTCATGATCTGGCTGGGCGCTGAACTCATCCACAAGTTCCACTGGATCGAGTACGTCTTTGGTGCCTTCCTCATCTACACCGGCATCAAGATGCTCTCGGCCGGTGATGCACATGTGGAACCCGACAAGAACCCCGTAGTACGACTGGCCCGCAAGCTCGTCACGGTTTCGCCACACTTTGAAGGCGAGAACTTCTTCACGCGCGTCAATGGTGTCCGCGCCGTGACCCCGATGTTCCTGGTGCTGCTGGTGGTCGAGAGCACCGATGTCGTGTTTGCGGTCGATTCCATCCCCGCGGTCTTCGGCGTGACGCGTGACCCCTTCATCATCTTCACCAGCAACATCTTCGCGATTCTGGGCCTGCGCTCACTCTACTTTGCCCTCGCTTCGCTCATGGGCAAGTTCGAGCACCTCAAATACGCCCTTTCCTTCATCCTGGTCTTCATCGGCGGCAAGATGCTCGCCATGTTCTTCGGCTTCACGCTCTCGCCCATGGCGTCGCTGGCCATCATCGCCGGATCGCTGGCGACCGGCGTCGTCAGTTCGCTGGTCTTCGGCAAGTCCGATGAACCCGCTGCCAGCGAAACGCCAGACAACCACTGATCACTGCGCACGCTCCCACCCACCCCGCCTCATCGGCCAGGTTCGCTGTCGCTGCCGGTTGGCTCGATGAGCCGATACCCCACGCCCGACTCGGTGAGCAGAAACTGTGGCTGAGCGGGATCGATCTCGAGCTTCTTGCGAAGCTCACCCGCGTAGACCCGAAGGTACTGCACATCACCTTGATGCTGCACACCCCAGACTTCCTTGAGAATGAACCGGTGCACGAGCACCTTGCCAGCGTGCTTCACCAGGAACGCCAGCAGCTTGAACTCGGTGGGCGTGAGCCGAACCTCGCGGCGAACCTTCCCATCCATCACATGCACCAACCGACCCACTGGGTCGATCTGCAGCGTCCGACTTCCCGCGGTGGCCTCATAGACCTGGTAGCGCGTGCTCGCATTCGCCTGGCTGAGTGCCGAATGCCGCATCGCCACGCGGATCCGCGCCAGCAGTTCGCCGACACCGAATGGCTTGGTGAGGTAGTCGTCGGCCCCCGCATCAAGCGCCGCAATCTTGTCGCTCTCAAGCCCGCGTGCCGAAAGCACAATGATCGGAACGGCCGACTCCGTGCGAACGGTTCGCGTCACTTCAAGCCCATCCCCATCCGGGAGCCCCAGATCAAGGAGGATCAGATCGGGTCGCTGCGTCACTGCCTGCAGGATGCCATCACGGGCGGTCGGCGCTTCCCGAATCCGAAACCCATTGCCTTCAAGCGTAATCCGCAGGAAATGACGGATCGGCGCTTCGTCCTCGATAATGAGTACCAGCGGACTGTGAGCCTCCGCCGGGTACACCGGAGTGGCCGACTGCGGTGCGTTCATGACGCCACCCCGCCATCAGTCGCGGTCTGACTCTGGCCGCTCGGCGTACCCGACTCCGAAGCACGAAACTCTTCGGGAAGCACCGGCTGGGGATGTTCGATTGGAAGCGAGAAGATGAATGCCACTCCACGAGGCGTGTTGGGCTCGGCCCAGATCCGGCCGCCGTGCACCCTGATGATCCCCTCGCAGATGGTAAGGCCAAGCCCCATCCCGTTCTGCGTCGCCGGCGCCGCGCTGGTTCGGTCGCGTGCGGCCCGGCCCCGGTAGAAGCGTTGAAAGACCCTCGAGGCTTCATTCTCCGCAAGACCAGGTCCCTCATCCACCACCTTCACCAGCAGGTTCTCATCGCTGACGAACGCACGAATGGACATTGCTGCGGACGGCTCCGAGTACCGAAGCGCATTCTCAATCAGATTGTGCACCACCTGCGGGAGCATTGCGTTGTCAACACGCACCATCGGCAGTTCCGGGGCAATGCTGACACTGAACTGGCGTCTCGCCAGTGCGTCGCGATGCCGCGATAGCCCCGCACCGATGATCTCCTCGATCGTCGTCCACTCGCGTTTGACCGCCACCCCGCCCGCTTCCAGCCTTGTGGCGAAGACCAGGTTGCTGATGATGTCACTCAGCCGCGACGACTCCTCAACGATGGAACGCAGCAGCCCGGCCCGAGCGGCCGGGTCCAGCGTGGTCGCGGTCTGCTCCAGCGTGCTCGCGGCACCGGTGATGGTGGCCAAGGGTGTGCGCAGATCGTGCGAAACAGAACTGAGCAGTGCACTGCGCAGACGTTCCCGCTCGGCTTCAATCCTCGCCGCGTGGTGCCGCTCAATGAACGTGACTCGTTCAAAGGCGGAGGCAATCTGGTTCGTGAGCGCCTCCACCAGGAACAGCCCCGCCGAATCGAGCAGGAAGGACGTGCCCGCCGCGGCATTCCCCGCAGTATCCGGACGCGGCCTGAGGGAGACCACACCAATTCGTCCCCGCGAACCGGCGATTGGAATGTGCCTGCCCGCCGCGGAAGGGAGCTTGAGCGTGCCCAGCCCCGAAGGCTGAGCGTGATCAACCGCCCATCGCGCGATGCCGCGTTCGCGATCATCAAACCAGGCGGAGGGTCCGGCAGCACTCACCACGTTCAGCTTCGTTGCATCTGTCTCATCGGGGATGCAGATCACTGCGTCGCATTGAAGCGTGTCGTGCAGGTGGCGTGCTCCGATGATGGCGGCCTGCGGCAGATCCTCCGCCGCGGCGAGCTCGCGGGAAAGTGCGTACATCGCCGCGGTCCGGCGCTCCCGCTCTCGTGATGCATCGGCCAGCGCCCGCTGGTGAGTCGTCAGGTGTGCGATGAGCAGCCCCACGGTGAGCATCACGGCGAAGGTGAGCAGGTACTGCACATCGGAGACCGCGAAGGTCAGGTGCGGGGGCACAAAGAAGAAGTCAAACGCGGCAACGCCCGCAATCGCCGCCACGACCGCAGGTGCTCGCCCCAGCCACATCGCGGCGACCACCACCGCCGCGAGATAGATCATCGCGACATTGGCAACGCACTCACCACTCACTGCCCCCGGAGCGTCGCCATGAATCACACCGTCGCACTGATTCTCTCCGCCCTGTTCGTCAGCATCGGCCTGCTCGCCGAACTCAACCTCATTCGCATCTTCGTCGGCGACTGGCGCGAAGATCGTCGCCAACGCGCACGGAGGCGGCTTCGACAGGCAGCCGATAGTCAATCGCAGGTCGCATCACTCGCACGCGGCTGCTGGACCGGCCGCCCCCACGAGCCTGCGGCACTCCGCCGCGGAATGATGCCAACGGCTGCCTTCTCGAAGTGCGCACCAGACGCAAGATCCAATCGCACGCAGCACGCAGGTGGGTGGATTCCCGATCTGCTCGGATTCAAGACCGTGGTTCAAGAATCTGGTGAACCGCCCGCTCCGAGCAGCCATCGCGAGCAATCACCTGCTCTGGCACCCTGGCGGACACCCCGTTTCTCTTCTGCGACGCCAACGCTGCACTCCCGACCATTGCCACCCAGGGAGACCACTTGGCCCTCAGTCGCGGCCTCAATCGCGGCCTCAATCGCGGCAGCTTGCATTCGTCTTGCGCGTTGTCAAATGAGATTGCACCTGCGTCCGAACAACTTCACAGCATCCAAACGCAATCTTCACAGAAGAATGGGGGGATTGTTCGGTTGGGCCCAATGACGTAACTGGCTGGAATTGCAGTGTTTTGCGACCAATGTGACTGGCCTGTCCGGCGGGAGGAAGGTCCGGGCGAAAGGCACGATGATCATTAACTCATTCTGAGCAGTTTCCATGCAGGTTGCTCATATTCTGATTCCCTCACGGGGCAGAGTGCCCGAGAGAGATCCGGACGAAGTTCGCCCCTTTGTTTCGGGCACCACACAGGAACAACCCACGAATGATCCGCCACCTCCGCTCACGATCGGTCCGCCCGGGCTTCACATTGATTGAACTGCTGGTGGTGATCGCGGTCATCGCGCTTCTGGTCGGCATTCTGCTCCCGTCGCTGGGCGCGGCGCGCGAGACGGGCCGCACGACCGTGTGCGCCTCGAATCTGCGGCAGCTCACCCTGTCGAGCATGGCGTACTCGGCTGATAACAAGGGCCTCTTCTCGACAGGCAACTTCGACAATCGGCGTGCGAATGGCTATGGAGCCATCGACTCGGTGGGCTGGGTGGCCAACAACGTGCTGGGTGGGTACTGCCTGCCGGGTAAAAGCCTGTGCCCCAGCAGCCAGGCCCGGGCCAATCAGAACCTCAACATCAACCGCATCAACAGCAACGGCTTCAAGACGTTCACGCCTGATGAAGTCACCGAGTTGATCAATCGGGGTTTCAACACGAACTATGTGCAGTCGTGGTACATGGCTCACACCGCCACGACCTCGCTCTATCCCACGCGTTCACCTGATCCCAAGGACGTGCGCTACGTCCGCGGTCCGCTGCGAGAGAGCCAGATTCTGGGTGCGGCCTCGGTCTCGCGCATTCCCTTCTTCGGTGATGCAACGGCCGATGTGATTGCCAACCCCGACACCGTCGTGCTTCCGGACGGCAACTCCGTGACCGGCGCCAAGTCGCTGGGCGATGGCCCGGTGCAGGCTGTGATGCCTGGATTCGGCGGCGTCTGGGGCCGCCAGGATTTCTCTGACTTTGGCGCGGCCCACGGCAACTCCCGTACTCGCAACACTCTGGGCGGAACGGCCATCTACGGCAACCTGGGCTTTGCCGATGGTCATGTCGAGATCTTCACCGACAAGAACCGCGATGGCCAGTTCGGCCATGTGCAGGGTGTTGTCAACGGCATCAACTCACTCACCTACGACGAGCTTGAAGGCAAGGTCTTTGGTGGTTGGATCAACCGTCAGGGGCTTGATTACTGATCCATTTCGCGCGGCATGAGGTTCGTCTCCTGCCGCTGCCCACATCTGTCCCCCCGGCGGTTCCTGAGCGTGTGCCCGGGCCCGCCAGTTCGAACACATTTCGATTTGTATCACTGAGTCATTGGTCCCAACTGGAGCGCTGAGATGAAGAATGTCCGTACGCTTTCCCCCATCGTCCTTGCCGCG
>JBILUL010000091.1:0-19408 GCA_044371005.1 Phycisphaerales bacterium | reverse complement strand
GGGAGCGGTACGTGGGCGTGTGGCGGGCTTATGGGACAAGCGCGGACGTCACCGCCCGCGCATTCCGCGCCTCCGACCGTGACGTCGGGCACATCCGAGGCGGAATCATCACGTTACGCTTGCAGTGCGTCGGATTGACGGTATCTTCGAGGAGCAACGCCCTATGAGGAGGGCGTTGTCTGCTTGGGAACGAGAACATCAAAGGGGAGATTTCAAGACATGAAGACAACGATTCTTGTGGCATTGATCGGCATGGCTGGCGCGGCGAATGCTGCGGTGCTTCACGACAACGGGGCTGTGTACAACATTGCGGGTTCGCCGAACCTGAGCGTAGTGGGAGGCAATGAGGGAACCCTTGGATTCGGCGCACAGATCAGCGCGAACAACTCAGTGGCGGATGATTTCTCCGTCAGCGGGGGTGGCTGGAATGTCACCGGCTTGACGTTCTACATGTACCAGACCGGGGCCAGCGCGTTCAGTTTCACGGGCGTTGATTACCAGATTGCCAGCAGTCACAGTGATCCGGTCAGCTGGACCTCTGCCTCTTCGCTGGTTGATGGCGGCCTTGTGGCGTATCGCGTCACAACGACGACGCTGGGCGCCACCAACCGGCCGATCTATGCGATCACGGTTCCGGTCAGCCAGAGCCTTGCTGATGGCGACTATGTTCTGCGCTGGCGAGCATCGGGCTCGCTGGCCAGTGGCCCCTGGCAGCCGCCGGTGGTGCCCAGCGGCGAGGTGGGCAATGCACAGCAGTCGATCAACGGCGCCGCGTTCTCCTCGTTGGTCATGGGCGTCTCCAACGGTCCGGTGGAACTTCCCTTCCAGATTCAGGGCTCTGTGGTTCCGTCCCCCGGCTCGCTGGCCGTGCTGGGTCTTGGCGGGTTGATTGCTGGTCGTCGCCGCCGGTAAGGCTGGTGGTTGGATTGATCTGTTCCATGCTGAAAACAAGAGGCCGCCCGCGTGCTGCGGGCGGCCTCTTCAATTGGTTCGAGCTGTGGTGATGTCGGAGAACGACGCCGCTCGGGTTCGTCAGGCAGCGCGAGCGGCAGGCTGCTCGTCTGCGCTCTTGGCAGCGATGGCGCGGGCGATACGCGATGGGATGTCGTCAAGATCAGCGACTTCGCACGCGGCACCGAGCTTGACTGCCTCGGCGGGCATGCCGTAGACCACGCAGGTGCGTTCGCTCTGCGCGATGGTGTGGGCGCCTGCCTTGCGGAGTTCGAGCAATCCCTGGGCACCGTCGGCGCCCATGCCTGTCAGGAGGGCAGCGACGGCGTTTGGTCCCGCGGCTTTGGCTGCGGAGCCGAACATGACATCCACCGACGGGCGGTGACTGCTCACACGCGGGCCGTCGAACACGCGGACGACGAAGCGGGCACCGTCGCGCGTCAGTCGCAGTTGCTGGTTACCAGGAGCCAGGAGCACCAGGCCCGGCGCGACGGCATCTCCGTCGGCGGCTTCCTTCACTCTCATGGCGCAGGAACTGCCCAGGCTCTCGGCGTACAGCCGCGTGAAGCCCGGGGGCATGTGCTGCACGATGACGATGCCCGGCGTCGCGGCGGGGAAACGGCGCAGGACGCTGCGGGTGGCTTCGGTACCGCCCGTTGATGCACCGATGAGGATGATCTTGTGGGTCGTGTTGAAGTTGGCCAGAGGCGGCGATTGCGTGGAGGTTTTGACGCGGGCGACGGGGCGGGTCCCCGCCGCGGCACGCACCAGGGCGCAGATCTGGTCCACCGTTTCGCCCAGCGAGTACGCGGCGGAGGGCTTGGCGACGACGTCGAAGGCGCCGGCTTCCAGACATGCCATCGCCACGCTGCTGCCCGAGGGTGCCACGGAGCTGACGATGATGGTGGGAATCGGCTTGGCCGCCATCAGCTTCTGAAGGAAGGTCAGTCCGTCCATCCGAGGCATTTCGATGTCCAGCGTGAGGACATCGGGATTGAGGCTGACGATCATCTCTCTCGCGACGAACGGATCGCTGGCGCAGCCAACGACCTCGATGTCGGGGAAGCGGGAGAGTCCGTTTGAGAGGGCCTGACGGACGACAGCGGAGTCATCGACGACGAGCACTTTGATCCGGGGGGTACTCATGAGCCAACTCCATGTCGTGCGTGAGGTGCGTTCAGGCGGCCTTGGCGAGTCCGTCGCCGGCGTAGGTGATCACGAGCTGATCGCCCATGGAATCCAGCCCGCACTTGATCGCATCGGGCGGAAGTCCCTGGCGAGCCTTGGCGGGGTCGGGGAGGCCAAGGCGGATCGGCCGATCCTCACCCCCCAGAGCCGCGACGATCTGGCCGCCCACCAGGTTGGCCAACTCATTCATCGCATCCTGACCGTACTGGGAGAGATCAGCTTCCTGTGGTTCGACGCTGACGAAGCCTCCCACCAGCTGGCGGACGAAGCCCTCGGAGGCGGTGACCGTGACGGCACCGTTGTAGGAACCGCTGAACGTGATGGCGGACTTCCACTGGCTCTGGGGCTCAGTGGGATTGGCTGGTTCAGCGAAGATGAACATGGTGCGCTCCAGCACGGTGGCGACCATCCGGCTGAGCGTGTTGGGATCGATCGTGGTCATGCGATGTTCTCCATCGAGTTGTTCTTGATGAGCCTCGAGAGTTCCTCGGGCTCGAACGGCTTTGAAAGAAATGCGCTCACGCCCATCGTGGAGAGACGTTCGCGACGCTCCTTGTTGCTGTCGGTCGAGACGACGAAGATGCGCGTCTCTTTCCAGCGGGGCTGGAGCGACCAGGCGAGCGCAAACTGCTCGCCGTCCATTACAGGCATGTTGAGGTCAAGCAGGACGATGTCGAAGATCGCCTTCTCGAGGCAGGCGATCGCCTGCTTGCCATCGCCGGCCTCGGCGATGTTCTCGGGCTTCACTCCGGCCAGAACGCAGGCCTTCTTGGCCGACAGGCGCAGGATCATCGAATCGTCAACAATGAGGACACGCGTGCTCATGCGCAGACTCCTTTGGGGGCCAGTTCGGGCGCCACGTGGATCAGCTCGTTCCACGCGGCATCGGTCGCCGCGGCGGCTACGGAGGCATTGGGAAGCAGCGCCGCCCTGACTCGCGGATCCAGCCTGTAGCGAAGACCGTCATCGCCGACGCCAACGCCAGCGCTCATGCACAGCGTGTCCGCGGCATGAACGATGTCGACGACCGGCTGATCGCAGGTTGCGGCTGATGGTTCATGATGGAACCGGATGCACGAGACAATGACCGGCGGGAGGTTCCAGCGGGCAGCCAGTTCTCCGCCCAGCTGTGCGTGATCGGCGCCGATGGTCTCACGCTCGTCCTCGAGCGATCGCCCATCGGACCACATCACTCCGGTGCAGGGCGTGAGCGCATCGACGGCGAGTTTGCCGATGTCACGCAGCAGGGCGCCCAGGTACGCAACGCCCGGATCGCAGGTGCGTGCCTGCCTGGCCAGATGCTCAGCGAGCAGCGCACCAAAGAGTGAGCCGTGCCAGAGTTGCTGCTGCGGCAGGCCGTAACTCTCGCCCGCTGTCTTGAGCACGCCGCCCGCTGCGGTATCCGAGACGATCCGGATCGCCTGCTTGATGCCGATGCGAGAGAGGCACTGACTGAGCGTGATGCTGCGTCCCGCAACGCCATGGGCCGCCGAATTGCCCTGTTTGAGCAGTGCCGTCGACAGCGACGCATCCTGCTTGATGAGCAGTTCAAGCGCGGCAAAGCTCGCGTTGGGGTCGTTGAGCAGACGCATCGCCTTCACGGCCACCGCCGGAAAGACCGGGAGCCGCGTGAGCGAATCGATGAGTTGGGTTACCGTGGCCATAGGACACTCCCGACTCCCTGACTGCGGATCTGCACCCGACCGTCAGCGAGGTTCAACATGAGCGTGCGCGAGGTGTGGCCGCCACTGTCTTCCGCGGCGATCAGCACATTGTTCTGCCAGAAGATCTTCCTCAGAAGCGTGCGGTTGCGCGATCCGACGCGGAAGCAGCCTTCATCATCCAGGATCTCAGCGCCGCCCGCGGCACAGACGATCAGACGCTCCTTGACGGCGCCAAGGGAGTAGATCGTCTTGAAGAGCAGCGGGATGCCCGTATCTCCGTACATCGCAGGGCGAGAGGCCTTGTTGGGGCTCTCGCCGGCAAGAGGGAGCATGAAGTGCAGCAGCCCGCCCACCTTGCAGACCGGGTCGTAGACAGTGACCCCGATGCACGAGCCAAGCGCGTACGTGATCAGTTCGGCAGCCGGGTCCGCAGACACGATCATGTCACCCACGCCCACGACAATCCGTCCATCGGGCTGGAGTTCGTTTCCCGCAGCGGCTGTGGAAGCAAGTCTGGTCATGGATCAACCCTCCTGTAGACAGACGGACTCACCATGCGCATCGTTCCCACATCAAGGCCCGAGAGGGATTCCGAACTTCCCAGCACGAGCAGCCCGCCGTTTCGCAGCGTCGAACGCATTCGCTTGACCAGACGTTCTCGAACCGGCCGTTCAAAGTAGATCATGACGTTCCGACAGAAGACCGCGTCAAAGGGGCCATGCCACGGCCACGAATCAAGGAGATTCTGACGCTTGAAGGTGACCATTGACCGAAGGTGATCACTGATCTTCACGAAGCCCGCACACTTGCCCGTCCCCCGGAGCACGTACTTGTTCAACTGCTCCTGGCTGATGCCGGTCAGCGAGTCATCCGGATAGACAGCCCGCATCGCCGCGTCGAGGGCCGGCTGGGAAAGGTCCGTGGCCAGGATCTGACAGTCCTTGACCTTGTCAGCCCCGAACACATCGCAGGCGTGCATGGCCAGCGAGTACGGCTCGGCGCCGGTGGAGCACGCCGCGGACCAGAGACGGATGGTCGGCGTGCCTCCGCGGGAACGCAAGGGGGTGTAGATCTCTTTCGCGAGAGTCTCAAAGTGCGGAGCATCGCGGAAGAAGCTTGTGACGTTGGTGGAGAGTGCATCGAAGACGGCAAGGAGCCGTTCTTCGGATGGATGCTCGACCAGGTCCGCCGCCAGCGCTTCGACGCTGGCGAACCCGCCACTTCTTGCCATGGTTCCCAGTCGGGAAGCCACGAACGAAAGCTTCTCGTCGGGGAGTCTCAGGCCGAAGCGCTCCCAGATGGTGTCTGCAAGCTGCCTGAGGGGATTGGTGGTCCGTATCAACGTTGGCATTGGTGTTCCACGATCGGGCGGGAAGTCTCAGAGGCGGACAGCACGACTCGATCAGAACTTCTCGAACGTCTCCTCGTGCTCACCGAACGGGATCGCATTCTTTGCTGCTGCCGCGGTGGTTCCTGCGCCCTTGGCGGCTGCCATCGAGGGGCGAGTCTGGGGCTTGGACCGGTGGGTGGGGTGACTCGGTGCCTGGAGCGTTGCGGCGCCGGCCGTGGTGGCGTCGTTTGCGCCCACCTGGAATCGCGAGAGGGTGGAGGTGAGACCAGCCATCTGGGAAGAGCTCTCCTGCGCGGCCGCGGCGAGCTCCTCGCTGTTGCCTGCGTTCTGTTGCGTGACCTTGTCCAGTTCGGCGACACCCTTGGTGATCTGGGAGATGCCGGTGGCCTGCTCGCGTGAACTGGCCGCGATCTCGGCCAGCAGCGTGCTGACCTTGGAGGCACCGCCGCAGATCTCGTCGAGCACCACGCCCACGCGGGAGCCGATCGCCGCACCATTGTCGGCACGCTTGCGGGCTTCCTCGATCATCGAGGCCGTGCTCTTGGCGGCGTCGGCCGAGCGCTGAGCGAGGTTGCGCACTTCTTCTGCGACCACCGCGAAGCCCTTGCCCGCTTCGCCAGCACGGGCGGCTTCAACCGCGGCGTTGAGTGCGAGCAGGTTGGTCTGGAAGGCGATCTCGTCGATGGTCTTGATGATCTGCGAGATCTTGGTGGCGGATTCCTGGATCTCCTTCATGGCGGAGCCCAGCTGGGTGGTTTCCGTCTTGCCGCGGTTGGCCGAGTCGGTGGCGCCCGTGGCGAGTGCCGCGGCCTGCTGTGCGTTGTCGGCGTTCTGGCGGGTCATGCCCGACATCTCCTCGAGCGACGCGGAGATCTCCTCGAGGCTCGCGGCCTGTTCGCTGGCGCTGGCCGCCAGGGACTGACTGGCCGAGGCGATCTGGGTCGTGCCATTGTCGACGCGGGTGGTTGCTGCCGACGCCTCGCGGATCAGCTGACCGATCTGTGCCACGGCCACGCTCAGGCCCTCGCCGATCTCGCCCATCGCATCGCCGCCCAGGACGCCGATTTCGACCGTGAAGTCGCCCTGCGCCATGGCGTTGGTGGCCTTGACCAACTCGACCGCCTTGGACTTGAGTTCGGTGGCCTGCAACTCGATCTGCTGTGCCTGGCGGCGTGAATCCTCCTGCGAGGCCACGAGCTGCTCCACGAACGTGTTGAATACGCCTGAAAGCTCGGTGAGTTCGTCCTTGCCGGATGCTTCCAGACGCTGGGTCAGATCGCGGCTTCCGGTAGCCATGTCGCGGATCTTGCCGAGCATTGCGGTCAGGGGCCTGGTGATCGACTTGGCGATGAGGAGGTTGAGCACGAGCACCGCCGCAGCGACGGCACCGATGATCCCGATGATCTCGTTGCGTGCGGTGATCGCCTGGTCCTGTGATGTGGTCATGCGATGGCCGATTTCCTTGGTAACCAGTTCGGACAGTCGAACCACTTCATCGGTGCTCGTGGCGTAGAGTGCGCGGAGTTCGCCCTGCTCGAACGCGGCGCGATATTCCTCGTTCTTGCCCAACTTGAGGTGCGGGATGTACTTGGTCTCCATCAGTTCAATGAACTGCTGGGAAGGCTTGAGTGCGGCGTAGAGCTCCGCACGATCATCATCATCCATCGGAGCGGTCTTCCAGTACTCTGTGCGGGCATGGTACCCCTTCACCCACTCCTCGTACTTGGCGAGATTCTGCTCGATCTTGGCGGGCTGGCCGGACAGCATCTCCAGATGGTCCGCGACCGCCAGCAGTGAGAGGGGCGGGGGCAGGATATCGGCGAGCAGCTCATTGTGAGCCATGAGCTCCACGAACTGACGGCTGCCGATGCGAGTGTCGTTGATGGTGTTGTAGACCATCATCGATACGCCGCCCATGGCCAGGGCAACGGCCGTGGACAGAATGGTCAGACGCTTGGAGACTCGGGTGCTGCGGATGAATGAGGTGTTCATGGCGATGGTCCTTGCTGAATCGTCGATTGATTGGTTCTTCGGATGGTGGTGTTCGATGTGCTTCAGGCGGCGAGCGATGGGGTCGGCGCTGCATGCCCCCCGGCTGCGGCGGCCGCCTGCCGCAGTGATGCCAGGTCGTTGGTGGTGAGCAGCGTGTCGATGTTGAGCAGGACGCAGACCTTGTCCTTGACTCTCGCCACGCCGAGCATGAACTGGGTGTCGACATCGCAGCCGAAGTTCGGGACGGCCCCGATCTGCTCGGATGCGATGGTGATGACCTCGCTGACCGAATCCACGATGGCTCCGATCTGGAAACGCTCACCCTCGCTCTGGCCGGCGACCTCGATGAAGACGATGCAGGTGATCGCCGTGTACTCGTGATGGGGCATGCCGAACAGGCTGCGAAGGTCGATGACCGGGATGATCCGGCCGCGCAGATTCACGACACCCTTGACGTGCTCGGGCGTGCGAGGCAGCTCGGTGATCTCGAGCAGCCCGATGATCTCGCGGACTCTGAGAATCTCGACTCCGTACTCTTCCTTGCCCAGACGGAAGCTCAGGTACTTCCCTCCGCGGCCAGTGGTCTGTTGCAATTCGCGTGTCATGCTGCCTCCGCGGCGAGAGTCGGCGCCGCTCCGATTTCCGTGGCGAGCTGCGCCACCGATGCAATGTCCAGAATCAGCGCGACCCGGCCGTCGCCCATGATGGCGCCGCCCGAGACTCCCTTGACGCGAGGTGCCCCGGCGCCAAGTCCCTTGATCACCACCTGCTGCTGGCCGAGGATCTCATCGACGAAGACGCAGCATCGCGAACTGCCGGCATCGATCACCAGCAGCAGCCCCTGCTCGAGCTCTTCGCATCCGCCGCGCACGCCAAAGACCCTGTTCAGCCTGTGAATCGGCAGCAGTGTCTCGCGCACCTTGGCCATCTCGCCTCGCCCGCCCTGTGCCGTGAACAGGTCGGTGGGCTTGGGCTGGTACGAACGCTCGATGTTCAGCGTCGGAATCACGAAACGCTGCGATCCCACTCGCACCACCATGCCGTCGATGATGGCCATCGTGAGCGGCAGCCGCATCAGGATCGTCGTGCCCTTGCCGAACTCGGAGCGGATCTCCACCTTGCCGCGAAGGTCCTCGATGGACTTGCGGACCACATCCATCCCCACGCCGCGGCCTGAGATGTCGGTGATCTTCTCTGCCGTCGAGAACCCCGGGAGGAAGATGAGATTGTGACACTCGTTGTCCGAGAGGGACGCGACATCGCGATCCGCCGGGATCAGACCGCGTTCAATAGCTTTCCGAAGGATGCGCTGACGATCAAGCCCGCGCCCGTCATCCGCGACCTCCACGACGATCGATCCGCCCTGGTGGTAGGCGCGCAGGGTGACAATCCCCTTGGGCGACTTGCCCTTTGAGACTCGCTCATCGGGCGGTTCAACACCGTGGTCGCAGGAGTTTCGGATGATGTGCACCAGCGGATCATTCAGGAGATCGACGATTGTGCGATCCAGCTCGGTCTCCTCACCCTCGGTGCGGAACTCAAGCTGCCTGCCCGCCTTGTGGGCCACATCGCGTGCGACCCGTGCCATCTTCTGGAAGGTGCCCTTGATGGTGACCAGTCGCAGTGCCATGGAGGTCTGCTGCAGATCGCGGACGATCTTCGACACATGCGAGATGTTGCGCTGCACGCGCTGGTCCTGGAGGGTCGCGATCCGCGGATCCTGAACCACCATCTGCGATGCGATCACGAGTTCGCCGACCAGATCGATCAGCCGGTCCATGCGCGTGGTTGCGACCTTCACGGTCGTATCACCCTGCAGCGCACGCGTCTGACGCACCGGTTCCACAGCTTCGGCTGGCTGGCTTGCATGCGGTGCAGGCGCGGCGTGGTCCGCCGGGAGCGGTGCAGGAACGGCTGGTGCTGCCGAAGGTTCGGGTATGACCGCCATATCCGCGGCTGACTTGGAAGCGGCGGGCGTGCTGATGCAATCGACCAGTCGGCGGCACGTGGCCGCGATGCGCGACCGAAGCGGGAGCTCTCCGCCTGTCAACGCATTGAGCACAATGACCAGCGTGTCACATGCCGCGAGGCCAGCTTCGATCACCGCCGGGGCGGTCTCAAGCCGGCCCTTGCGCACTTCATCAAAGAGCGTCTCCGTCGCGTGCGATACCTCCACGACCGGCCTGAGGCCCAGGAAGCCCGCGACGCCCTTGACGGTGTGAAATGCGCGGAAGAGACCTTCCACGTGCTTGCGCGGGTCGCCACCGGATTCGATCGCGAGCAGCTCGCGCTCGGCCGAGGCGACATGGTCCTTGAGTTCGTTGACGTAGATGGCCAGGTTCTTGAGGTGTTCAGGATCGATCGCCAGATCGACCGGCCCGTCCTCGATGGGAGCGGGGAGGACGGCCGTGCTCTCCGCGGCCGCGGTGGTCAGCAGACTGTCAATGTGCGAGGTACCAGGAGCACTGGCTGAGGGGTTTGCCACGGCCAACGCGGCGTACGCCCTCACCCAGTCGGCGACTGCGAGCACCGCGTCGACGTACTGATAGGGCGCCTCGGCCGTGAGCTTCTCCTCCACGCGGTGGCAGAGGGCCCTGCCCGGTTCGAGTCCGAGCACACCGAACTCGCCCTTGAGCGTGTGGATGCGACGGCGGACTTCCGCGGTTGCTTCGAGGTCCTCGTGGTTGTGGCCCAGCTTGAGAGCAGCGGTCGAGAGCTCATCGCAGGCATCGCCCACCTGTGAGCCCCACGCGGCGAGCAGCTCAAGATCCACGGCGGGCGTGGCATGATCCGTCGCGGCCTTCTCGGCCGCGCTGATGTCGGCCTGGAGTTCGCCCAGCACGCTCCGGATCTTGTTGAGCGCGGCATCGGCGTTGTCGGCTTCCCGCATGATGAGCGCAAGCGTCGACGTGGCGGCTTCCGCCACGTGTTCGCCCGCATCTCCTGAGAGCAGGCCCTTCATTCGTTCAAGCAGGCCGTGCAACTGGGCGAGCGCACCGGGATCCTCGGCGTCGATCGTCGAGGCGGTGCGGCATGTCTGCTCGAGCAGTGTCTGCAGTTCGCTGGCGCTCATGGCGTGTGGTCACTTGCTCTCAGGCGGCCTGGTCGTTCCCGAGGTTGAGGATTTGCGGAATGTTGAATGTCTTGCACGTTGCTGAAACGCGGTTGAAGAACTCCTCGCGCTTGAACGGCTTGACGAGGTAGTTGTTCACTCCGGCCTGGAGCGCTTCGATCACGCGAGGCTTCTCCGCTTCGGTCGTGACCATGATGATGGGCGTCTTTGCGCCGGTCGCGCGATACTGGCGCACGAACGTGATGCCATCCATGTTCGGCATGTTCCAGTCCGTGAAGATCAGGCTCGGCTTGAGATTGGACGCAAGCAGGAGCGCCGCCGCCCCATCCTCGGCTTCGAGAACCTCCAGGTTGACCGATTTCGACAGGTATGACCGGATCATCATCCGGATCGAACGCGAATCATCAACAACTAGAACTCGCATCGGACAATCTCCATCTGGTCTTGGCGCGACATCGCGCCGGCATCATGGACACCACGACCCGTATCGGAGGGACGCGCGTTCAACATCGGCATATTCCCGAGGAAGCAAAGCAAACCGGTGTATTCCCCCGCAACCCATCCACGCGATGAGGAGACTCACCGCGCTGGCTCACCCTCAGGTCGGGGAGCTGATTCAGCACGCTCTGCAGTCTCACACACCGCGGCAGGTTGTACCCCCGGGGCAGGTGGAAACTGCGACCAGTTGCCTGATGACCGGACCGTGACCTCAAGCCAAGTCGGATGGTGCAGCAGCTACGACTGCTGTGCTCGAAGCGCGACATCGCCGCGCCGGTTGCTCGTTTGGCTTCCTTCGAGTATCGAGCCAGGAGTCATCCGGCGATGACGTCAACATGCCGCGGGCCGAAGGTACGGTCCATCCGGGCGTGCCGACGAGGCACCATTGGCGGTGCCGCGCTGACACCCAGGAACTTGAGCGATGTGGCAGCGCACTGAGTGGAACCGGATCGCGTTCATCTCTCCGTGACAGTCGGCTCGTGAACAGGGATCAGTGGTTTGCGCGTCCGCGAATGCCACCACGCCAGCAGATGCGCGCAGATGATCAGGACCATGAACGCTGAACCCAAAGCAATCGAAATCTTTGCTTTGAGGATGGCCCCCTGCACGCCCAGCGCGGTTGGCAGGTCGTCGGCGACGAACACGATGAACCCAACGTTGATGACCAACGGGACCAGTGCCGGGAACGAATAAATCGTCAGCCAGAACCGGTACGTTGGATCGCTATAGGGAAGCATCGTCACGGACGGTAGGCGGGCGATGCAGTTCGGTGATTGGCAGGCTCGAGTGAGTCGTCACCAGCACGAGCGATCAGACTGATCTGTCACGGACGATGCCGATCGGGCCTACTTGCACCGCTCCACAATCACCGTTACGCCTGTGCCCGCTGCAGGCACCGCCGCGGCATTGGCTACCCACACCGCTTCTTCAACTCCCGTATCCGGGTTGAACATCACATGCCATGCGATCATCTCCGTGCTGAAGCAGGCAAGCCCGACAACGCCACCCTCGCGATCGGCTTGATACCACTGCTCGCCGCGGCGTTCGACGATGTTCGACCCGGCGAACACGAAGCCTCGCTCATCGGTCGCACCTGCTCCCTCAAGCAGTTCCCCCGTCCGGAGGTTGCGAACCCAGGTTCGAATGTCGGTCTCCTGACCCTGGGCCGTGCGCACCAGCACGCGCACACACGTGCCAGTTGGCGGCTTGGCGACCAGTGTCTTGCCCGTCCAATCCCAGATGCCCGGCTTCCCGGGCTCGAGCCCCAGTGCAAGCAATGCCGCGTGAATGAGCGACGGTTTCACCTTCGTGAGCACCAGCGATTCGTGCTCCTTGGTGTCGGGGGTGCAGACCAGCCATTCCAGAAAGACGACCGGTGTCTTCTCGTTGTGCGCATCGATCGGCACCACACCATCGAACTCGACGCGGCCGCGTGCCCGATCAAGACGAAGGCCGGGGGCGAGTTCGACCACCACAGGAGCCGGGGCAGCCGGAGTGGCAACAGCAGCGGCGGTCTCGGTGGTGGGAGCCGCCGCGGGGGCTTCAACTGGTGCCACAGCGGCCGGGGCATTCGCAGCAGTCTTGCTTGCTTGGCAGCCACCAAGGCTGCCCATGAGGAGCGCGACCGACCACACCAGCAGCCGCCGCGGCGTGGTGCCACTGAACGATCCAAGGTTCCTACTCATGCGTTTCCCCTTGCCAGTGCCGCGAAGTGTCCACCGCGCTCCTCGTAGTTCTTGAACTGGTCCCACGATGCACACGCCGGGCTGAGCAGCACCACATCGCCCGGCTTGATTCGCTGCGAGATCACCTTCACCGCCCCAGCGAGTGTTCCGCACGAAGCGGTCACGAAACCCGCGGCGTGCGCTGCCGCGTCGATCGCCGGACCTGTTGCACCGATCGTGTACAGACCCGCAAGCGATGAGGCGAGCTTCGCGACCGGCGTGAGATCCGAATGCTTGTCGTAGCCACCCGCAACCAGGTGCACTGTGCCCGGCCCGCCTTCGCCGCCCGCCTTGCTGAAGGCTTCGACCGCTAGCAGGCAACTCTCCGGCGTCGTGGACTTTGAATCGTTGAACCATCGCACCCCGTTGGATTCGTGAACGAGTTGCAGGCGGTGGGGCAGTCCAGGAAACGAAGAAACCTGATCGAGCAGCGTTGCAAGGGGGGCTGCGTGTCCATCGAGTGTGAGCACCGCGTTCGCCGCGGCACACGCCACGCGTGCATTCAGCCGATTGTGCATGCCCGGGATGCGCAGTTTCAGATGCTCCCGCACTGCCATCTCGTCCGCGCCCTCAGGTGCAGCGTTGATGAACACCGGATGAACGCCCAATGCCTCAAGGCGCGTCATCACCTCCGGTCCGCGGTCGGCGCACAAGGCCACTGAGCCGGTCGGCTGGTACTTGAAGATGTTGCACTTTGATGCCGCGTAATGGGGGAAGTCCCCGTGCCAGTCACCATGATTGTCACTCAGATTCGTCAGCACTGCAACGCGCGGTGCCCAGCCCGCGGCGCTTGGATATCCAACGCCCTTGCCCAGCCAGTACATCATCGCGCTCGAAAGCTCCAGCACGGTCCAGTGCCCCGCGCCGTTCGTGGCACCCTGGCGCATCTGCTCCAGTTCACCCAGCAACGAGCCACCGATATTGCCACCAAACCGCACGCGATCCTCGCCCAGCTGCGCCTTCAGCACATGCGCGATCATCGCCGACGTGGTGCTCTTGCCCGCTGATCCCGTGATGCCGATGAGGCGCGTCGGATCCGGCAGCCGCTCAATCACCAGACGTATCTCCGTCGTGACCGGCACCTTCGCCTCCTTCGCGGCTTTGATGTACTGATTGTCCCACGGCCGCGGCACCGCCGGATTCGCCACCACCAGATCGCATGACGTGAAATCGGTGACCTGGTGCCCGCCCAACGCCAATGTCACCTTCCCCGCATCAAGCAAGTCCTTGATCAGTTCGAGTGAGCCAGAGAGTTTCTCTGGGGTGCTCACGTCGGTGAGGATCACGTGGGCACTCTGGTTGCAGAACCAGCGCGTCACCGCGGCACCGCCACCGAAGTGGCCAAGGCCCATCACCGTGACCCGCTTGCCTTCGAACGACTCGTGTGCCGCGGCACCCATCACTGCGCGAGTAGCGGCGAACGCGGCGGAGATCGTGGCGGCAGTGACTGCTGGATTCATGATCGTTACCAGTGGTCGCAGCAGAACGGCGATGCGCTCTGTGCAGTGGGGAGGGAATGGAAGACAAGGCTACATCAAGGCTACCGGATCAACATCAACCGCCGTCGCGGCATCGCTCTTGAGCAGCGAACGGCTGCGAAGCGTATTGAGCACCCGGTGCAGGGTCTTGGCATCGGGAGCCAGAACATCAATGCCCACGCGGAAATAGTTGGCGACTCGCGAGACCGGGCAGGGCAGCGGGCCGCGAATACCCACCGTGGGAGGTGCCTCCTCGCGCAGAGCTGCCGAAAGACTCTTCGCCGCGGCATTCGCGTCATCCTCCTTCAGATCGCGGCAGACAATTCGGGCCATTCTTCCCGCCGGCGGCAATCCCACCCGTCGCCGCACATCCAGCTCCGCTGTCGCAAACGACACAAAGTCATGCCGCTGCGCCAGCACGATCGCCGGATGCTCGGGGTTGTTCGTCTGCACCAGCACCAGCCCCGGCTGTTCGCCGCGGCCAGCTCTTCCGGCAACCTGGCTGATGAGTTGGAAGGTCCGTTCCGTTGAACGGAAGTCCGGGATGTTGAGCGAGGTGTCGGCATCGATCACGCCCACGAGCCGTACATTGGGAAAGTCCAGCCCCTTGGCGATCATCTGCGTGCCAAGCAGGAGCTTGAGCTCGCCCTTGGCGAATCTGCCCAGCGTGTCGAAGTAGTCCCGCGACGATTGCATCGTGTCGGAATCGACTCTCGCGAATGTCTGCCCTTCGATCAGCCCATGCTGCCCGAACTTGCGGGCGATCTCTTCTTCGAGCCGCTGTGTGCCGCCTGAAAAGAGGTTGAGCTTCTTGCCGCACGCCGGACAGACTCGCGGAATGCGCTGCTGCGACTCGCAGTGGTGACATTGCACGATGCCGCCGATGGGCAGCCCCTGATGGCGGTGCAGCACGAGGTTGGCATCACACTGATCGCAGGCCATCACGAATCCGCATGCGGCGGATTGGCAGGAGATGTACGACGCAAACCCGCGCCGATTCAGCAGCAGCAACACCTGGCCACCCGCCGTCAGCGTGGCCACTGTGGCCTTCTCCAGGGTGGGGCCGATGAGGTGCTGGAACGTGGCGGTGCCTTCCTGCGAGCGGAACTTGCGTTCCGTGCGCATGTCGACGATCTTCACGGTGGGGAGTGCTGCGCCACCGGCCCGCCGCGGCAGTGTCCAGAGCGAATACCGAGGCGGCTGCGCATTGGCGTGTGCCCACGACTCCAGCGACGGCGTGGCCGACCCCAGCAGCACGGTGGCGGATTCCACATGCGCTCGCTTGATGGCCACATCGCGGCCGTGGTAGCGGGGGAGTCGATCCTGCTTGTACGAGCTGTCATGCTCTTCGTCGATCACGATGAGGCCCAGATTGGACAGCGGCGCAAAGACGGCGGATCGTGCGCCGACGATGACGCGGGCACTTCCTGAAGAGGCTCGGGCCCATTCCTTGTGGCGCTGGGCCGAGGTGAGTCCGCTGTGAAGAACCGCGACGGTGTCGGATCCGAATCGTGCGGTGAAGCGAGAGGAAGTCTGCGGCGTCAGTGAGATCTCAGGAACCAGGACGATGGCGTTCTTGCCTTGCGCAAGGCACTGTGCCAGAACATGCAGGTAGACTTCGGTCTTGCCTGAGCCGGTGATGCCGCGGAGGAGGTGGACATGGAAGCGGCCCAGCGTGGCGACGATGCCGCTCGCCGCGGCGATCTGGTCATCGTTGAGCACTGGTGCTTTCGTCGGCGCGCTGGCGGAGCGGTCTTGCTGGATGTCGCCAGCGCGGACTTCACTGGTGGTGCTGGTGATGAGCAGGCCAGCTTCGACGAGTTCCGTCGCGGCTTTGGCGCCTTTGACCCCGGACCGGTCCAGGAGGGTGCGGATCGGGAGCGGAAACTCGGTGGGGGCCATCGCGGCGATGGCATTCCAGAGTTTCTGGGCGGCCGGTTTGAGTTTGGGAGGGGTGGTTGAAGCGGGTTGGGGGGCGGGTTGGTAGAGCGTGACGGTTTTGTGCCCAACCTGTTGTTTGACCGCGGCGGGGAGGATGGAGCTGTAGACCATCCCCAGGGGTGAGAGGTAGTAGTCGGCCATCCAGCGGCCCAGTTCCATGAGGGAAGGGGGGAGTCTGGTGCCTGAGCAGGAGAGGAGAGGCTTGATTTGCCGGGCGCTGAAGCCTTCTGCGAGCTCTTTTCCGCCCAATTCGAGCACGACTCCGGGTGCGGCCTTGTCGCCCCGTCCAAGGGGAACCAGAACGCGTTCGCCGACGACCGGGATGGCGCCGTCACAGCGGTAGGTGAATCCGCTGGGGCCATCAAGGGCGTCGATGCCTCGTTCGACGGCGACGCGGCAATAGACCCCCGCGCCGGGCGCTTCCGCAGCGGGTTCTTCGATCGGGAAGAGGGAATCTGCGGTCACGTGCGAGTATACTTGATCTCGATGCCCCAAACTTCCACTGCGTCGAAATCGAATCATGCTCCTGCCGGTCGACTCGCCCTCGCAAACGGGCTTGTCTTCCACGGTTATGCCTTTGGCGCGGTGGGCAGAAACCTGACCACCACCGGCGAAGTCGTCTTCAATACGGCGCTGACCGGCTACCAGGAGTCGCTGACTGATCCGTCCTACACCGGGCAGATTCTGGTGCAGACCTTTCCGCTGATTGGCAATACCGGCGTCAATGGTGAAGATGTCGAATCGGTCAAGGTGCAGGTCAGCGGGTTTGTGGTTCGCGAGCTTGCGCGAGTCTACAGCAACTTCCGTGCGGACGAATCACTGCATGACTACCTGGGAAAGTCCGGCGTCCTGGGTATTGCCGGGATCGATACCCGAGCGCTCACCAAGGAGCTCCGCAGCGGCGGCAGCATTCCGGGTGTCGTGACGGATCGGACCGACCTTTCCGACGAGCAACTTGTCGAGATCGCCCGCAAGGCACCCTCGATGGCGGGGCAGAATCTGGTGCCGCTGGTGGGGTGCAGCAGCCGTTCGGCCTGGTCCGAAACGCTGGGAGAATGGTCGCCGACCTCGAAGCGTCCCGGTGATCGCCTGCGCGTGCTGACGCTCGATTGCGGAGCCAAGTCGAACATCCTTCGCAATCTGGCTGACCGGGGCTGCGACCTGGTTGTTGTGCCGCACGACACGTCCGCCGCGGAGATCACGCGGATGTACAAGGCGGGTGAGATTGACGGTCTGTTCATCAGCAACGGGCCGGGCGATCCGGCTGAAGTGAAGGCCACCATCGCCACGCTTCGCACGCTGCTTGCAGGTGAGCCATCGCAGGTCATGCCGACTTTTGGAATCTGCCTTGGACATCAGTTGCTCGCGCTGGCGATCGGGGCAAAGACCTATAAGCTCAAGTTCGGCCATCGGGGCATCAATCAGCCCGTCTTGAACACGACCAACGGCAAGGTGGAAATCACCAGCCAGAACCATGGCTTTGCGGTCGACCCCGAGTCGCTCAAGGCGGTGGGGGGCGAGCCGACGCACACGCACCTGAACGATGGCACGCTCGCGGGGTTCCGGATGACCGGAAAGCCTGTGTTTTGCGTGCAGTATCACCCGGAGGCCTCGCCGGGGCCGCATGATGCGTCATACCTGTTCGACGACTTTGTCGGTGCGATGCGCAGCCGCCGCGGCGGAGTGCGTTGATTTCAGGACCTTGCTTGGTTCCGGATCGCATCGCGACTTGATGCTTCCATGACGCTCACGCGGCATGGTCGCATATCATCGCGTCCTGATGTGCTGCATGCGCGTCGGTCCTCGCGGGTGAACGGAGTGGTCGGGAGACACAGATGCTGGCATCGAACCGTTTGGTACAGGTGGTCGTGGTATCGCTTGCGACCCTGGGGGCTGCGGCACAGGAAGTCAGTCCGGTGCCGCCGGGAACACCCGAGCGTGAGCTGGTGTGGGACAACGGCGTCGTCACCGAAGTGCCGGCCGGTGGCGGGTATGGCCCGCGTGCATCGCAGACGTACAACTCCGATACCGCGCAGTGCTATGCGTACATCGCGGGCTTCAGCAACATCGTTGATGATGTGAACTTCGGCCCCATCGGCCCGTGGGCGGCAACTTCAAACAACGTGATCCGTTCGATCAAGGTGCCGCTTGCCAACGGCGGCATTTCGGCGATCAGCTACGATCTGAAGGTGACGTTGTGGGAGACTGCTGATTTTTCTGCCAGCCCCATGATCGCAGCGACGGCTGCCCCGCTCTGGTCTCGCACCTTCGCGGCACGCAATCTCAATCCGGGCATTTATCGCCTGACCTTCAACATCGCGGAGGGGGTGACTGCTTCGGATGGCCAGGTTTTCGTGCAGCTCCAGTTCTTTCAGCCCGGAAGCACGACGACGCTCATGCCGATTGCCCCTGGCGGACCTGCATTGACGTTTGCGGCCAATCGGCTCACGACTGGTCCTGGTTCATCCTCGACGGACTTTGGAATCGACTACGACAACAACCTGCTCTTCAGCGGCGGTGCGGCAGGGTCCTCCGAGCGGGCCAGACTCTCCTTCGGTGCGGCCGATGCGGTCTGTCCCGGACAGCCGATGAACCTGCCGTTCGTGATCACCGGCGACGTTCCGGTGAGCCCTCCGGCCAATCCAATCGCTCTTGGTACTGTGGTCGACGCTGCACCGGCTCGATCTGACTCGATTGCGGCGGGAGCCGTGACGTGGTACACATTCGGACTCGGCGTGGATGTTACTGATGCGCTGCGGACCTTCCTCGACATCGATACAAACGGTTCGACCATCAATACGTCGATGGCACTCTTCCGTCTCAACGGCAACCGGATCGCCTCGGACGAACGCGGCGGCTCAGGCGAATTGTCACAGCTCTCCTTCGGCATCGGACGCCGCAGCGGCCACGGTGACGGCGAGCAGTTCGATGGATACGACGGCCAGCTGCTGGCAACTGATGGGCCCTTCTATCTGGCAGTCTGTCAGGGCAACGCAACCTTCGGTGATGGGTTCGTGGCGACGCCCGCTTCGCCCGGTACCGCCGGCACTGTTCGCCTGCAGCTTCGCAGCAACGTGGTCAGCAACGTCCTCGCGCCTTCGGTCGCGCCCATCGGCGAGGATCTGGGGCAGATCCTCGCACCGGGAGTGCAAACAACGGCAACGCTTCCGGGCGCCTTCGGCGTTGTGTGGCATCGATTCAACATCTGCAGGGATATCGACGGCTCCAGCTTCGACAGCTATCTCGACATCGACTACGGCAACGGCGGAGGTGCCGCCGATCCTGTTGCGTACATCTTCAATGAGGCGGGCAACCTCGTCCACTCCAGCGACAATACGGATCCGAACAACCTCTTCCCGATCTTCTCGTTCGGCGACGTTGGGCCCCGAGGCCCGTACACGGTCGATGGCGCAGTCTACACCGGCCAGACCGGTCCATTCTTCCCGTCGGGCAACTACTGGCTGGCAACGGGCCTCTATCGGATCGATTCACTCACCAACGCCGCCACTGCGGGCCGCTGGCATCTGCGAGCACTCAGCGGCAACAAT
>JBILUL010000240.1:0-5551 GCA_044371005.1 Phycisphaerales bacterium | reverse complement strand
CCGGAGCTTGCAGGAACCTGGGAGCAAGACCGCCGCGGCGTACTACAACGCCCCCGGCTGGGTTGTCCATGTGATTACCAATGCATGGGGGTACACGCCTCCGGGTGAGAATGCCGGGTGGGGATCGACGCTCAGCGCGGGTGCCTGGCTCTGTGCCCACATCTGGAACCACTATGAATACACCCTCGATCGGCAGTTCCTCAAGGAGAACTATGACCTGCTCAAGGGGGCTTCGCAGTTCTATCGCTCCATTCTCGTCGAACTGCCGGAGTCCAGGTGGCTCGTGACTGCACCTTCAAACTCGCCCGAGAATTCCTTCCGTCTTGCTGATGGAACGACTGCCCATACCTGTCTTGGTCCCACGATGGATCAGCAACTGGTCAGGGAGTTGTTCACGAACACCATTCGGGCGGCAACCATTCTTGAGATGGATGCCGAGTTTCGAGCAGAGCTCGCCGCGGCATGCAAGCGGCTTGCGCCCCATCAGATCGCACCCGACGGGCGACTTCAGGAGTGGCTCGAACCTTATGAAGAGCCCGAGCCGACTCACCGACATGTCTCGCATTTGTATGGCCTCTTCCCCAGTGACCAGATCTCGGTGGATCGGAATCCTGTCCTTGCCGACGCGGCGAGGAAATCCCTTGAACGCCGGGGTGACCGAAGCACGGGCTGGAGCATGGCATGGAAAGCGTGCTTCTGGGCGCGTTTGGGCGACGGCGACCGGGCAGAACGATTGCTGCGAGAAGCACTGCGGCCGGTCGCGGACGAAGGATTCAACTACTCCAATGGTGGCGGCTCCTATCCGAACCTGTTTGGTGCGCATCCGCCATTTCAGATCGATGGCAACTTCGGGACCGCCGCGGCGATTGCGGAGATGCTCCTGCAAAGTCGCCTCGATGATTCCGCAGTGACGCTGCACATCCTTCCAGCCCTGCCGAAGGCGTGGCCCAGCGGCTCCATCCGCGGCCTTCGAGCCCGCGGCGGACTCTCCGTCAACATCGAATGGAAGCAGGGACTTCCCACCGCTCTGGAAGTCACACGCCTGCAATCCTCCGATCCCACTGGTCCCACCCGGATCCACCTTGCATTCGAGGACACCCGCCTCAATCGAGAACTCACGATCGTGCCCGGAGAAACGGCACGAATCACTTTCCCCTGATCTGCCTCCGGCCACCGCTCTACTTCGGATGGTTTCCTTCATGAGGAGCTGCTGACTGGAGCGGAGATCGGACCCAGGGGCGCATGCAAGCAATCAGGGCCCGATCCCCGTCCATGGGGAGAATGGGCATCCATTCGGATCTCAGATCTATCCTTGAATCATTCCAGTCAGCCCCCTTGATTATCCCAGTATCTTGGGTTCATGTTCGGGCTATGCTCTGGCCGACACAAAGACCGGTGTGAACCCATACGCTCGCGGCGTCAGACGACGCGGGTAGGGAGGTTGGATGCTTGAACGTAAGTGAAACGGCATATAACGGCTTGATGCCGCGGCGAACGGCTGTGGTTGTTGCGTTGCTGGTCACCGCCAACCTCGCCTGGGGTCGCGGTGCGGATCTGGCGAGGACTGAACAGCCACCGGGGCAGGCCCTGGGGGATTGGGTGACGCTCGCACTTGCGTTGCTGCTGGGGGCCGCGTTGGTGGTCGGTGGATGGTTTCTCCATCGAAGGCTGCAAGCCGGTCTCTGGCGATTCGCGGGCGTGTTCGCGGTGGTGGGCGGCGCTGTGAGTATCGGCATGGCGGCGGCCATTCCGTCGCAGATGTGGGCGATCGGTGGAGCCCGATTGATGGTGTACCTGCTGCTCCTGAATGGAGCAGCTTGGATTCTGATCGTGGGCAATTCGCGCTTGGGAGTGCCTGAGTCCTTGGCGAGCGGTGTTTCGGTGAAGGATGAAGACGCGCATTGGGCCGCACGGCTTTCGCAGTGCGAGGCTGAAGCGATGGCCGTGATTGATGATGCAGGACGGCTGCGATGGATCAACCAGAAGTTCGAACGGGTGCACGGCGCTCGCCTGGAAGACGTTCGAGGTGTGAGCATTCACGAAGTGCTCCGCGGCGACCCGTCCGATGGTTCGCCGCTTGAGCAGCCCCTGGCCTCGCTTGCTCATGGACATGTTGCTGATGTTGAGGCGATTGTGAGCGCGTCCAAGGGCGGAAGTTACGTGGCGAAGGTGCAGTTTTCGCCGATCAAGGATGAGGCCGGTGGTGTCATTGGAGCGGTCGCAGTGATGCGCGATGTGACGCAGCAACGTGCGATGGAGGGCGAGCTCAACCGGCGAGCTGCGGAGATGGAGCGGCTCCAGGCCGCGGCACTCGCCGCGAATCGTGCGAAATCCGAGTTCCTGGCCAACATGAGCCACGAGATCAGGACGCCGATGACGGCGATTCTCGGATACACCGAACTGCTGTCGGAGGATGGGGACCGTGAACTGGCCCCCAGATCACGGCTTGAGTACATCGACACCATCAAGCGCAACGGCGAGCATCTGCTCACCATCATCAATGACATTCTCGATCTGTCGAAGATCGAGGCGGGCAAGCTCGCCATCGAGCCGGCACCGACGGATCCTGTTACGCTGGTCCGCGAGGTGGTGGACCTCATGCAGGTCAAGGCGGTTGCCAAGAGTCTGAAGCTCGAGCTGCATGGGCGAGGTTCGATTCCTTCGCGAATCATGACCGATCCGATTCGACTGCGGCAGATCCTCGTCAACCTCGTCGGCAATGCCATCAAGTTCACAGAACTGGGGGGCGTGTGCCTTCGCGTCGGCTGTGACGCCGAGGCTGTCGGGGTGGATGGGCACTCTCTGGTGATCGAGGTGAGCGATACGGGCATCGGGATGTCGCAGGGGCAGCTTGCCGAACTCTTCGGTGCCTTCGTCCAGGCCGATACCAGCATGACCCGACGCTTCGGCGGCACCGGGCTTGGCTTGCGGGTCAGCATGAATCTGGCCCGGCTTCTGGGGGGAACCATCAGCGTGCGAAGCGAACCCGGGCAGGGAAGCACGTTCACCCTGTCGATCGCCACAGGACCGCTGGAAGGCGTCGCGATGGTGGAACTGGCTGCACCTTCCACGACGTTGGACGTTTCCGCTGCGTCACATCCTGTGCACTCAGGTCAGGAACTGCGTGGCGCACGGGTGCTGCTGGCCGAGGACGGCATCGATAACCAGCGATTGATCGCGTTCCACCTCCGCAAGGCCGGGGCGCAGGTCACCATATTCAACAACGGTCGGCTCGCGCTCGAAGCGATGACCTGTGATGGCACGGTTGATGGCATGCTCAAGTCCAGTCCCGACTTTGACCTTGTCCTGACGGACATGCAGATGCCGGAGATGGATGGCTACACCTTCGCCGCCAGACTTCGCGAGAAAGGCTGGAAGCGCGGCATCATCGCGCTCACCGCACATGCGATGAGCAACGATGAACGCAAGTGTCTTCAGGCCGGTTGCGATGGATACGCCAGCAAGCCCATCGAACGCGAACGGCTTGTCGCAGCGTGCGTGGCCAAACTCGCGACGGCCCCCGCGCCAACCGGTTGATCGCCAGTTGGCGGGTCTCCGCAGCCTGTAGTGCCGAACCGGTCCTCTCACCGCCGCCGACGACGATTGGTCGCGCCCAGCGCGAGGGCAAGCATCACGGCCGTCCCCGGAGTCGGGAGCGAGCCGAATTCGACATACGAATCGTCTTCGCCGGAGCGACGCCGCATGCGCACCTTGCAGTCATCCGGCGTCAGCGGCGAGTCCCCGGCGATGAAGCGAAGGCTGGAGAGAAAGACTGCGGAGTCGTAGATCTCGTCACCCGTATCAGCAACCACCATCGTGATCGTGTTGTACGTGCCGGGCACGAGCGGGCTTGTGAGTTCCAGAATGCGCGTCAGGCCGTCGTACTCAAGGTCCGCAACCGACGGAATCGACGCGTCCATTGAGTCGCCGTTGGTCATGAAGTGAATGTTGTCACTTTCCGAGAGGAGCGAGACGGGCCGACCATCGGACAGTCGGGCGTAGTTCACGCCGTTGACGAACACCCCGAAGCCATCGGCATACTGCGTCCCCGACCACTCCGGGAACTCCTCGGAACCGTAGACGAAATCGGTCCGCATGCCCACGATGCCGGCGGGCACGAACAGATCGAAGGTGATCGAGTTCTCGTCATGTTCCTGGAGGCGGCCGCTGTGGCGCGAGGTGCCGGTCTGCGCCGGAAAGTCGCGGAAGTAGTTGTTGCCGCCGGTGCCCGCCACGACCGAGTAGGAGCCGGTGGTGTTGCGGTCAGGAAGTCCAGTAACCGAGCCGGAGGTCAGCACGATGCCGCGGCTCAGGGTCTGCGACGTCCCCTGGTCTCCCCGCAGCGTCAGGCCATCAAACAGCCCGGCCTGTGCGAACCCGGAAGTCACGCCCACATACTCGCTTCGGCCAGATCTCACTTTGGAGGCATCGACGCCGCTGCCCTCAAGAAGTCGGGCAATCAGCGGATTGCCGGTGCTGTCGGTCATTCCGACAATGCCGCCAAACGCACCTGTGGAAACAGCAACCGAACACGCCGCGATGATGCACTTCTTCATGGGTCTCTCTCCTGATGACACCGACGGATTCCGGCCGGGGCGAACACATGGCCCCCACCTGAGACTCCATGCGTGAACGGATGAGCGGATCAGTCAGGATTCCCTGGCGACCCGTGCGATTCGTATCTAGCCGCCACGGTCCCGATCGGAAGCCCGCGATCAGCCCCGTTCGGGCCTGTTGGGACTGGGTGCGAACAGGCCGCGGGAAGGGGCGAGGGGGTCACAGGACGGATGTGCGGACGGTGGGGCTTTGCGCAGGGTCAGGATTCGACCTCTCCAATCACTTTGCAAAATGGGGGTGATGGCAGGAACCTTGGCACCCAAATGAGCCTCCAAGAGTGTGCCGCGGAGTCCTGCGCGGCTTCTTTTCGAAGCCCGGTCCGCAGGCCCCGTACGGAGACTTGAAATGGCGACATCGGCTACTGCAGAAACATCCAGCGCATCCTCGACTGGCTCCGGTGCCGGGTTCGCCCTCACCGATCCCGCGGAGTTGAAGTCCTGGCTCAGCGCCGGTCAGGCAGTCCTGATCGATGTTCGCGAGTCTGATGAGCATGCCAGAGAACGCATCGATGGGGCCAGACTCTGCCCCCTGTCCACGCTTGATCCGGCGCACGTCGTGACGCAGGTGCCATCGGGCAAGATGATCGTCGTGCATTGCAAAGGTGGAAAGCGTTCGGCTGATGCCGCGGCGATGCTCTGCCGCGTCGCTGCAGCACGCGGCAGAGTCGTCAGTCTCAGCGGCGGCATCGAGGCTTGGAAGAAGTCAGGGCTCGATGTCCAAGCCAACACAGCAGCCCCCAGCATCAGCATCCTGCGACAGACCCAACTGGTGATCGGAGCAGGCGTCGCCGTCGGATCGGCCCTCGCGTGGTTCGTCGACCCTCGCTTCATCGCTCTTCCGGCGTTCCTCGGGCTTGGCCTTGCATTCGCAGGTGCCACCGGGACCTGTGCGCTTGCTTCATTGATCGCGAAGATGCCTTGGAATCAATTCGCCG
>JBILUL010000090.1:0-19597 GCA_044371005.1 Phycisphaerales bacterium | reverse complement strand
TTCAGTGCGCTTGGTGCTCGTCCGCCCTCAGCCGGGCGGCAAAACCAAGAAGCAGAGGGGCAACCTGGGTCGCCACCCGGTGGCTTGCTCGCCCAAGGCGGCTCGCCGCGCCACCGGCAACGGTCGTGCGCCCGAAGCGGGCGAAGAGTCTCGCCGAGAGGTGATGATCTCGATGCTCTCAGGTACTATCGAGTTGCCCTGTTCGGTGCTGAAGGCACCGGGTTTAAAAGCCGGCTGCGAGCGAGCGCTTCGCTCGCGAAGCTGCCGGTAGGTGCCGCCGAGTACCTGCGACCCTGAAAGGGTCGGGTTGGTTCAGAATTTTGGCCCGCTACCAAGCGTTCTACAGACCTTCAGTCGCCCGGCACGCCTCCTATCTTCATCGATCGACATGCCTCACATTCGTCCAGCGCGATCAGCCGCTGGCAGCAGTCTCCGCGTTCGTGACCGTCCGCACGTGAGGACTTTCGTCAGCTGAACAGCGTACACCTCAAGGAGTGGTGGATGGATTCGACACGTGGAGTAGGGCGTGCCTTGACGCTCGCAATGACGTGGCTGGGCATCGCCTTGTGCGTGGTCCTTCTGTCTGGATGGCTCGCGAGCGCGTGGTGGAGCGGCAGATTGGATGTTCGGTCATTTCCCGCGAGTGGACAACGCAGTGTTGGCGTTCACGTCTTGGAAGGTGGTGTCAGCGTTCGTGAATTCGTCAATCCAGGGGGCATCTCGTGGACACTGTTGCCAGACGGCTGGAGTTTCAATCGGGCACCGAATGCGCCTCGCCTCAGGTATTGGTTCAATTTTCGGGATGCATCGTTCGGCTTGATCAAGGGATGGGAGCTGTTTGTTCCATTGTGGGCTCCGCTCCTGCTCTGTGGGATGTTCACGGTGCTGGCTTGGCGGCGAGTTCGCAATCGACCCGGCTACTGCCCGTGCGGCTACTCGCTCGCTGGGCTGGCGACGAGCGGGGTGTGCCCCGAATGCGGGCGGGGCCGCAAGCCCTGATGGCACGCGGCTGCTTTCGAAAGACCGTAAGGTTGCAGGTCCGGGGGCTCATGACGGGCGCGACTCTGGTCCTACGCCCGAAAGTGAGATTTGATTGAATGACACTCTGCACACGTTACTGAAACTCGGCATTCTGATGGGTCTGGCCAGTCAGGTGGGCACGTGCGCGCGGCAACTTCCCGACACGGGCCGTCGCGTGCAAGTTGCAGCCCAGCACGCGGAGCACAACGCACTGACCTGCGACCCAGGCACGATGACGGTGTTCGAGATGCCGTCGTCTGAAGAGTGGTTCTTCAGCAGGCGCGAGAAGGCTTGGACGAATGCACTTGCGATGCTGACCCAAGCTGAAAACAAGTTGTGCCACCTCACGACGCTGGCACCACTGCTCAGGGCAAACGGCCAGCCGGTTCGGGTCTCCATTCAAAAGGGCTTCTGGGGTTCTGAGACAATCTGGGATTCAGAACGGAACCAAATCCAGTTTGCGGACATTACCGGAGACGATTCGTTTATCCAAGAGGTTCGTTCGCTGATCGCGACCACCGCATGTGTTGGCGTCATGTCGCCCGCTGTGAGGTGCGACGCATCCACCGGCCTGTTGCTGACGTGCTGGAGTGACGGGCGATTGATCGACTCAAGCAGGGCCCACCTGTTGCTGGGTGATCAATTGCCCGCTTGCTATGCATCGATGGCCGCGTGCATCGCCGAGATTCGTTCCGATGACAGTCGCCTCCTGCGACGATGGTGGCTCGTCATTGATGACTGATGGGATGCTGAAATTCAATCCCATTCTTGCACGCCGATGGCGTGCGGGATTCTCTCCGGCCATCGACCCGGAATGGCGCCCGCAGAGCCGGGCTTCACCGCCGGGCTACGCACTTTCAGCCCGATGGGCTGGGTGCTTGGTGTGCGGCGTGAAGCGAGAGAGCGATATGCCGTTCAGATGAGAACCTGAGTTTGGGCTGCTGTTGGTGTCAACTCTTGCGCCCGCCCAAGCAACCTCTCCGCCGCGGCAACCTGATTCTGCCTTGCGCCACCATCCCGAGTCAGCAGGTGGCTCATCGCAAGTGCTGCCGCCCATGATGAAGCGCTTGGATCATCCATCGTCCGATCTCGCACCGCCTGAAGCCACGCTTCAAACCCATCCGCTGGCATCAACTCGCGAGTGCTGCGTTGCGTGAGGAGTGCTGCTGGTTCGGCGTAGAGATTCTGGGAATCGGCAAAGAGCGTGCCGCGGCTTCCGATCCAGGTCATTCCCGGCGGGCCTCCGGCAATCACCGCCGCGGCATCGGAGAACGCAATGCTCGCACCATGCGCCTCACGCCCACTCAGCACTGCCGCTCTTCCAGCCGGCACCACGCTCATCGTTCCCACCGCGGCCAGGTTGATCGCTCGCGCCGCGACTTCGAGTTCGGCAAGGCCAGCATCGCAGCCGCAGTAGACGGCTTGCAGCGTGCCGATGTCGCCTGCTATCACGCGTGCCGCGGCTTCGTGGAGCCGGGAGTGCCGCGATGGGTCGGTGGTCCACGCCACATGCACGATGCACCCGCCGCGGCGTGCTGCTTCGAGAATCTGCGAAGCCTCTTCACACGACAGCGAGCCGGGCATCAGGCAGTAGAGGTCCTTGCGGGCCGTGCAGGTTTCGAGCATGAGCTTCGCCGCGGCTTCGACGCCGGGGCCGATGACGATCGCATCGATCTTCGGATCATCAAGCAGCGATCGATACGCCTTCTCGCAAGTGCTTGCAGTGATGGCGGCGTGCGGATGGCTCGCATTCGCCGCGGCGAAGGTGGTGGCCCACGCTGATGCGCCGATCAGGCCAATGCGCAGGTATCGTGCTTCGGAGGTGGGCAAGGCCAGCGCGGGCAGCACGCACAGAAGCGGGGCCGCGGCGGCGGTGGTGGCAGCCAGGAACGCTCTTCGAGACAGTTCGGTTCTGTTCACGGTTCACGCCTCCTTGATCACTTGCATCGACCCAATGATATGGAGGATCCAGTCCGTAATCTGGGCCATTCCAAAGGATATCAGACTATCGCGACACATTGTGCATGGCCATATCGAGCCACGCATCGGCCTGCGCCACCTGCGCACGAATGGTCGTCCATTTGTTGCTGGCGGATTGCTGGGCCTGCCACCAGAGCACGCGGCAGATCAACCGCTGAATCGCTCCAGTCGTGTGCTTGGCGAGCCACAGGAGGGGCGTGAGGCCGTTCTGGAGCACAAGCTTGTCTTCGAGGGAGACGAAGACCTCCACGCCGCCCGGATCGCCCTGGCGGCCCGCACGGCCCGCCAGCTGCCGGTCGACGCGGGCCTCATCGTGGCGTTCCGTGGCGACCACCATGAGGCCGCCGGCGACGCGAGCCTTGGCGGAGAGGCGGATGTCGGTGCCGCGGCCTGCCATGTTGGTGGCAACCGTCACCGCACCATCTTCACCCGCTCGCTCAATGATCGCCGCTTCCTCGGCTTCGCGCGTGGCATTAAGCACCCGGTGATCGACCCCCGCGCGGGTGAGCAGTTCCGAGACTTGTTCAGAGGTGTTGACGCTCCAGGCACCCAGAAGCACGGGGCGGCCCTGGCGGTTGAGCTCGCGGACGCGTGCCGCGGCGGCTTCGAGTTTCTGCTGCGTTGTTGCAAAGATGCGATCCGCCACCACCGTGCGCTGCACAGGACGATGGGTTGGAACGCGCACCACCGGAAGTCGATACCACGCCCACAACTCCGGCGCGACTTCCGTGGCTGTGCCCGACATGCCCGAGAGCCGCCGATAGCGCTGGTAGAAGCCCTGATAGCTGCTGCGCGAAGCCACATGCGTCGGAGCGGTGGGGTCGAGGCCTTCCTTCACTTCCACCGCCTGGTGCAGACCCAGTTGCCACTGCCGGCCGGGGAGAATGCGGCCCGTGGAGCGATCGACGATCATGATCTTGCCATCGCTGATGACGTAATCCTCGCCCAGGCGATAGAGCTCCTTGGCGGTGATGGCCTGGACGAGCAGTTCCTCGCGGCGACGTGGCCCGGCCCAGAAGGCGGGCAGCCTGCTGCTGACACCTTCAAGCGCCGCGCGGCCCGCATCCGTCACCTTGACCACACGGAGCTTTGCATCAGCCGTGTATTCGCGGCCTTGGGTCCAGGAGCGAGCAATCTGGCACGCGGCCTGCAATCCGGCGGTAATCTGACCACCATCGCCGGGCAGGCTGATGATGGCGGGGGTCACGGCCTCATCGATGAGTACCGAGTCCGCCTCATCGACGATCGCCGCGTGAAGGCCGCGCTGGACCACCTTGCTCGGCCAGCCCGACGCGTTGGTGAGCAGGCCATCGAGAATGAGCCCGCTCATCCGGGGTGTCACGGGCGTTACCAGGCGATCGCGCAGATGATCGAAGATGACCTGCTTGTCGGAGGTATACGTGATGTCCGCGGCATACGCCTTGACACGTCCTTCGTGCGAGGTGCTCTCCTGCACGACACCGACTGAGATGCCAAGACGCCGGTACGCGGCGGAGGTCGTCTGTGCATCGCGGCGGGCAAGATAGTCGTTGACGGTGATGACGTGGACGCCGCGGCCGGTCCAGCCGTCGATCGCCGCGGGAAGAATCGCGGTCAGCGTCTTGCCCTCGCCGGTAGCCAGTTCCGCGCAGCAGCCGGTGGCCAATGCGATCGCGCCCAGCACCTGTTCATCGTGCAGCGAGAGCCCGATCTCGCGCCGGATGGCTTCATAGGCCACGGCAAAGCCCAGATCGATCGTGTCGGGGTTGTCGCGCTGCGTGACGGCCAGTGTTCGTGCGGTGGTGATCTGGTCGTCGAAGGCGGCCTGCGAGAAGGTGGCCATGGAACGCGCTGAGCCGATGATCGCCTTGGCGCGGGTCCAATCGAGGCGCCGCACCTTGCGGTGTGCGAACCAGCCCGCGACGCGCTCACCGAATCGGTCGAAGCCTTTGGCGGGTGCTTTGCGGGTGTTGGGGGCGGCCAGGCTCTGCCAGAGGCGTGCGCCGTCTTCGAGTGCCGCGGGGTTCGCGGCGTCTCCCAGCATGGAGCTCGCATCGCCACCGCTCCCCCCGCCTCCTCGCAGCGGCGGGCGATCATCCATGGATGGGATTGGACGATTGATGGACATGGAGCGCAGAGCGGGCGGGAACGGTTAACTGTGGATGCGGTCGGCCAGGTACTGCTGGGCCCAGCGCCACCAGGTCTTGGCGAGGGGCCGGGCGGGTGTTTCGAAGCGGACGCGTGCGCGAAGCCCGGCCTGCCAGACATCGCGGTGCACATCGGGGGAGAGTTCGACGACGAACTGGGGCGCAAGGCTCGTCTTCATCTTCGGATCGCGCGGATCGAGCAGCACTTCGCCACCCGCGGCGGACGTCAGCGAAGTTTGCTCCACTTCGACGCTCGCGACAGGCGTGGCACGCGCGACTTTGGCGAGTGTTTCGACTCCGGCGTTGCCCTTGACGCGGAAGGAGGCGGGCATCGAGTCGATCGGACGATCGCCGAAGATGTACGCCTGATCGCGGTCGCTCACGAGGCAACGAACGACCATCTGATCGGTGGAGGCAACGCTGCCCACGAGCGTGCCCTTTGCCAGATAGCTCCCGGCAAGATCCGCAAGACGCGTCGTGCTTCCTGCCTGAGGGCAGATGCGGCCTTCGGTCGTGGCGCGGATGGTGAGCGATTCGCACTTGGCGCGGGCTCTTTCGAGTGCATCGGTCGCCTGAATGAGGCGGATCTCCGCAACGGTCTGTTCCGCGCCGCCGTACTGCGAAGCTGAATCGCTGCCGCTGCGGGCCTTGTCAAGCTCCGCGGCAGCCCGCACCAGATCCGTCGCGGCCTGCGGGTTACGCATCACCAGAATCACATCACCGGGATGCACGATCTGTCCTTCGGTGACAAGCACCTGCTCGACAAAGCCATCCTCGCGAGCGCGGAGGGGTTCGACCGTGCGCGGCTCGAGCGTTCCGGTGGCGTAGGTTGGGGCCGGCAGCGGGATGAGACAGAGGATGATGGCGGCAACCGCGGCACTGGCTGCGCTGATTCCCACCGCGCGAGCGCGACGACCCAGCAGCGTTGGTGCACCGATCAGGAAGCCCAGCGACTTGAGCATGGGCCAGACGATCCAGACGGCCAGCCCGATGAGTCCGATGACGGCGCCCAGGGTGAGGTAGCGATCGTTGGTCCACAGCGCCAGCACGATGCCGGTGGTGACGAGAATGCGGTAGGGCGTTGCCAGAAGGCTATAGATGCTCAGGAGCCAGAACTGGCCGGTGGAATGGACCGGCGGTGGGTTGGTGTTGGTGACGCCGAAGACCTTGCGAAGCAGAACGAACCGCGAGAGTTCGTTGGAGCGCTGGGCGAGGTTAGCGATGCCGGTAAGATCGGAGAGGATGAAGTAGCCGTCGTAACGCAGGAGCGGGTTGGCGTTGAAGATCAGCGTGGTGACGCCGCTGATGACCATCACGTTGAAGAGCAGTGTGCGGGCCTGCGCGGCATCGTCGCTGAGGTTGGCCCAGATGATTGCCGCGATGGATGCGGCGAAGGTCTCAAAGAGCATGCCACCGGCGGAGACGATGACTCGCTTGCTGATTTCAGGGAAGCGCCACGCGCTGGAGGCATCGCAGTAGGGGAAGGGGAAGATGAAGGCGACGAGCATGAGGCCGATCTCGGTGCAGCGGCCGCCCATGGCTTTGCACGCCGCGGCGTGGCCGAATTCATGCAAGGCTCTGATGACGATGAAGACGATGCTGAGCCAGAAGAGATTGGCTGGGTCGAGCAGGTTGTTGAGCTGACTGCCCAGTGCGGCCCGGTTTGCGAAGACTTGATAGAGACCGATGAGGACCGTGAGCAGGTAGATCACCAGGCCGGTCTTGGAGAAGATGGGCTTGAGCAGATACGCGATGCGATTGAGCGCGCGATCGGGGTTGATGAGGGGGATGGTCAGCGAGAGGCCACCACCGAATCGGCGAGCGCGGCGACGCTGAGCGACCTCGCCCATTCGCCGCTGGATCATGTCGTTGGCCAGAGGCTGATCGCCGCTGAGCAGGCCGAAGTACTGCAGACGGCTGAGCAGATCAATGCACTCGCGCTGAGTGGGAGCGTCGTCGCCAAGCTGTGTGCAGCAGGCGATCCAGGCTTCATCAACGGTGCATTCACCATCGAGCATGCCGACGAAGACATAGGCGTGTTCGCTGAGGCGATAGAAAGCTCCGCCCGCGGGGTCCTCGACGATGTAGATGCGGCGATCACCGAAGATCTGAGGCGTCATCCGCGCGTGTGTGGCAAGGCGCGGGCGCGTGGGCCCCACGCGATACCACAGATCGCTGAAGGAAGAGGAGACATCATGTCGCAGAAGTGAACGCACGTGTATTGCCGGATGGTCCTGTTGGTGTTCTACGTTGTGATGCTGGCGGAACGGCTACCACCAGAGCCGCAGGCGGGCTTCGTCGATGACGGGCCGCAGCACGGTGGTGAGCGGAGTGGTCCAGCCATCTTCGAGTTTGACTGAACCGGTCATGCCGGGACGAAGCGCTCCGAGCACGGCCTGATCCTGGCCATCGGCGATCGTCAGCTCGACCAGATACGCGTTGGTTCCTTCGTGCGGTTCGGCAACGGGCGTGATGCGTGCGACCGTGACATTGAGCTTCTCGCCGGGAAGGGCCTTGCTGACGAAGCGGCCGGTCTGGCCTGGGTGCACGCGCTGAATATCGCGTTCATCAACGTAGGCGACGGTGACGTTGGCTTGCGTCACGATTTCGAAGAGGGGCTGGCTCGAATCGACGCGGGCGCGGACGAACTGTTCGAGATCGCCGCGGCCGACGAGGCCATCAACGGGCGAGACGATCATCGCACGCTTGATGTGTTCATCGAGCATGTCGACCATCGCCTGCGACTTGCGAGATTCGGCATCGTACTGAGCGACCTTGGCCAGTTCGCCCCGGCTGAGGGCTTCGTCTCGCTGCGTTCGTGCGGTCTGGAACTCGGCTTGTGCCTGCGCCAGCTGCAGGCGCAGATCGGTGGTGTCCATCTCGGCCAGCACCTGGCCCTCTGCGACATGGTCGCCGGGACGGATGTTCACCTTGGCGAGGTAGCCGGCGAAAGGTGGTGCGACCGTGCGAGCCGCGGCGGCCTTCACGCCGCCTGGTGCCGACACGCGCGAAGGAATGGGAACAATCGTTCCACCCACCAGCGTGATGAGGCACAGGAGGAGCACGAGCTTGAGACCGGTGTGGCGCGGGCCTGCGATGGCGCGGGCGAGGTCGCCAGCCCGATCGCGCATGACGGCGAACACGCCGCGGTCGGCCATGCGGCGCGTCCAGACAGCGGGGCCGACGGTTTCTGCGACAAGACGCAGCAGTGCGGTGGCGGCCAGCGGGAGTGGATCAGTGGGTTCGCGTTCGAGAACGACGACGCCGACGATGCCGCCTTCAACACGCAGCGGCAGACTGAGGATCGCGGCGGGGCCCATGGCCCGCGAGAAGTGCTCGTGATCGCGCGTGACGCGACGCATCATGGGCTCGAGATTGCTCGGCGGCGGGAAGATGACTTCGGAATCCTGCGCGGCGCACTCTTCCATCAGGGCTTCGAGAGGCTCGATCGCCGCGGCGGTGCGGTCGATTTCATCGACCCCGCTCATGGCAATAGCGCGAATGAAGTGGCCGTGCACCAGTCCCAGCGAAACGCGCGTGCAGCCGAAGCGGCGCTTGAGTTCCTGGGTGATGATGGCGCCCATGGCCTTGGCGTTGTGCCCTTGCTGCGCGGCGTCGAGGAGTTCGACGGTTTCGCGGAGCATGAGCTTTTGCTGGGTCTGCGAGAGGCACTGTTCCCGCCAGAGGTGGGCTTCGAATCCGATGCACGCCGCGGCGATCGCGGCGAGCACCTGATCATCCGTGACGCCCGGTCGTTCCTTGGCAAGCACCACACACGCGCCTTCAACCTTGCCATCGGCAAGGAGTGGGGCGGCGAAGGCACGCAGGCGGATTTCATCGCCGTACATGGCTCGGGCGCGGGGCAGCATCACGCTGTCGGCAAGGCCCTTGGGCGATCCCTGGCTGGTGAGCGCCCCGGCGAGCTGCGCCATGCGTTCAAGCGTGGCGGGGGCGAGGAGTGCCGCACCCTGAGTGATTCGGTCCGCATCGGGGGCGGTGTACTGGGCGGCCAGGCCGCAGGCGCGCCCGCTGCCGATGAATGCTGCGCCGCCCAGTCCCGCGGCGATGAGGCACTGGGTGCTCAGAACCTGCGTGAGGCATTGCTGCAGGCGGGCGTACTGGATCGGATCGGGTCCGCTGCCGCCGGCGGGGCGGGTGGACTCGATCGCCGCGGCGGAGGCGTCGGGCTGATCGGAGGAGGATGTCGGGGGGGTCGTGGCTGTGCCCATGAGAACTGCAAGACGTGAAGTATGGCGAGGCGACTGCTCGAGACCCGGGGCTTCGCCGCGTTGCCGGTTGGGGACGATGCCGCGGCTGGCGGCGGTCCACAGTGGCGTTGAAGAAGCCCGACCCTGCGAGATGAACCGATCATTGTACGGGGCTTAGGGGCGTTCGGATCCTGATAGGAGTGGACCATTGAATCGACTTCCCGAGGCGTCAACTGGGATTTGAGTCGGGGAGGGCGGCATGCGGTCTTGCTGACCGACGCTCCTGTGCTTTTCCTTCCCCATCCTGCCCATCCTGCCCATCCTGTCTATCCATGTTCCTTTTCCGATCAGGAATGGAACATGGATGGACAGGATGGACAGGATGTGTCAAGAGGAAGAGGTGACTTGAGGTGCTCAGGCTTGTTCCCGTGCTCGCAGCGGAGTGTTCAGTGAGTCCCGTGCGGAATCGCCATCCTGTGCTTGGTGTCGCGAGAACGCGTGTGTCTTTGGTGGAGGAGGTGCGATGCGGTCTATGCAAATGAAAACGCCACCGGAAGGCCGGTGGCGTTTGAAATACTGCATCAGGAACCGAGCGTGGCTTACATCAAGCCGCCCTTGAACTGCATCTGGCGATTCTTCTCGCGCATGCGGCGGAGGGCGGGAGTTTCCTTCTTGATCTCTTCCTCGCTGCGGCCGACGATCTTGCGATCCTTGCCACGCATGCCGCTGCCGCCGCCGGCGCCAGCCGGGGCTTCGGGAACGGGCTTGAGTGCCTTGATCGAGAGGGAGATGCGGCGGTTCTGCGCATCGATCTTGAGGACCTTCACGCGAACGACTTCATCGGGCTTCACCACATCGTCGACCTTGGCGACGCGGCGGTGATCGAGTTCAGAGATGTGGACCAGGCCTTCAACGCCCGAGCCCAGATCGATGAACGCACCGAACTCGGCGATCTTGGTGACCTTGCCGGTGACTTCAGCGCCTTCAGTGATCTTCTCGGTGGCGGTGGCGAACGGATCGCCCTGGACCTGCTTCATGCCCAGCGAGATGCGGTCGTTCTCAAGATCGATCTTGAGGATGCGGACCTGGATGCGCTGGCCTTCCTTGACGTACTTCTCAACGGCCTTCTCACCGAAGCCGGTGCGATCGAACGTGAGGTCGGAGAGGTGAACCAGGCCGTCGAGGCCGCCGATGTCGACGAACGCACCGAAGGGCATGATCTTGCGGACGGTGCCTTCGATGGTCTGGCCTTCGGCCAGCGTGGTCTTGAGCTTCTCGGCGTTGGCCTTGCGCTCTTCATCGAGGACATCGCGGCGGGAGAGCACGATGTTGCCGCGGCCGACGCGTTCAACGCGGACGACCTTGCACTTGAGCTTCTCACCAACAAAGACCGACAGGTCAGGCACGCGCTCGATGGCGACCTGGCTGGCGGGCATGAATGCCTTGTGATCGGCGAGCTCGCACTCGAGGCCGCCCTTGCTCACGCCAGTGACGCGGGCTTCGACGACCTGTCCGGGCTCGAGACCTTCCCATGCGGCCTTCTGCACCGCGCCGGGGCGCGAGCAGATGTAGAGGCTCTCGGCGGATTCGAACTTGTCGACGACGACTTCGATCGCATCGCCCACCTTGGGGAGGGTGGCTTCATCGGGGTACTGGATGCGGGCGATGACGCCCAGCTCCTTGGGCCCGAACTCGAGGAAGATGTCGGTGGGGCCGACAGAGACCACGTTGCCGGTGCGGTGTTCGCGGCCTGCATTGACGACACGCGGTCCGCGTGTGCCTGCGGCACGTGAAGGGGTTGCCACGGCGGGCCGCGCCGCTTGGCGGGCTGCATCGTGACTATCGATATCCTTCATTGCCGCTTCGATTTCCGCCTGAAGTTCGGGCGAGAGTTTGGCGGAATCGGAGGCATTCTGGACGCTGTCGGAGTTGGGGTTCATTGAATCTACCAGGGGGCTTGAGGTCGACCGAATTTTCTTGAGGCTCCCGGCGGGCCTGCACCTCACTTTGCGCCGGGCCAAGAGTGTAGTTCGGTCGGCGACGCGGGACCAAACCTTGAACAAATCGAAAGGAATGCGTCTGAAGCCCCGTACCGGGCTTCGGACTTGGCTGCCCAGCAGGGCTGCGCAGGCCTCGCCGCGGCTTGCTGGCGGGAGGAGGCCCTGGCGCAGGCCACTCGGTATCGGACCTGAAAAACGACGCAGACTCCCGAATCGGGCCTCGGATGTGCCTGCGGATCGTTCAGAGCGATTGCTTGATTGCATCGACGATGCGCTGGGCCGTGCGCACGTTGGCGAACCCTGCTTCGGCATCGATTGCGGGGCGATCGCCCGTGCGGACCGCCTGCAGGAACGCCTCAATCTCGGCGACGATCGGCTCCGCATCATCGACTTCGAGTTCTTCGATGTTGATGAGCTCGCCCCATTTGAGGCTCGTCAGGTCCGTGCCCATCTTGATCTGCTCGCGCACTTCGCGCATCTGGATCTCGTTGGCGGTGCGACGGATGACGTTGCCCTTCTTCGCGGCGTAGTCGATCTTGATGTACGCGTTCTCGCCCGTGATGCGCGTCACTCGCTCGGTCTTGAGCGCCAGACGACTGGCCGTGATGTCGGCCACGCAGCGGCCGTTGGGCGTGTTGAACTCAAGCCACGCGTTGCACAGATCTTCGTGCTCGGTGATCACCGCGACACCCGCGGCACGGATGAAGTCTGGTTCCTTGCCACCCATGAGCATCAGCACCACATCGATGTCATGGATCATCATGTCCATCACGACACCCACATCGACGCTGCGGAAGGTCATCGGGCTCACGCGAACCACCTGCATGAAGCGGGGGATGATCGGCTGGCCGGTGGAGTTGGCCTTCTGCATGGCCCGCATCACCGGATTGAACCGTTCGATGTGGCCGACCATGAGCACCGTGCCGGTACGCTCTGCGATTTCCTTGATGGCCAGCGCCGTCTCGACGTCACCAGCGAGGGGCTTTTCGATGAGGCAGGCGATGCCGGCATTGAGAAGCGGTTCCGCCGCGGCACGGTGCTGCGTGGTGGGGACGGCGACGCTTACGGCGTCGACACCCGCAGCGAGCAGTTCTTCGACGCTGGCGAAGGCCTTGGTATCAAACTTGTCAGCCATCTCCTCGCGGCGGGCCTTGTCGGCATCGACGACGCCGACAAGCTCACAGCCAGCCATGTTGGCGTAGACCCGGGCGTGGTGGCGGCCCATGCGTCCGACCCCGACGACGCCGCAACGGATCTTGCGGCCTGAAAATCGATCACGTGGAGATGTCATCGCGTCCATTCTAGTAGCGGAAAATCCGCCGCGGCGGCAGTGCCACCGGGCGATTGCGGTCCGGTCCGGCATGAAAAAAGAGCCCTCCTGCCAGCAGGAGGGCTCCATCAGTGTGTTGCAACCGGGTATCAGGTGCCGGCTTCGGTGAGTGCGGCGATGAGTTCATCCTTCTTCTTCATGCCCACGAAGGTCTTGACCTTCTGGCCGCCCTTGAAGATGAGGAAGGTCGGGATGGCGGTGATGCTGTACTTCATCGCCACGGCCTTGTTGGAGTCGATGTCGAGCTTTCCGACCTTGACCTTCTCAGCCAGGCCATCAGCGACAGCATCGACGGTGGGGCTCATGGCGCGGCAGGGACCGCACCATTCGGCCCAGAAATCCACCAGAACAGGAACCGGTGAGTTCAGCACTTCGGTTTCAAAGTTCGCATCAGTGAACGTGTGTACATTCGCGCTCGACATCCAAGGATCCTTTCAAATGCAGCCCCTCGTGGGACCATTGCATGCGTCTGTGCAGAGTTCTGTTTCCGGCCAACGGTCCGGCCACCATCCGCGTGGTTCGAGACCTGCTCCCATTCTAGTCTTCCACCCGGCCCTTGAGTGGTCCAGGCATACATCAGGCAAGCACGGGGCATGCCAGCATGATCGCGTGCCCCGGGGGTGTGCGGGGACAGGTCGAGGTGCCGGGGGACGGCAGCCGCGTCAGCCGCTGGCGGCATCTGTCAAGTTGGCAGTGTCTGCAGGGCCCACGCCGCGGCGAGCGCCTGAACATGTTCGGGCACATCGTGGACGCGAAAGAGCCGGGCCCCGAACCGCAGATGTTCAATGCTCAGTGCCAGTGTTCCCGCCAGTCGCTCTTCGGGGGTCGATTCACGGCCCAGGGAAATTCTTCCGACGAAGCTCTTGCGGGAGAGGGCGCTCATGAGCGGCAGTTGAAGCCGCGTCATGAAGGATGGGGTGCCTCTGATCAGCTGGAGGTTGTCGTCGACGGATTTGCCGAACCCGAGGCCAGGGTCGATCACGATCTGGGAGGAGCCGACTCCCCGCTCTCTGGCTGCGGGGATCAGCAGGGATTCGAAGCACGAGCCGATGGCATCGACCACGTTGCCGTAGTCGGGTGCTGCGGCGTATCGATCTGAGTACTGGTCTTGCCCAGGCTCGCGCAGGCGATGCATCAGGATCAAGCCCGCACCAGTTGATGCCGCGAGGTTCAGGATGAATGGATCTTCCGTGCCGCCTGAGACATCGTTGATGGCGTTGGCGCCTGCATCGATGGCGGGGCGGGCAACGCAAGCGTGCGTGGTGTCGACGCTCAGGGGCAGAGTCGAGAGCACGCCCGGCGTGTTGCGGATGGCCTTGATGACGGGGAGGATGCGAGCGAGTTGCTCTTCGGGGCTGACGCGCTGGGAGCCGGGGCGCGTGGATTCGCCGCCGATGTCGAGCATGTGTGCGCCGGCTTGGGCCATGCGGGCCGCGGCGGCGCATGCCGCGGCCGGGTCCATGTGTCGCCCGCCATCGGCGAAACTGTCGGGAGTGATGTTGAGGATTCCCACCACTGCGGGGCGGGAGAGTTCGAGCGTGGAGCCGTGGGCAAGGTGCCAGGTGGTCATCGTGAAATGCAACCGCCGCGGGGTACCGCGGCGGTTGCGAAAGAACTCAGATCAGAACTCAGAAACGCGGGGGCTTGTCGCCTTCGGGCTTCTTCATGTCGGCATCTTCATCGATCTCTTCATCTTCGCCAGCGTCCATCTGCTTGACGACTTCGGAGATGCCCTTGATGACATCCGAGGGGACGTACATCCGGAAGGCGACGCCGCCGTTGTTGGCCGAACCGCCGGCAGCGATGGGGGAGAGCTGCGGGGGAACGGTGACTTCGGGGCCGCCGCCGAACATGGCCATGGCGCCGACCGCGGCATCCATCAGCGGCTTGACGCCGATGTAGAACTCCATGGTGCGGTCTTCGGGAAGATTCGCGCGGGCTTCCTTGAGCAGCGCGTCGTCGGCGAGTGCGCCCTTGCCGGACTTGGCGGCTTCGAGAGCGCTGGTCATGAGCGGGGTGTTCTGGCTGTAGACCGAGACGATGCCCGAGTCGACGCCAGCGTTCATGCCGGTCATGCCCTGACCGAAGATCATGCTGCTCATCATCTGAGCCTGTGCGGCCATCGGATCGTTGGGGTCAAACTCCATGTTCGACGTCCAGGTGTCGACCTTCACGCCGCTGACTTCCGCGGCTTCAGCCTTGTAGGTCGAGGTGGTGGTGACGGGGCCGGACTTCTGACCGTTGGCTCCCTTGAGAGCATCCGCAAAGGAGGTCATGACGGCCTTGGGGTCCTTGCTTGCGGTGTACATCACGGTGTTGACGAACAGGCCGCCGCCCATCATGGCGTTGTTGCTGGCGCCCAGGACGAAGGCCATGCCGTCAACCTTTTCGGCATTGCCCATGAACATCGAGGCCTGGATCTCCTCGGGCTTCTTGCCTTCATTCTGGAGCGTGCCAAGGTTCTTCACGATCTGCTTGATGCCCGGGGCGGACATATCCATCGCGCCGGCGAAGTAGAAGGGAAGGTTGGGAACCTTGCCCAGCAGCGCGGAGGCTTTGCCGCTGGCGGCGAAGAACTTGGCGATTTCGGAGCCTTCCTTGAACTGGGCTCCCAGATCGATGGAGACGCCCTTTTCTGCGAACCTGAAGCCAAGGACGCCGACCTGTGCATCACGGGCGAAGGTGTTGAGCACCATCTTGCCGATCTTGGCGTTCTGGGTGAGGCCAGCGCCCTGCTCGCCGGCCATGGCGGCCATCTGCTCGGCCTGCATGGCCATCTGGTCAGCCGCGGCCTTGAGCTGGTCCTGCAGGAAGGGGATGTTGGCGATGATCACCATGTCGCTCGAATCGGCGACCGAGCCGCCGTTCTTGCCCAGCGCCTTGGCGTGTTCCGAGGAAGCTCCGGCCTTGCCCTCGAACTTCTCGAGGAGTCCGGCGGTGGGGGAGAGGGCTGCGTAACCGCCGCCAAGGTCCTTGGCGTAGCCCTTCTCATTGTCGAAGGTGATCGTCGTGACGCCATCGGCCTTCTCGGCGCCCATGGCCTTGACGAACGCGGCGAAGTCGGAAACGGGCACGATGGCGACAACGGTGGGTTCGCCACCTTCATCACCCATGACGACCTTGCCGTCCGCGCCGGGGATCAGGGCGAACGCGGCGCTGCCCTTGCCGTTGAGGCCGGCAGTGCCGAGCATCTTCTGGGTGATGGCCATGGGATTCTCGTCGCCTTCGCCGACGGGGAACCCGACCGACTCCATGAACTTGGTGAACTTGGCGTTGGTCCCTTCCATGTCGCGCATGGCGACGACGATCGGGGCGTTGGCTGGGATGCGGTCGAGGGCACCGGGCAGATCAGCCAGGGCGATCGGGGCGAGGCCCGCGAACAGGACAAGGCATGCTGCGGGGCGGAAGGAGCGAAGGCGGGACAGTTGGGTGTTCATACCGTGGAGCAATCCTTTCAATCGGGAGTTGGCGAATTCTGCGGTTGGAGCAAGTCTGTACTCCCCTCGTGCGTTCGTGAGGGGGATTCAAGGTCGAGGCGAAGGTTCGGTTGGATTGGTCCGTGCGAACCGCAATCACCTTCTGTTCGGGAATGTCCGGCCAAATCTTGCACCATTCCCCGGCCATTGGGTGAGGCCGCCGGACACACGCGCCAAGTATAGCGATCGAGCCGTCATGCCGGGACGCGAGGAGCCCCCCATTCGAGCGTTGCGCGGCTTCCCCCGATACCCCCGGCCTTCCCCCCGCTCCCGGGTCGGTACACACACTATCCTTGGGATGTCATATGACTACCGCACTCTCTGTCGCTACCACCGAGTTCGAGAAGAAGGACCGCTGCGCCGATCTGCCTCACCGGCCCCGGGTGCTGCTGGGCAAGATGGGCCTCGACGGCCACGATCGGGGCGTGAAGGTCATCGCCCGTGCTCTTCGTGACTCGGGTGTGCATGTGATCTACTCGGGCCTCTGGCAGACGCCCCGCAGCCTGGCCATCTCCGCCCGCGACGAGGACTGCGATGTGGTCTGCGCGTCGATGATGAGCAACTCCCACCTGGTGCTTGGCCCCAAGCTCATCAACGAGCTTCGCGCGCTGGGTCGCCCTGACCTTCCGGTGTACATGGGCGGCATTCTGCCCCAGGAAGATCTCCCCAAGCTCGCCGCGGCGGGCGTGGCGCGCTGCTTCACCACGGGGGTGGGTCTGATCGACATCGTGAATGCCGTGCATGGTGCGGTCCGTCAGCGGGTGCAGGATGTCGGCACGATTGGAGCTTCGGCACAGCTTGCTCGCGACATTTCGCTGGTGCATGCCGGGCTCAAGGCGCGGCCGGGTGCGGTCAAGCGCCGCCCGCGGCGTGTGGTCGGCATCACCGGTTCGCCCGGTGCAGGCAAGTCGACGCTGGTGGCACAGATGGTCAGCGAGTTCACACGCAAGGCCGCGGCGAACGAGCCGGGCTACAGCGGTCGCTGCGCGGTCATCGCCTTCGACCCCATGAGCCCCATCACCAGTGGCGCACTGCTGGGCGATCGCCTTCGCGTCGACTTCAACACGCTCGATGAAGCAGTCTACTACCGCAGTCTCGCCATCAGCGGCGAGGACTATCACGCGCTGCCCGAGATCATCGAACTCATCGGTGGGGCGCACACGGGCAAGGATGCATACGACACGGTCTTCGTGGAGACGGTTGGCGCGGGTCAGAACGAGACCCGGATCCGCCAGTTTGTCGATCAGACGGCCGTAGTGCTCACGCCGGGCATGGGCGACGCGGTGCAGATGGACAAGGCTGGCATTCTCGAGATTGCTGATCTGTTCGTGTGCAACAAGGCCGATCATCCGGGCGAGAACGAACTGGTTCGCGATCTGCGCGATGTGGCCGGGCGGCGTCAGATTCTGGAGACCGTGGCAACTCGCGGTCAGGGAATCGCGGAACTGCTCGCCGCGGTTCTCGCGTGAGTGCCAGCCTCGACATCGTCGCAGCGAGAAGCCTTCGGGCGTGCGCCATCATGCTCGGCGTGAGTCTGGCGTCGTTGGGTGCTGGGTGTGGTTCAACGCCGCGCCCCGCCGCCGCGGCGAATTCTGGAGTCATTCAATCACGCGATGTCTTTCGCGCCGGACCTCGTCGCGAGGTGGTCGCGACGGCCGACGGCACGCGCGTGCAGCAACGGTCTGCCACCTCAGTCGATGACCAGGGGCGATGGACGCTGCAACTGCATGGGGCAGCACGAACGGTTACGAAGAGCGAGCTCCTGGCGGGGCGAACGCTGACCTTCGAGCGAGATGCTTCGGGGAAGGTCGCACTGGTCTCGCTGGTTGATCACGAGAAGGGGCGGATCACGCGCTTCAAGCCCGCGCTTGCCTTGATGCCCTCCGAGCTCGCGGGCGCTGCGGTGCATGAGAGTGCTGCGCAGCTTGAGGTTTCTGATGTTCGTGATCCGGGGAAGGTGATCGAGACCGGAACCGCGCGGGCCGCTTCGCGGTTGATCGAGAGCGAAGTGGGAACGCGATGCGTCGAGAGTGTGATGAACTTTGAGTTCTCTGCCGCGAAGGTGGAGCAGGGGCGACGGTTTACCCTTTCGGTGACTGGGCCTGCGCCAGCATTGATTCAGGAAGAGGAGTGGCTGACGGTGAAGGTTGGGATTCTGACCCTGACTCGCTCGCGAGATGTGTGGCACCCAGCTGCGGATCAGTGACCGCCGCCGTGATCATCCGCCTTGGCCGCGGCTTTCTTCTTGGGCGGTGTCTTGCCCTTGGCCTTGGGTTTGGCCTTCTTGGCGTCGCCGCCCCCGTGGCCATCGTCCTTGGCTGCGCCGTGATCTCCGCCCTTGGCTTTCGCTGGCTCGCCATGCCCGGCACCCGCGGCCTGCGCGTGCGGCAGGTGGCCGGAGCTGAGACTAAACGGCGGGATGATCGGGGCGTTGAACTTGGTGGGACGCACAAACACTGCGTAGTACGTTGCACCAAGGCCCAGCAGCACGGAATAGACAGCAAAGCTGTTGATCAGTGTGCGCTCGACGGGTGCCGCGGCGACTACCGGTTTTCCGATGGGCGTGAGTCCACGGAGCACAAGTGCTTGGACTTTGTGGGCACAAACCAGAATCAGATCGGAGGCTCGCTTGGCCAGTGACGGTCCTGCAGGCTTGGCCGGAGCGTGGGGTACTTCGGCCGCCGCGGCGACCGGTGCTGCTTCGGGCTGAGCGGCGGGCACCTTCTCGACCGGAGCTGGCGAGTTGGTTGTTTCTGCTTTCGGTGGTGGTGCCGCGGCCGCCGCGACGGGTGCTGGCGCAGGCGGCGGTGGGGCCGCCGCGGGTGCCGGGGCGGCTGGTGGTGGCGCGGCAGGTGGTGCCGGAGCTGGAGCTGCGGCCTGGGGTTCGGGCTGGGTGGGAGCCGCGGCTTGTGGCGGGAGTGGCGCGGCGGGTGCCGCGGGCGGCACTGCTTGCGGGCCGCCGGACAACTCGTCCTTGATCAACTGATCGCTCATCTGCGCAATCTGTGCATCGAGCGCATCGATGGAGATTGGTGGTGGCGACGCAGGTTCCGCGGCGGGTGAAGCCGCTTTGGGAGCGGGCGCAGTGGCGGGCGCGGGCGTCGGCGCAGCCGCCGCGGGGGCTGGAGCAGAACCCGCATCTTCCAGTGCCTGATCGATCATCTTTGCAAGATCATCGTTGTCGGCGGGGCCGGCGGGCTTGGGCGCTGGTGGTGGTGGAGCCGCGGCGGCAGGGGCAGGAGCCGTGCCCGCGTCAGCGAGCGCCTGATCGATCATCGCGGCGAGATCGTCGTTGTTGGCGGGGCCAGCAGGCTTGGGGGCCGGTGTCGGTGCCGCGGCGGCAGGTGCGGGCGATGACCCAGCATCGGCGAGCGCCTGATCGATCATCGCGGCGAGATCGTCGTTGTTGGCAGGGCCCGCCGGCTTGGGTGCTGGTGCGGGAGACCCGGCGGCAGCG
>JBILUL010000089.1:0-19613 GCA_044371005.1 Phycisphaerales bacterium | reverse complement strand
GTCGTCGTCATCTCGTTTGCGACCATGGGGGCCTGGCTCCTGAGCTTGCGCCATGAACGCATTCAGGCCTTGAGCGAGACGACTCAGGCGCAGCTTCGGATCGACCGCAAGGACGAGCGGTTGTGGATGCTTCGCACCAAGATTGCCCAGCGGATTACGCCCCCGCAGATCGAGCAGATGACCGCGGGCCTCCTCGACCTGCAGCCTATCGCGCCATACAAGGCACTTACCCGCGAGCAGCTCGCGGCACTCACCGACGATCCGCCGGTCGGTCCTCCGGGCCTGCTCAATCCGGGCCTGGCCATGGATGATTCAGATGAGGTGCCAGGCGGTGGTGAAGCTACTGGCGATTCACCGGCCGGTGCTCTGGCAAAGGGCAAGGCAGGCGCGAACCAGAAGGGCTCTCAGGCAAGTTCCAAGTCGAGTGCCGGAACGAAGAGCCAGCCTGCAACCAAGGGAGCCAAGCCTGCTGCTTCGGGCAAGGCCTCCGGAAAGGCCTCGCCGACTGGCGGAAAGCCCGCGGCGAAGCCCGCAGGCACTGCAACGACGCCCAAGTCCGGCTCCAAGCCAGCGCCCAAGGCAACTCCCAAGAACGTGCCCCAATCCGGCCCAAAGCCAGGTTCAAAGCAGGCTCCAAAGACCAGTCCGACTCGTGTCGCCAAGAACGACGAGAAGAATCCGTAGGAGAACTGATGATCCCGTTGAATCAGCGACAGTCGGGGGGCCTCGCGACGGCTGAGACCTCTGCCGCGGCGGACGGTGAGCCTCCGCGTTCTTTCCGCGTCGCTTCCACGCTCCTGATGGTGGGCATCACGTTGACCTTTGGCGTGGTCTTGGCGCGAGTGGCGCAGTTGCAGCTTCGCCCCAGTCCGGAACTGATCGACGCGGCGACTCCTCGGGTGAGCGTCAAGCGTGAGCTTCCGCTGCGTGGCGACATCACGGATCGGCGCGGACGCCTCCTCGCTGCGACTCGGTTCGCGCAGCGTGTCGTCATTGATCCGACGCTGGTTGATGACATCGACCGCACTGCCACTTCGTTGGCCAAGGCCATCGGAGGATCGTCCGAGGAGATCAGTGACAGGGCTGAGGAGATTGGCAACAAGATCATCTGGGCGATGACCCAGAACACGCTGCGATCCGAAGCCATCGCCGCGGCGAAGCTCAAGCCCGCAGCTGAACCCATCGAGTTGATCGAGGATGAAGCGACCGTCGAACCGCCGCAGAAGGTCAACGGCGTCTATCCGACCTCGTTGGACGATGAAGGCAAGGGCAACGTGCTCAAGAAGCCGATGCGCTACCTCAGCCTGAGCGAACTGCTCACGCCCGAGCAGGTCGATGCTGTTCGCGAGATCATCAAGGACAAGAAACTCAAGCTCAAGGGCCTGAGCTTCGAGCAGCTTCCCGTTCGCGAGTTCTCCGGTGGCGGCGAGGTCGCCAATCTGGTGGGTCTCTATGGGTTCCGCGGCGTGCACAAGACCGGGCTGGAGGCACGGCGAAACAAGGACCTTGGCGGCACGGCCGGCAAGGTTGCCTACGTGCGTGACGCCGCTGGTGCTCCGCTTTGGGTTGAAGAGGGGCAGATCCAGCGTGCTCAGCCGGGTGCCGACATTCCGATGAGCATCGACCTTGAGATTCAGCGCATCGCCATCGACGAGCTGACCAGGGGTGTTGAAGCCTGCGATGCTCAGGGTGGCCGCATCATCGTCATGGATCCCAACACGGGTGAGATTCTCGCGATGGCGGATGTCTATCGCGCGGTGCCGGGGTTGGTGGAGCTTCCCACGCTGCCCAAGGAGCAGTTTTCAAACCGAGGCCTGGTTCGTTCGAAGGCCAATGAGATCGCCGCGAGCCGCGCTCGCTACCGGCTCGTGAAACCCGATGTTGACGCGTCGGGAAAGCCCAAGCCTCCGGGTGTCGGGCGCAACCGGTGTGTCGAGGATCTGTACGAGCCGGGGTCGACGTTCAAGCCCTTTGTCTGGTCCACAGTGCTCGAACTGGGCAAGGCTGGCCCCGATGAGATGTTTGATACGGAGGGTGGAGGTCCCTGGATCACGCCCACCGGCAAGCCAATCCGGGATGTGCACGCCGCGGTGGCGCAGTCGTGGCGTGATGTGCTGGTCAACTCATCAAACATCGGCATGATCAAGGGCGCGATGCGCCTTACGCCGCGTGAGTTCCATGACGGGATCACTCGTTTCGGGTTCGGCAAGCGGACCGATATCGGTCTGCCCGGCGAGACGGCGGGCATGGTCACGTCGCTTGACAACTGGCGGGTGACCACTCACACATCGATGTCGTATGGCAACGAAGTGGGAGTGACGGCCGTCCAGATGGCTCGAGCCTTTTCGGCGTTCGCGCGCGACGGGGAGATGGCGGGCACGATCCCGCGGCTGCGGATGACCGCAACCAGCGGCAGGGACTCGGCCGGAGTCATTTACCGGGTTCTTCCGCGCAAGGTGGCTGAGCTGACGCGCGAGACGCTGACGCGAGTCGTCGCGTCGATGGAATCCAAGTACGCCAAGACCGCGCCTGATGGCAATCCATGGAAGTACACGCTGTTCGGCAAGTCGGGGACCTCGCGGCCGCCGGCACCGCCCTTTGGCTATCTGCAGCACCAGTACGTTCCCAGCTTCATTGCCGCGGGCCCCTACGAGAACCCCAAGCTCGTGACGCTTGTGGTCATCGACGATCCGGGGCCGGAGCGCGTAGCCAAGCGGAGCTACTACGGTGCTGCAACTGCCGGTCCGATCGTCCGTGCGGTGATGGAGCGGTCGCTGACGTATCTGGGCGAGAAGCCTTCCGAGCAGAAGGTTGCGTCGAACGCCGATCCGAACACGCCGATGGAATGAGCCCCAGAGCGGTCTCGTGACCGGGAAGACTTCCCCGTTGTTCGCAACAGAGCTGGCGCGACGTCCGGCGGTTGCGAGTGCTCGCATATCATTTTCGCACCGGCAGACTGCGTTGCACCGACGCATGCGGTCGTCGCCGGAGCCACATCCGACACGAGGAGTCGCCATGAAGACCATTCATCTGTGTTCACTGATCGCGTCCCTGACCTGCGGCGCTTGCCTGATAAACGGGTGCGCCACCGCGCCCTCTAGCGACGGTGATCGTCAATCGCTCTCTGCGTCAGTCACGGCCGCGATGACCGATTTCTCCAACGCCGATCCCACGCTCAAGGAACTGCTTGGCAAGGCAGCCGGGTATGCGATCTTCCCCTCGGTGGGCAAGGCCGGGTTCGTGGTGGGCGGTTCCTATGGCCGCGGCGAGGTTTACGAGAAGGGTGCCAAGGTCGGTTATGCCGACATCAAGCAGGGCACTTTCGGACTCCAGATTGGCGCACAGACCTTCAGCGAACTGGTCATCTTCATGCGCGAAGCCGATGTCGCCAAGTTCAAGGGCGGCGAGTTCTCACTGAGTGCAAACGCATCGGCCGTGGCCCTCAAGCCAGGTGTTGCTGCGAGCACCGACACGAGCAAGGGCGTCATTGTCTTCACCCGTGTTTCAGGCGGACTGATGGCCGAAGCCACCGTTGGTGGCCAGGTCTTCAAGTATCTGCCGATGTGATGCACGACGCGGCGATCACTGCACATCATCAACGCTCGGGCCGCTGCGGTCCGGGCGTTTTCTTTTTCAGCTGACAGATGATTCAGGGCGTTGCGGGCGTGGGAATCGCAGCCGGGGCGAGCGGGCTCTGACCCTGCCAGATGTTCGTGCGAGTACCGGTCTTCACGATCTGCTGCATGAACGCAGCGTACTGGGGATCCAGTTCCGCGGCGGTCTTGCCCGTGTACAGCTTGAGCAAGTCCGCCCCGCGACGGCGATACGAATAACTCGAGGCCGCACGATCGCCCAGCTCGCGGCGGATTCTGGGCACCAGTTGCCCGCTGGCTGCGTCACTCACGATTGAACGAAGTGCCTCGCGGTAGGCTCCCTGTTCACCTTCGTTGAGGAAGTGAACGAGCGCCCAGACCTGCGCGTAGTAGTGCAACGCGGCGTTGGCATCCCGTGCGATGAGTTCCTGTGGCGTGCTGCGCGTGAGCAGATCAAGCGACATGAGCTTCTCGCTTCGCACGGCCCAGCGCAGCTGATCAAATCGCTCGAAGTTGGCCCAGGGAAGGAACGTGGGGCGGTCGGCCCCGTTGGGATCCCAGCGGAAGCCTTCCATGTAGGTGGCAAGGCCTTCTTCCATCCACACGGGCAGTGAGTTCTTGAAGGTGCTCTGCGTGTAGACATGCCAGCCTTCGTGTGCGGTGATCGTGAAGGTGTCGCGGCGACCGATGTCGTAGAGGATGGCGCGGCCGTCGTATGAGAACCCGCCGCGTTGAATGCGAAGGTACGTGTCGGCTTGATCGCCCATGAACCGCTGGGTCATGGCTTCCCATTGCGGGCGGGTGTCGAGCAGATAGATTTCCATGGAGCCGCGGGGCGGGGGGAGCGTGCCCAGCGAGGTGCGGTAGTGGTCGGCTGCGGTCTCGACGAAGGCGGGGAGGTGATCGAGCAGAAAGGACTTGGTGGAGGTGGTGTAGAGTCGGTAGTGGGGCGTATGGAGGATCTTGCCCGCCGCGGCGTCAAGGGTCCAGGGCTCGGTCTGAAGGAGCAGTTCCGCCGCGGGGCGTGGTGCCGCGTTCGCGGCAAGCATCGCGGGTGAGGGCTGGTTGCCCGAGTTCTGGGAGGGGTGAACGGCGGGCGAGCAGGCACTGGGGGCCAATGCTGCCGCGAGGCAGACCATGAGGCCACCGACCCTCCGAGTGATTCCCGTCATGCCGCGGTACTCCTCTGCTTCGAGCAAGACCCCACGAACGATTGGCGACGAAACTGGCCCCAGTGGTACGCGTCAGGCGCCAAGGCGTGACGAAACCGCCGCGAGTTCCTGGTGGGCCTTATCGAGTTTATCCTTGGTCTCCTGCACCATGTGCGGGGGAGCCTTGAGGGCATACCCGGGGTTGGCCAGCCGTCCTTCGTACGTCACGATCTCCTTATCGAGTTCGCCCTTGCGCTTCGTGAGGAGTGCTCTTTCCGATTCGCTGATTGAACCGGGGGCCGCCGCGGCGTCCCCCGAAGCGGCATCGAACAGATCACTGACAGACAGGTTCAGGGCTTCCCACGAGAACCCGAACGCGCCCGCTGGCGGGGCAGCATCGGTGATCGAAGAGAGTGTGCAGAAGGTGCTCAGGAGCACTTCGTGGGTCGACACGAAGGCTTTGAGCTGGGCTGGCACGTGCAGGACGACCTTGCGCTTGGGGGCGACATTCTGGGCAGCCCGTGCCTCGCGGATGGCGGTTGCCATGGCCTGAACACGTGCGAACTCGACCTCTGCCGTTTGGTTGGCAAAGGACTTGGCGCATGCGGGCCATCCGGCGGTGCCCAGCAGGGTGCTGCTGCGATTGCCTTCGAAGGTGAGGCCCTTGATGCCTGGGCCGACCAGTTGGCTGACTTTCTCCCAGACTGCTTCGGTCATGAAGGGCATGACTGGGTGGAGCAGGCGGAGCATGGCGCCGAGAACCTGCAGCAGGCAGGCGCGCTGGGCGGGGTCGTTGGCGATGGTGGGCTTTACGGCTTCAAGGTACCAGTCGCAGAAGTCTCGCCAGAAGAGGTCGTAGAGAGCCTGTGAGTACTCGGCGAACTCGTAGCCGGCGAGGGCGTTGTTGATGCGATCGACCGCCGCGGCGAGGCGTGAGAGCATCCAGCGATCGGGCAGCGACATCGCGGCCGGATCGACCGGTGCGGCGGGCATTGACGCGCCGGGGCCTGAGAGCATGGCGATGGTGAAGCGGGCGGCGTTCCAGACTTTGTTGGCGAAGTTGCGACCGATGTCGAACTTGGGGCTGGTGTTCTTGCCGGTCTTGCTGTCCTTCACCACAGGCATGCGCACGTCCTGGGTGTTGGTCGCCATGTTGCACAGCGTGTAGCGCATGGCATCGGCGCCGTGCGACTCGATGATGTCGAGCGGATCGACGCCGTTCCCGAGCGTCTTGGACATCTTGCGGCCCTCGCCATCCTGGATGACGGCGTGGATGAAGACATCCGCGAAGGGTTCGGGGCCCTTGCCGCTGCCTTCGCCCATGAAGTAGCGGTTGAACATCGTCATGCGCGAGACCCACAAGGTGATGATCTCGCGAGCAGTCGAGAGGGACGATGTGGGGTTGAAGGCCTTGAGCAGTGCGGGGAAGTCGTTCAGGCCCGTATCGCGTGCGGCGTGCGCGGCATCCGGCCAGCCCATGGTCGAGATGGGCCAGAGCGCCGAGGAGAACCACGTGTCGAGCACATCGTTGTCCTGGACGAATCCGCTCCGCTCGAGGAAGGCGATGATCGCAGCTCCGGCGTCATCGTTCTCGCGGACGCAGACGGAGAAGACTCCGCTGGAGCCGGGGTGGCTCGCGAAGGCCAGGGGCTGATGGCCGGGTTGGTCGGCGGGAGTGACCGAGTCGCGAAGGACCACCTTGCCCTGTGCGGCGTAGCCGGCAAGAGTCGTGGTGATTCCTGTCGCTTCGCTCTCACTCACCCCGGCGAAATCGCGCCGCCAGACGGGGATGCGGTGGCCCCACCAGAGCTGACGCGAGATGCACCAGTCGCGGATGTTGTCGTGCCACTGTTCGAAGGTCTTGGCGTAGCGAGCGGGGAAGAACTTCATCTGTCCGTCGGTCGCTGCGGGCTGGCGGGACGGAGTGGTCTGGCTATGGCGCTGCGAGGGATCGAGCGCCGCGTTGGCCGCCTGCGCGAGCCGCGGGTCGGTCACGCGAACATACCACTGATCGCTCAGGTACGGCTCGATGATGGCCTTGCTGCGATCGCTGTGCTTCACGCTGTGGCGGTACGGACGAGTCTTTTCGAGCAGTGCGTGCGCCTCGAACTCCTTGAGCACGAGCTTGCGGCCCTCGGACATCGACTTGCCGACGAACAGGTGCGCGGAGCCCACATCCGTCCAGCCGTGCTTGTCGCTCACGCGGCCATCGGGCGACATCATGTTGATGAGCGCGCGGCCGGGACCGCCCGCGAACATGTCCATGTGCTGCTTGTGGCGCTGGTAGAGTTCGTAGTCGTTTGCGTCGTGCGCTGGAGTGACCTTCAGGAACCCGGTGGCGAACTCGGCCTTGGGGTCCGCTGCTTCCTCATCGCTGCGAGCCAGCGACTTGGGGAGCACCACGTATTCATCTTCGATGATCGGAATCACGCGGCCCACCAGCGGCAGTTCCACGCACAGATGCCGCAGCGCCTTGGCCCGCGGGTCGTGCGGATTCACCGCAACCGCTGTATCGGCCAGGTACGTCTCGGGGCGAGTCGTGGCGACCGTGATGTAGGCGGGCTGATCCTCGGGGAACTGCTCGGCGCCGGGGAACCCCAGCGATGCAAGCTCCGACCACGTGACGGGCACTGCATCGTCCGGGGGCATCTGGCCCGCGCGACGCTCCTTGCTCGTCGAGGCGCCGTGGGCATGCACCAGCGGATAGCGCAGGTAGTAGAAGTGTGAGTCGAGTTCCTGGTCCTCGCACTCATCATCGGCGACGGCGGTCTGCAGCACCGGGTCCCAGTTCACAAGGCGCTTGCCGCGGTAGATGAGGCCATCGGCAAAGAGACGGAAGAAGGCTTCCCGAACCGCGCGGGCGCACACCGGGTCCATCGTGAACCGCTGACGGTCCCAGTCGCACGAGCACCCCATCTTCTTGAGCTGATTGGTGATCGTGGCCTCGTACTCATCCTTGAAGGCCTGAATCTTGGCGATGAACGCCTCGCGCGAGAAATCAGTGCGCCGCTTCTTCTCCTCCTTCATCACGCGGCGTTCCACCACAGCCTGCGTAGCGATGCCCGCGTGGTCCGTTCCCGGCATCCAGAGCGCTTCAAAGCCGCGCATCCGATGCGTGCGGACCAGAATGTCCTGCAGCGTGCCGTTCAGGGCGTGACCAAGGTGCAAGGCCGCCGTCACGTTCGGCGGTGGCATCAGGACGCAGTAAGGTTTCGCGACACCTGACAGGACCCGTTCGGGGGAGGCATGAAAGGCCTTTCCGGCCATCCACGCATCCCACACTCGGGGTTCGTGGTCGGCGGGGCGGTATTGTTTGGGGAGTTCGGCCAAAGTAGCCGACGAAGCCGCAGTTGAGTTGGTTGGTTCTGTGCCTGACATGACGCCAACAGTGTAGGTGACGCGGCAACCTTTTCCCGAACTCTGACCGAGCTTCTCCCGCAGGATTGCCATCTGTTTTGAACTGGACTCCCATGCCCCAAACCGGCCAATCTGACGCGTCCGCCCCGGCGAAGCCTCCTGAAGCATCCTCGCGTCCGTGGGCCCTCGCAGCGGTTGGAGTCCTTGCCCTGGCCGCCGCCGCAGGCGTCCTCCTGACGCTCCGACCGACTCCAGCGCCCGCTGATGGGGCCACTGCCCGCACCGCTCCCGTGCCGGGAGCCATGGATCAGGTGCTCAATGCCATCTCCACGCTCAAGCGCGATGGGGAGTTTGCCAAGGCACGCACCATCCTCGCCGAGGCCATCGCCCAGCACCCCGAGGAGCAGCGGCTCTACGTCGAGCAGGCTGAAGTGCTCGTGGCGCTGCAGCAGACCAAGGAGGCGTACGCGGCGTACGAGCAGGCCATTGCCTCAGGCGAACCCACCCACGCCATTCAACTCGCCGCGGGCACTGTGGCGAGCATGCTGGGCAACACCCCACGCGCTCGCGAGCACTTCGAAGCGGCGCAGCAACTGGACAAGACGGATTGGAAAGCGCCTTTGTTTCTCGCGCAGATGCAGATCAAGCAGGGGGACTCGCTCGAGGCTTCGAAGAACCTGCTGCTGGCAGTGAAACTCAAGCCCGATTCCGCCGCGGCGTGGGGTTCGCTGGCCGACCTTGAGCTGCGCGAGAACAAGATCTCGCTGGCGGCTCAGCATGTGGCCAAGGCTCGCGAACTCGAGCCGGATTCGACGCTCTGGCGGGTGCTTGATGCACGCATCCTCAAGCGTGACAACAAGCCTTCGGAAGCACTTGAGGTTCTCATGGGGCTTGATGCCGCGCAGCGACTGGAGCCGGGCGTGCTGCAGACCATGGGCGAGTGTCTTGGGCTGCTCTCGCGGCCCGCGGATGCCGCGGTGTTGTACTCGGATGCCTCGGATGCGCAGCCATCACGCGGCGATCTGGCTCTCGCGGCGGCACAGTGGTGGGAGCGTGCGTCTCAGCCCGCCAACGGCGTGAAGTACGCTCAGCGTGCTGCGGAAGTGGGGGAGGAACACGCCGCTGAACTGGTGGCCAGACTCAAGAGTCTTGCGGAGTCGCGCTGGGTGACTCCGGCGCCGAATGCGCCACCTGCTCGATGAACGCGGCGACATGCTGCGAGCATTGGATGACGGTTGCTTCCTGCGTCCACAGGCCATGGTGTCCGCCGCCGGCGATGGCGGTGTAGATTCCTCGCGACGCGGCGGCGGCGATCTCCTGGCCATCGTGCGGGGGACTGATCTCATCCTGATCTCCGTGGATCACCAGCAGGGGGCAGGTCAGTTGCCGAGCTTTTGCAGCGCGGTCGAAGGGCTCAGGCCGTCGCCAACGGATTCCGGCACCGACCCACCACCCGATGATGCTCAATGCTGGCAGGAGGTTGCTGCGCCAGGGCATTCCGAGGGCCTGCAGCATGTGATGTGTAGGCGTGTGGATGTGCCGGTAGGGAGCCTCAGCGATGACGCCGGCGATGCCCGGAGTGGTTCGTGCCGCGTCGATGCTCACGCCTGCGCCGAGCGACCAGCCGATGAGGACGATCGGACGCGATGGTGATGCGCGTTCACAGAGTCGACGCAGGTCGGCAGACTCACGGTGACCAAGAGTGCAGCGGCCCGGGGCGTCGCCATGGCCGCGCATGTCCCATGCGATGATGCGAGAACAGATCGGCAGCAGCCAGGGAATGCGAGACAGGGCTCCAATGCGAGAGTCGCCCCAGCCATGCGAGAGAATCGCAACGGGGCCTGAGGGATCGTCGCCGGGAAGGTCCCAGACGGGAAGGTGCAGGCCACCGTCGTCGCTCTCGAAGGTCCAGGTCGAGAAGGCGCGTGACTGCGGCACCAGTTCGGACGGGTCGCCGGGGCGATTGCGAGCCAGTGCCCATGCGTAGGTCCGGCGCGGGGGACGCACGATCGAGACCACGGTCCATAGGCACAACACCACCCAGGCCAGAACGAGACTGACACCAAGCAGCGCAAGGAAATCAGGCAGGTTCAAGGAGACGGGAGGGGGAGGCATGGGTCCGCTGCGCAGTGCCGAATGCCGCGGCGTTGCTTAGTGAATGCCCTCGGCGGCCAGCCAGCGTTCGCAGTCGAGCGCGGCCTGACATCCCATTCCCGCGGCGGTCACTGCCTGGCGATACTCGGCATCGGCCACATCGCCCGCGGCGAAGACGCCGGGGATGTTGGTCTTGCTGCCGCGTGTCGTGAGGTTGATGTACCCTGCATCCGTCAGTTCAACGCCAGCGCCCTTGAGGAACTTGGTGGAGGGAGTGTGGCCGATGGCGATGAAGAGGCCCTTGACCTCCAGACGCGAGCGTTCCTTGGTGACGGTGTCTTCCATGAGGACGGCCTCGATCTTCTCGCCGCCCAGAACATCGACCACGGCCTTGTTGTAGAGAACCTTGGCGTTGGGGCGGTCCAGGAATCGCTTCTGCATGATCTTGCTTGCACGCAGCGATTCGCGGCGGTGGATGACATAGACCGTGCTGGCGAACTTGGTCAGGTATGACGCTTCTTCCATCGCGGTATCGCCGCCGCCGACAACGGCGAGAGGCTGGTTGCGGAAGACGGGAAGCGCGCCGTCGCAGACCGCACAGGCGGAGACGCCGCCGCCGGTGGTGGCCAGGCGCATTTCATTCTCGAGGCCGAGCCAGTTGGCGGTGGCGCCGGTGGCGATGATGACTGAGTGAGCCTTGACGATGCCGCCATCGGTGTGCAGTTCGAAGGGGCGCTTGGAGAAGTCGCAGCGATTGACATCTTCCTCGATGACTTTGGTTCCGAAGCGTTCGGCCTGCTTGCGGAACTTCTCCATCATCTCGGGGCCCATGACGCCGTGCTCGAAGCCGGGGTAGTTCTCGACTTCGGTGGTCAGCATGAGCTGGCCACCGGGGAGAATCGGACCGGGGTCCTGCTTGGGAACGCCTGTGTAGACCACGGGCTCGAGCTGAGCGCGGGCGGCGTAGATGGCGGCGGTCCAGCCGGAGGGGCCGGAGCCGATGATGACCGTTTTGAGGACTGTGTCGGATGATGACATGGGGTGCTCGTTCGCTAGTGGCCAGCCCTGGCCCAGACGCCCGGGCCCTGTGATTCCTTGGACCGAGACGGTAGGGGCCCGAGTGGGCTGGCGTCGCGCGGCACGTCGCCGAGGATCGCGGCGGAGGGGCAGAGGCGAGCGGGCGAGGAATCGGCGTGAATAATCTGACATTTGCCCCGCCAAACGTCCTGCGAACTTGAAGTTTTCAGCGGCGGGACTATCGTGACCAAGTTTGCGCTTCCCCCTCCCAGCGTCAGTCGAAAAGACCGACTGACGGGCCCCTCTCGCCACCGGACAAACATGCCAAAGCGGACAGATATCAAGACCATTCTCGTGCTCGGCAGCGGCCCCATCGTGATCGGTCAGGGGTGCGAGTTTGACTACAGCGGCACGCAGGCGTGCAAGACGCTCAAGTCGGAGGGGTACCGGATCGTGCTGGTGAACAGCAATCCGGCGACGATCATGACTGATCCGGCGTTCTCCGACCGGACGTACATCGAGCCGATCAATCCGGAGGCGGTGCGGAAGATCATTGAGCTTGAGAACAGCCGCGGGCCGCGGATTGACGCGATCCTGCCGACGCTGGGCGGGCAGACGGCGCTCAACTGTGCGTGTGCGTTGTGGGACAATGGCACGCTGAGTGAGTTCAAGATCGAGATGATCGGTGCGAACCGCGAGGTGATTCACCGGGCTGAGGACCGTCAGGCCTTCAAGAAGATCTGCGAGGACATCGGGCTCAAGCTTCCCAAGGCGACCGTCGTGAACTCGATGGAAGAGGCGATGGAAGCGATCAAGGACATCGGTCTTCCGGCGATTCTGCGTCCGGCCTTCACACTGGGCGGTACGGGTGGTGGCATCGCGTACAACATGGAGGAGTTCAAGGACATCATGAGCCGCGGGCTGGCCGCGAGCATGATCAAGCAGGTGCAGATCGATCAGAGCGTGATCGGGTGGAAGGAATACGAGCTGGAGGTCGTGCGCGACCGCAAGGACAACTGCGTCATCGTCTGCGGCATCGAGAACATCGATGCGATGGGCGTGCACACGGGTGACTCGATCACGGTGGCGCCGATCCTGACGCTGACGGACAAGGAATACCAGGCGATGCGTGACGCAGCGATTGCGATCATGCGGGCCGTGGGCGTCGAGACGGGCGGCAGCAATGTGCAGTTTGGCGTGAACCCCAATCCCACGCCCGATCCGGTCACTGGCAAGAAGCCCTTTGAGATGGTGGTCATCGAGATGAATCCGCGCGTCTCGCGTTCGAGCGCGCTGGCCAGCAAGGCCACGGGGTTCCCGATTGCGAAGATCGCCGCGAGGTTGGCGGTTGGGTACACGCTGGATGAACTCCGCAACGACATCACCGGCACGACGAGTGCGTGCTTTGAGCCGACGATCGACTATGTCGTCACGAAGATGCCCCGCTGGACATTCGAGAAGTTCCCGGAGGCGGATGAAACGCTGACGACGCAGATGAAGAGCGTCGGTGAGGCGATGTCGATCGGCCGCACCTTCAAGGAGAGCCTCCAGAAGGTGATTCGTTCGATGGACGTGAAGCGGTTTGGCTTGGGGCTGGATCGCAACGACAAGTGGCTTGAGGCGATGCGGGCGGTGGAGCACAACCAGCTGGTCCTGGATGTTTCGTCGGGCGCGAAGCCCGGCACCGGCAATGTGAGCGATACGGGCCTGCGGACGGCGGATGGGCAGCCCATCGAGTGGCCGATTCCGCTGGACAAGCTTGCCCGCAAGCTGGCGGTGCCCAGCCAGGGCCGTCTCTACTACGTGCGGTATGCATTCAAGATGGGCTGGAGCATCGATCGGGTGCACGAGCTCACCAAGTACGACCACTTCTTCCTTGATCAGATCAAGCAGCTCGTCGAGTTCGAGGATCGGCTCTGCGATTACAAGTCGCTTGAGGCGGTGCCGGCCGAGGTGCTCTTTGAGGCCAAGCAGCTGGGCTACAGCGATGCGCAGCTGGCCAACCTGTACACGGGCAAGCTGACTCCGCAGTCGGTCCTGGCGGTTCGTCAGCGGCGCAAGCAGCTGGGCATCGAGCCGGTGTACAAACTGGTGGATACGTGTGCCGCGGAGTTCGAGGCGGTCACGCCGTACTACTACTCCACGTATGAGCGGCCGCCGACGAAGGTGTCTCAGCCGCAGACGGCGGTCTCATACAAAGGTGACGATGAGATCCGGGTGACCGACAAGAAGAAGGTGGTCATCATCGGCGGCGGGCCCAATCGCATCGGTCAGGGGATTGAGTTCGATTACTGCTGCTGTCACGCGGCGTTCGCCGCGGATGAGCTTGGTTTCGAGAGCGTGATGATCAACTCGAATCCCGAGACGGTCAGCACCGACTACGACACCAGCGATCTGCTCTTCTTCGAGCCCCTGACGCTCGAAGACACGGTGAACATCATCGAGCGGCTCAACGGTGTGCCGCTGGGCGAGCCCGGTGGCAAGGTGCATGGTGTGATCGTGCAGTTTGGCGGCCAGACGCCGCTGAACCTGGCGCACGGTCTGGTCAGCGCGGGCGTGCCGATCATCGGCACGAGCGTCGATTCGATCGATCTGGCTGAAGACCGCGACAGATTCGATGCGCTGCTTGAGCGTCTGCGGCTGCAGAGGCCGCCCTCGGGCATCGCCCGTTCCTTCGATTCTGCTGTGGCCGAAGCTGCACGCATCGGCTATCCGGTGCTGATCCGCCCAAGCTATGTGCTTGGCGGCCGCGGGATGGAAATCTGCCAGGACGAGAAGGCCCTGCGCAGCTTCATCACCACCGCGCTGGCGACGTCGGGTCTTGATGATGCGCCCGTGCTCATCGACAAGTTCCTTGCTGGCGCGATCGAGGTCGATGTGGATGTCGTGGCCGACTTCACGCCCACTTCCATCACCGGAAAGGCTGGCGTGCAGCATCCGCATGCCAAGGCGCTGATCTGCGGCATCATGGAGCAGATTGAACAGGCGGGCATTCACTCGGGTGACTCGGCCTGCTCGCTCCCGCCCGTTTCGCTCTCCAAGGACATCATCACCCGCATCGAAGACCTTGGCCGCACGATTGCGAAGGAGATTTCGCTCTGTGGCCTCATGAACATTCAGCTGGCCGTGAAGGACGGCCAGATCTTCATCATCGAAGTCAACCCCCGCGCCAGCCGCACGGTGCCCTTCGTGAGCAAGGCCACGCACGTGCCGTGGCCCGCCATCGCGGCGAAGGTCATGATGGGCAAGACGCTTGAATCGCTGGGCGCACGCGAGCGCACGCTCAGCGGGTGCTACGCCATCAAGGAATCGGTCTTCCCCTTCAGCAAGTTCCCGGGCGTCGATGTGGTGCTCGGGCCTGAAATGCGATCGACCGGTGAAGTCATGGGCATCGACCCCTCGTTCCCCATCGCCTTTGCCAAGAGCCAGATGGCCGGCGGGACATGGCTGCCCACCGACCCGGCCAAGGGTGGCGTCTTCATCTCGGTGCGTCCTGCGGATCGCCTCGAGGTGATTGAACCGGCGCGGACGCTGATGGAACTTGGCTTCAAGGTCTATGCGACCGAAGGCACCGCCAGCGTGCTTCGCGAACACGGGCTTGAACCCACCGTGCTGCAGAAGGTTGCCAGTGGCGCTCGACCCAACGTCATCGACCTGATGGCCAACGGTCAGATCTGCCTGATCATGAACACGCCTACCCGCACCGGTTGGAAGACCGATGAGGGGCGGATCCGGTCGACTGCGGTGCGGTTCAACATTCCGATGATCACGACGGCGACCGCCGCGGTCGCGGCGGCGAGGGCCATCGCGGCGATGCGTCAGAAGCCCTGGGGCGTTGCGGCCATGCAGGATCACGCCGCGAGCGTTCGCGATGTATCGCAGTCGGCAGCTGTGGAAGTCGTGGCCCGCTCCGGCGGTCCCGTGCACGCCTGAGCACGCCGGCAGAAGACCCAATGCTCTCATGCACCGCGAGCCTCCTCGCGGTGCTTTCTTGCGCAGATCGGCATCAAAACCGGGAATCCCTCGACCATCCGCCGGGTTCGTCCTCCATGACGGGCCTGCTGGCTCACGACCCGATGATGCGGCGGCGCTGATTCACATAATCCCAGACGACAAAGCGGTCGAGGTCTCGTCCGCCGGTGAAGAAGACGCGGCCTTTGGTCGATTCCGCCATGCGATGAGCGAACTGCACATCTTCGCTCGTCTGCGACCAGCTGGGGAGCAGGAAGATGTTGATGGTGATCCGTTCGCGTGAGCACTGGGCCGCCTCGCGCATGGTTGCTTCCTCGGTGCGCGGGTCGGGCGGGTAGAGCATGTAGAGCATCTGCTGCTCGAAGTGCGCCGTGGGGAGGCCATCGGTGATCAGGATGATCTGGCGATTGGGGGTGGCCTGGGGCGCGAGGAACTGGCGTGCGAGCTGGAGTCCGCGCTGGATGTTGGTGAAGTGCTGGGGGATCCGCAGTTCGCTCTGCTTGGGGTCGCTCATGTCGGCGCGGAGGCGCACGGTGGGGGAGGAGATGGAGACGGGCTTGGGCATCAGTGTGGCGATTTCGCTGATGTGCCGTGGCTTGGCGAATGTGAAGAGCTCGATGAACTGGAGATAGTCACCCGCGTACTCGGAGCGAATGAGCCCATCGAGGGCCAGGCCCATGCGCTTGACGTTGATGTACTGGCCGTTGTAGCGCATCGAGCCGGACATATCGAGCAGCACGCACGTCGCGCAGCGCGGCGTGTTGCGGGTCAGATGCACTTCGATGTCATCGTGGCGGAGCTGGAACCCGCCGCGTTCGCCGCTTCGTCCCTGCCGGAGCATTGCGTTGGTCAGGGTCTGAACGACATCGAGGTTGGACGCGGCATCACCGAACTCATAGGGGCGAGTCCGTGAGACTTCGACGACACCGTCGCCGGTGATGCTGCCCTCGTGGCGGCCTGAACGTGCCGCGGCGAGTGAGGAGAAGATCTCAGTGAGAAGCTTCGATTGAAAGGTCCGCATCGCCTGAGGAGACAATCGGTATCCCTGCGCGGTTTTCTCAAGGCCCTGTTCCTGAGCCTGCTGGCGGACAAAGGCTTCGATCTGCTCTTGAATCTTGTTGAGTTCCTCGATGGAATCGGCGGAGGCAAACTCACTGAGAGCATCCATGTCGATGATGCCGATGGTGGCATTCTTCATGGCTTCAGCGATCTGCTCAAGGAGTTTGTCGATTGCTTCGAGCTCTTCCTTGATTTCGAGTGCCTCGGGTACATCCATCGGCGTGGAGCCGGTGAAGGCGTACTTGCCGGCGAGCTGCTCAACGAGGTACTTGTCGCCCAGCGATTCCATCAGCTTGAGCAGCTCGATGGCGAATGGGGATTCCTCGTTCTTCTGTTCGTACCAGAGCCGTTCCACATCGCGGATCTGGCCCGAGCGTGCGGCCTTGTCGAAGCGGTCCTTGAACTCACGGGGCGGGTGTGCCTTGCGGGCGATGCGGTCCGCGGCACGCGAGGCCTGCTCGCGGGCGTGCTGCGTCTCGTACGTGGACAGAATCTGCCGCTTGCGTTCACGCAGCTGAGCGGCGATGGAATCGAGGCTCGGGCCCAGACTCGCGAACATGCTTGGGTCCAGCCTGATCGCCCGAGCAAGTTCCTCTTCCGTCAGTTCATGCAGGTCGCCGTAGGCCAGAAGGTGTTCCATCGCGTTGCTGGCAAGATCGCTCGAAGCCTGGGCCTGAGCCTGAGGCGATGGAAAACGTGCCGGGTCGTAGGCCAGATAGGTGTGAACCAGGCCCGGGGGTGTGTCATGTGCCGGAAGCGAGGGGTCTTCGGGTTGGATGGGCGGCTGGTTCATCAGGGGTGTGCGTTCCTCAGGCATCGTACTGCGTGCGTCCGAACCGCTGCGAACGGCTGATCTTTTCGTTGGCCCAGAGTCCGGCGAGCACGAACTCCACGCAGCTTGCACGCACTGCCGGGTCCTTGCTCGCATTGACTTCAAAGGCCTTCTCCCAGACCGGCGGCACGCGGGTCAGGAGCTTTTCATACTGGGTGCTGGGAAGCATGTCGCCGACTTCAAGCGTGATTCCCTTGGCGAAGATGTCAGTGACCTGTTCGAGCCCGTGCTTGTCGACGTACTCGCTGTAGACCGCCTTGATGGCATCGGCCAGCAGCGCATCAAGCACCTGTCGCTCGGTCATCTGGTGCGTGCCCATCATGTCGAGTTCAAGCTTGCCTGTGCTGCTGGCATGGAAATGCGCCAGATCGCTGATCCGCGGCACCGCGGGCCGCTCATCAAGCCTGATCGACCGCTGACGGGCCGAGGCAATCATCGTCTTGTAGTTCGCAATGCTGAAGCGTGCGGATACGCCCGAAGCATGATCGACGTGCTTGCTGCGGCGAGCCACGAGCGAAAGTTGCTCAACGATCTCCTTCATGAAGCGAGGCACCAGCACCGGATACTCGCCAGCAAGGTCGATCGCCGCTTCCTGCTCCATGATCTCGATGCCCATGTCGCGCTGCCGCGGATAGTGCGTCTGGATCGTGGCGCCGATGCGGTCCTTGAGCTGCGGGATCACCTTGCCTGAGCGGTTGTAGGTCGTCGGATTGGCGGAAAAGAGCACGCAGACATCGAGGTCAAAGGAGATCGGGTAGCCGCGGATCTGCACATCGCGTTCTTCGAGAATGTTGAAGAGTCCAACCTGCACCAGATCGTCGAGATCGGGCAACTCGTTCATCGCGAAGATGGCCCGGTGCATGCGGGGAATGAGCCCGAAGTGGAGGGCATCCTCGGCTGACATGCTGGTGCCGCCGACCAGCTTGGCGGGGTCGATCTCGCCGATGATGTCGGCGAACTTGGTTCCGGGTGCGAGGCGTTCAGCGTACCGGCTTTCGCGGGGCCACCAGGCGATTGGCGCGTTGTCACCGTGCAGGGCGAGGAACTCCTTGCCTCGTGAGGTGATGGGGCAGGTGGGGTCTTCGTGGACCGGGCAGCCGCCATGAAAGGTGACCGGAATGTCGAGGAAGGGAAGCATCGGGTCAAGGAACTGCACGAGCATCCGCATCAGGCGGCTCTTGCCCTGCCCTTTTTCACCCAGGAAGAGCATGTCGTGTTCCGCGAGGATGGCGTTCACGATTTCCGGGATGACGGTGCTTTCGTAGCCGACCATGCCCGGGAAGAGGTCTTCGCCCCTGCGAAGGGCGGCCGTCATGTTCTCCCGGAGTTCCTGTTTCACCGATCGCGACCGGTAGCCCGAGTTCCGAAGTTCTGCAAGCGTGCGTGGGAGTGGAGTTGTCATTGGTGATGCCAATCAAGTCGATCAGGTGGACGAACTGGATGCACCATCGAGTTGTCCGTCAGGGTCGCGAGCAAGGCACTATACACGTGCCGCGATCTGGTGCGTGCTCGCATCACCGAAGGCAGACTCGCGTTGGGGCATGCGATGCTGCGTCTCTGCTGAGTTGTGCTGACTCACTCGATGCCGAACCGATCGATGGTCAGCCGACTTTCAGCCGCTTAGTGGGAGCCGGTGGCAACCCGGGCTTTGTTGAAGCGAATTTCATGGGTCAGTTGCGACGGATCTTGGATTGATTTATTCGGACGCTGCTAATGAGTGGAACCGTTACATTGGGTGTGTGCTGCAGAATTTCTATCACATTCGCGGGGCAAAGGACCGTCAGAAATCGGATTTCTGATATCATTCTCCTTCCACTGGCTGAGGAGGTCGGTGGTACAACTCCGCGTGCGGTCCTCATGTGTGGGACGCTCGCGCAAAGATGAATCAAAGGAGAGAGACCGATGAAGAATGTGATCGCATTGTCGTTGCTTGCCCTGGTTGGCTCGGCGAACGCCGCGCTGGTTGATACGCGCGTGGACCTCGTCGCGGGCACCCCGGTCGTTGATGGCGTGCTGGGTGCCAACGAGTACGGCCCCGGCAACTCCTATTCGTACGCTGGCGCCGGCAATGGCTTCGGCGGCACTTTGGGCAACGGCTCGCTGTACTTCAAGAGCGATGCCAGCAACCTGTACATCGCGTTCCAGCCGGGCGCTGGCGTCGACAACAACATCGTGCTGCTCCTTGATACCCGCGCGGGCGGCTTCAACGACGCGGGCATGAGCGACAACGGCGACGGTGGCCGTCGCGGCAGCTCGAATCTCGCGCTCAACGCAGATGACGCGATGCCCTTCCTGGCCGACTTCTCCATCGTCATCGGCAACTTCGGCATCGTCTCGTTCGAACTCACCGGTGGTGGTTTCGACAACAGCCTCAACTTCATCAACTACAGCGGCGCGTTCACCGGCAACGGCACGGGTCTGCGTGAATACAGCCTCCCGCTGGCGAGCCTCGGCAGCGGCGCAAACAGCAACATCGACTTCTTCGCGGCACTGATCTCCGACAGCGGTTACGCCAGCAACGAGTCCATCCCGGCCAGC